>JASHOT010000294.1 GCA_030040965.1 Candidatus Sulfotelmatobacter sp. | reverse complement strand
CCTTTTTCGGTCCGTTCCCGAAGCGAAACCGGCTAGGCTTTTTTCGAATTAGAACACTCTGGGACTGCTTTATCCGCAGCCTCGCCCGCGCTACTGTGGATGTAAGCGAATGGGCATTGCGAGTCCAGGCATCTCCATGAGCTGGACCTGACGGCCGCTCTCCACAATCAAGCCTCGGACTTGCCGTGACCTCGCGTGACTTGCAGACCACTGGAAATTGAGGGATAGGAATCTCAGCTTCCGGTCTTCTACAACACGTCTTGGGCAGGACGTCTTGAGCCGATACGGTATTAGGCCCAACGCAGTATGGGAATCATCCGCATGATTGATCGTCGAAGCGAACCAAGGACGCCCTGTGACCTCGCACTCACAGTCTGGGGCGTCGACTCAGCTGGGAAACGCTTCCGGCAGGAGGCCCGTGCGCGCGACATCAGCCTGAGCGGCGCACTGCTTTCGGGAATGGATACCGGCCTCCGCTCCGGCGACGTCGTGGGAATCTTATGCGGTGGCAAGACGGCGCGCTTTCGCGTTGTCTGGATTCGATACGATGGCATGGGCGACAAGATGGAAGTCGCCGTCCACCGCTTTGAGGCTGACTCCTGCCCATGGGTGGATCTGCTTCTGGACCACTCTCTCACGCCACAGCCGTTGCCGACAGAAACCCAGCCGTTGCCGGAGAGCTAGACGCGATAAAGCTTTCAACTTTCCCACGGTATCTATAGCTGACGTCAACAACTAGGCGACCCATACGGTTTTAGCGTTCACGAATTCGCGAATTCCTACCACGCCCAGTTCACGTCCGTGTCCCGACGCCTTCACCCCACCAAAAGGAATGCGCGGGTCTGACGCGACAATCTTGTTGATGAAAACCATCCCCGCGTCAATCTCGTTGATGAAGCGTTCGCGCTCTTTTTCATCATTGGTCCAGACGCTGGCGCCCAGGCCGAAGCGCACGTCGTTGGCGACACGGATCGCCTCGTCCTGATCCTTGACCCGAAAAATTGAGGCCACCGGGCCAAAGAATTCCTCGCCATAGGCCGGCGAGTTTTTCGGAACATTCGTCAGCACGGTCGGAGCATAAAAGTTCCCCGGACGTTTGATCGGATGGCCCCCCGTCAGCAGCGTCGCGCCTGCTTTCACCGTTTTCTGCACGTCGGCGTCGAGATCCTTGACCGCATCGGGCGTCGAAAGCGGGCCCAGTTCCGTCTTCTCGTCGAAGGGATCGCCGATCTTCAGGCCCTCCATTTTGGCCACAAATTTCTTCTCGAATTCATCGGCGATTGGCTCAGCCACGATGAAACGCTTCGCGGCAATGCACGACTGACCATTGTTCTGGATGCGGGCGAACACGGCGGTATCCAAAACAGTGTTGAGATCAGCGGAGGGCATGATGATGAACGGATCGCTGCCGCCCAGTTCGAGCACAACTTTTTTGATTCGCTTGGCAGCGCCTACGCCCACCTGGATGCCGGCCTGCTCGCTGCCGGTGAGGGTCGCGGCGCGAATGCGTGGATCGTTGAGCAGCGCGTCGACCTGCGCCGAACCGATGAGCAGCGTTTGAAAAACGCCCTCGGGAAATCCGGCTTCGAGAAAAATCTGTTCAATCGCCAGCGCGCACTGCGGCACATTGGAGGAATGTTTGAGCAATCCAACGTTTCCCGCCATCAGCGCCGGTGCGGCAAAGCGGAGGACCTGCCAGAAGGGAAAATTCCAGGGCATGACCGCGAGAATCGGGCCGAGCGGCAGGTAGCGGATGAAACTTTTCTTCGCGCCGGTCTCGACTACTTCGTCGGCCATGATCTTTTCGGCATTTTCGGCGTAGAAATAGCACGCGGTCGTGCACTTCACCGCTTCGGCCACGGCCTGCTTGTAAGGCTTGCCCATTTCGAGCGTCATCAAGTGGGCGAATTTATCTTTATCGCGCTCAATGATCTTGGCCGCCTTGGTCATCCGCTCGGCGCGGACGGAAAATGGCGTTTTGCGCTCGGCTTTAAAGGCGATGACAGCCCGCTGGATCTTCTCTTCGACTTCGGCGTCGGTTAGCGGAGTAAATGTCTTGACGACTTCGCCTGTGGCGGGATTGATGGATGCGATCGGCATGATGAAGGCCCTTTCCCGTATTAAAAATTGGTCATACCACGATACCACCCCTTTCTCTCTTGATGCTGGGCGTCGCTGCGTATATACTTGGTGTATATACGGAGACCAAACGATGCCAACCGCCAAGGTATTTCGATCGGGAAACAGCCAGGCGCTTCGTTTGCCCAAGGAGTTCCGCTTCAATGGGAAGGAAGTCGAAATCTTCCGGCGCGGCGACGAAATCGTCCTGCGGGAGAAAAACGACGACATGCGCCGAGCCCTTGAACTGATCATGGACTTGCCCGAGGATGTTTTGCTTGCCGCCGCTGAAGATGACGGGCCGCCGCAGAAACGCGACGGCCTGTAGTCCGTGATCGCCTCACCGTAGGATCCCTCAAATGGAACTTCGCTACCTGCTTGATACCAATATTTTCATCTACATCCGGCAAGGAAGGTCGGAGGTCGTTCGTCGATTTGTCAGGCTCCGCCCCGGCGAAGCTGCGGTTTCGATCATCTCCTACGGTGAACTGTTCTTTGGCGCCTCCAAGCGCGGTCGGCGGCCAGATGACTTGGAACGACTGCGTGCCCTCATGGGACGCTTACCCTGCCTTACACTACCGGAAGCCGCGGCCGAGACGTACGGCAGCATTCGTGCCGATCTCGAATCGAGGGGAGAAGTAATCAGCAACAATGATCTCTGGATCGCCGCTCACGCCGTGGCATCTGGACTTACACTGGTCACCAACAACGAGAAGGAATTTCGACGCATCCACGGGCTGAAAGTGCAGAATTGGACTACGTGAAACCGTTTTGAAACATGCTAAGCGATCGCTGATTCCCACGCCGCGATTTTTCTCGTCAGTGGTTTACAATTGTTGGTTCCGCAGCATTCATCTTTCTTTTCCACCTTAGGAGGATTCTCATGAAGCTCACCCCCGGAAAACTTGCCGGACTGAAAAAAGTTTCCAACGAGCGCGGCGTCATCGCGGCCGCTGCCATGGACCAGCGCGGCTCGCTGCAGAAGTCCCTGTCCAAGGAGAAGGGCGGCGGCGAAGTCACCAATGCCCAGATGGAAGAATTCAAATCGCTGGTCACCGAAGTGCTCACGCCGCACGCGTCGGCCATTCTGCTCGATCCCGAGTGGGGACTGCCCGCCTCCAAGCGCCGGGCAAAAAACGCCGGGCTGCTCCTCGCCTACGAAAAAACCGGATACGACAAGACTGGCCCCGGACGCCTTCCCGATCTGCTCGACCACTGGTCGACTCGACGCCTGAAAGAAGCCGGGGCTGACTGCGTGAAGATTCTTCTCTACTACACGCCGTACGATCCGAAAGACATTAATGAGACCAAGCATGCGTGGGTGGAGCGCATTGGCGACGAATGCCGCGCCAATGACATCCCGTTCTTCCTCGAATTCGTCGGCTATGACGAGGGCGCCGATGAAAAGGGATTGGAATATGCCAGGAAAAAACCGCACATCGTCACCGAAAGCATGCGCGAATTCTCTAAAGATCGCTACGGTGTCGACGTGCTCAAGGTCGAGGTCCCGGTGAATATGAAGTTCGTCGAAGGCTGCAAGTCATTCGGCGGGCAGAAGGCCTATTCCAAAAAAGAAGCGATCGATTTATTTCACACCGCGGCGGCCGCAGCGACGAAACCTTTCATCTATCTTTCAGCCGGCGTGAGCAACGCCGAGTTTTCCGAAACGCTCGAACTGGCCGGAGAATCCGGAGTCAAATTCAATGGCGTTCTCTGCGGACGCGCCACCTGGAAAGATGGAATCCCGGTCTACGCCAAGCAGGGAGCGGCGGCCTTCCGCAAGTGGCTGGAAACTGAAGGCGTGAAGAACATCAACAACGTCAACGACAAGCTGAAAGCCGCGACCAGCTGGCACTCGATCTACGGCGTGGAACTGGTGCACGCGTAACTATGTGGCGCGGGCACGCTTGCCCGCGAAAGCTTGGGTCGCGAGTCTTTGTGTAGGGGCGGAGGCATTCCTCCGCCCCGCAAACCTATCCCTGCGCCACCTTCCATAAACGCCACAGCGCAATCCATCCCAACATGGCCAGATTAGGAAACAGCAGGGGTGCAAATGGAGCCGCGCCAAAAGTAAAGTTCTTCAGCGCATGCGTCGAGGGCCCGTGAAGATTCGCCATGGCGTGCAGTACGAACCCCCAGGCACCTACACTCGCCTCAGCCAACAGAATCGCAGCACATAGCAGGACGAATGACTTCGAGACTTGCACCAGCAAAGGCGTCACGAGGAAACCAACCGCAATCGCACTCGCCCACACTCCCGCCCATTCCGTCGAGTAAAAGAAACCGTTTTCCGCATGATCACTCAGCGTGAGTCCGAAATTTCCCAGGAAACCACCGAGGGTGAAAAACAGCGTCCACTCCGCCCACTCCTTCGACTTCGAATCGACCATCCGATTCATCACCAGCAGAAACCCCACCCCCACGTAGGCGAGCGGCGCGATGAATGGCGCCGAGTAGGTCAGACTTTTTAGCGTGCGCTCATAAAAGAAGAGGCTGTTCAGGTGCAGCACGACGCCGGCCAGCCCCATCACTATGGCGCCCCATCCGACGAGATAACCGAGGTCCGTCCACACTGACGGCCATCGCTTTCGCAAAGCAAGTCCCGCGGCCAGCAGCAACGGCGCACTGGCAGAAAAGTACAGGGGCGCGTACTCCTGCCACTTGCGAAATTCGTTGAAGGAATGCGCCAGGTAAATATCAAGAGTAAGAAAGGCCAGATTGAACAGACAGAACACCTCAACCAGCAGCCATGACTCCAGCGATTCCCATTTATTTCTTTCCATGGCTTCCTCTCAATTCATCCGCCATGGCCTTCAGTTCCGCCGACTTCCTCAGCATCGGGTAGTTCCCATGCCACTGCACAAAATCGGCTCCGCCCATGAAGGCGCCATGCTTGGCGGTGCGCCCGTCGTAGTGCCAGAAGTCGAAGTAGACGAAATCGATCGGCATCGAGAATGGCGGCCCACTCAGCACACCGTCCTTGCGGAGGCCGTCGACCAGGGCCTTGGCCGCCGATACTTTCTCGTTAGTTGCCGCCACGACTTTCTCAGCCCGGTCGTAGACCCCGTCGACAATCACCGGTGTGTGGCACTGGGCGCACACTTGCTTCATTTTGGCCTGCGCCGCCGCGTAGTTGGGCCGCTTCTCGGTGATGGCGTTCGCCAAGTAATACGAGAGCCGCTCGGAGGGATCGTGGGTGACGCCCAACCCGTTGATGCCGCTCATGTGACAGGTCGCGCAGGTGGGAACAAACATATCGCGCGTCGTCAGGTTCTGGGGATCGGCGTTGAGGTTCAGCAGACTCTCTTGTGCCGCAAACATGACGCCGTGTTTTGACTCCTCGTAGATTTCGATCTGCGAATGATCGGGACCCAGATGGCATTGCCCGCAGGTCGAAGGCAGCCGCGCGATCGCAACCGAACTGGTGTGCCGCGTATGGCAGGCCGTGCAGGTGCCGATCGTGCCATCCGGATTGGGTTTGCCCACGCTGTGGCATTGCTCGCATCCGCTTGCCATCGCCGGACCTCCTTCGGCGACAACAAAGGGATGGGGCGGCCGGCGCGTTCCTCCGGGCTGATACGTTTCGGAAAAATTCACCTGCTCGGGCGTCAGCCCTTTTTCGCCATAGATCGCGGCCCATGCAGGCGCCGCATGCCGGCTGCGTACGAATTGCCGATAGATCTGTTCATGGCAACTGCGGCAGTTTGCAGCGGTCAGGCGAACGCTGGCGATGACGAATCCGTGATGATCTTTCTTTTCCTGTCCCGCCGCGGGCTGATGGCAATCGAGGCAACTGATGTTCTTTTGCGCGTGCTTGCTCATTTCATATTCGTGCACCACCGAATATTGCAGGCGCTGATGGCACTCGGCACATTTGCCCGAAGCACGCACGAAATCTGCCGAGGCTTGCTCGGTTTCGCCTTTCGGGCGAGCGCGGTTCACAAGAAATGCTGACAGGATGAGGGCAAAGGCAATTACCACCGCGATGAAAACAGAACGAAATGACATCGGCATCTTCCCCTGAAACCAGGTTTTCAGTCAGTACGGGAACCGACGTCAGGTAGTGTATTCGAAAATCTCCGGATTAAAAGGTGCGGCATACGATACTCTTGCCAAAACGGAACCTGCTGACCGGACCGCATCTATTGATGCGTGCGAGATTTGGATGAACGGTTCGGTGGCGCAGATGGAGGTGAGTTAGCATGTATGCGCATTCAGGGAGGAACCAGCGCCAATGTCTACAGCACTCATCACCGGCGCTTCCGGCGGAATCGGATACGAATTAGCCAAGCTCTTCGCCCACGACCAGCATGATCTTGTTCTCGTCGCGCGCAGCACGGACAAGCTGGCGCAGGTTGCAGCGGAACTGCAATCCGCCGGAGTCGCAATCAAGACTTTCGCTCTCGATCTCGCGGCTCCGCCCGCACCGAAATTTCTCTTTGACCAGCTGCAGCGCGAATCGATCGCGGTCGACATCCTCATCAACAACGCCGGCTTCGGCGCGTTCGGCGAGTTTGCACAAATGTCGGAAGACGACATTCTCGGCCAGATCGCGCTCAACATCACCGCGCTAACGGAACTGACTCGCCTGTTCCTGCCGCGAATGATCAAACGCGGCTCGGGCCGCATCATGAACGTCGCGTCCACCGCCGGTTTTCAGCCCGGCCCCCTCATGGCCGTTTATTATGCCACCAAGGCATATGTGATTTCGTTCTCAGAAGCGATTGCGAATGAGGTGCACGACAGTGGGGTCACGGTGACGTGTTTCTGTCCCGGAGCGACGCACACAGGATTCGCCGCACGGGCGGGCAACGATGTAACCCGCCTTTTCAAGAAATTCGGCGCCATGAATGCCGAGAAAGTTGCACTGGACGGTTATCGTGCCCTGATGGAAGGTCGCACCATGGCAATCAGTGGAGCACGCAACTGGATCATCGCTCAATCCACGCGCTTCGCGCCGCGCAAAATGGTCACAGCCGTCTCGCGCTGGGTTTCCGACAAAGCTGAATAACATCGGCGCTCACCTTTCTAGAAATGACGATGGCGAATCTGGAAAAGACCAGCCGTCGCTGTTGCAAAATTCATCAGAACCCAGCGTCCCGCGCGGCTTTACAAATCGCTACCATCTTTTTGCAAACCTTTACCTGCACAATCGATACCTTTTGTGCAGGCGTGTGAGTCCAAGCTGCAGAAGGCGAGTTTCCCCGCCCGCCTTCACAATTCGAAAGCGCCACTCGAACAGCTTTCGAGAGAGGTGCAACATGCCGTTCCGTCGTCCCTGTCGTCGAAGCGTATCGTCAACCTCAAACTCTCACTCACTTCACCCAAAAACTTTCGTGGCATTAGTCGCGGTTCTATTTTTCAGTCTCATGTCCCTGGCGCAGATGTGTCTGGCGCAAGAACCGGCGCAAGCACCACCCCAAGGACAAGATCAACCTGCGGCGGATCAACAGAATTCTCCTGCGCCCCAGATGCAGGCCAACAACCAGCGCGCCACGATTACCATTCCCGCCGGCACCCGCTTCGCGCTCGTGCTGACGCAGCCCGTGCAAAGCCGATCGACTCGGCGTGGCGATGACATCTACGCGCAAGTCAGCTCGCCGGTCGACGCCGGCAACGAAGTCGTGATTCCGCCGGGGACGTTTTTCCAGGGACAGGTCGACAAGGTCAGCCGCGAAAGTGGACGCGGCGAACTCCGCCTGCAATCAGCGTCGGTTACCTTTCCGGACGGCTACGTTGCGCCGATCTCCGGCCCGCTCACGCTTGAGACGCCTGACGGCTATGCGCTGCGCGACCCAGGCCCGAACCGTGGAGCTGCCGCCTTTCTCTTGCCCTTAGGTGGCGCCGGACTCGGCGCCCTGATCGGCCACTCCGTTGGCGGATCCTCGAGCACAATCACGAGTACGCTCCCGCCCGGCTGCACCGGACCGCCTCCCAATTGCCTCACATCGAGCGCGACTGTTCCCGGCAATAGCGCCCGAAACGCGATCATCGGGGCGGGAATTGGCGGGGTCGCCGGTTTCGTCGCCTCCTTCGCAGTGATCGGCAGCTCGCGCCATTTCTTTCTCGATGTTGGAGCGCCCGCCGAGATGACACTCCAGCAACCGGTAACGTTGCAGCAGGACGAAGTGGCCAAGGCAGTGCAGCAATCAGGACAGTCTCAAGTTGCGGTGCAGCCGGTCATGCCGCGGCCTGTGCCGTACGTCCCTCCGCCACCCGCCATGCCGAGCAGCTCCGGCACTTGCTGGACACCGGGCACGCCCGGCACGCCGTCAACAACCATTCCGGGACCGCCAGGACCCGGCGGCATTCCCGGACCGCCGACAATAATTCCTGGCACGCCCGGAACACCGCCCACACCGTACCCGTGTCCGTAGTTCGGCCGCTCTTGGTTGGTGGTCAGTGAGGAACGTCTGATCCTCGCTGGCCACCGACGCTGAACTCGCAGGCTGCCAGCGCTCCATGCTGTACTCTACTCAAGCATGCCGACACTCATCCCGCAGGCCACGCGCATTCAAGCGGCAGGAAACAAGCCAAAACTTATCGACGAATATATTGGCCGCGTCAACACCAAAACGACAACTGCCAGCGTCGCCCATATGCGCAGTCCGGCAGGCTGGATCGAACCCGGACAGACCCCCGAGTTCGACGAATTCACCGTCGTGCTCAAGGGAACATTGCGCGTGGAACACAAGAGTGGCTCGATCGAACTTCATGCCGGGCAGGCCGTGATCGCTCATGCTGGAGAATGGGTGCGCTATTCGACTCCGAACGACGGCGGCGCGGAGTACATCGCCTTATGTCTGCCCGCCTTTTCAATGGATACGGTGCATCGGGACAGCTAGATTCACTCAGCCGGGGGAGAAGACCGTCTCCTCCGACTTTCCTGGCTCACAACCGGCGTCCTGTCAGATCGCGCAAACTACCGCGCGGCGAGTACGGCGCCACCTTCACGTGCATAGTAGCCAGTACGCGCATCGATGTGCAGAAACAGGTTGTGCAACTTGCCCGGAAGGTACAGCTTGACCCTGATCTTGTGCCATTTGCCATCGTGCGGTCGAACTTGCGGTTCGTAGGCCAGCACGTACTGGTGGCGCAGCTGGGCGCCGATGGAATGGGTTGCGACGGGCATGTCGTTCGGGTTGCTGAGGGTGAAGGTCTGTCCCCCAGTCAGGCTCGTGATCGAACGCAGCAACTCCGGACCAAGCAACTCTTCCTCCGTATTCACATAACGGTCGTAGGTGCCGACGGCATAAATGAGAACATCTGATTCTCTGACCGCCGAACGGACGTCATGCTCGCTATAGCGGCTGTGATTGTCGCCACCATCGGAAAGAATCAGCAGAGCCTTGCGCGAATAACGGGCGCTGCGCATCTCACCCAGGGCCATGTAAACCGCGTCCAGCAGCGACGTGCGCCCATGGGAACGCGCGCCTAGCAAATCGTTAGCCACCCGACCGGCGTCTGTTGTGAAGTCCTCGACCAGATGCGGCTCGTCGGCAAAGGTGATTAAAAAGAATTCGTCCTGCGGATTGGCCGCTTCACAGAATTGCAGGACCGCATCGCGGGCATTTTCCAGTTTGTAGGCCATGCTGCCGCTGGTATCGAGGATGATGCCGATCGAAACCGGCGCATCGTCGCTGGAAAAATTCTTGATCACCTGCTGATCCTTATTTTCAAACAGCCGAAAATTATCCTGCTGCAGCCCCATAACCGGCCGATTCATCTGGTCGGTGATCGTTACGGGAACCATGACCAGTTCCGCGCTCGTATGGATCAACGCCCGTCCGGGGAATACATCCGCGTCGGAACCGTACGCGGCAGTCGCCAGCGTAACCGGCTTTTCGCGGGTGGCGACGTGCACGTCGTCGAGCGAGGTCTGGGCCAGCGCCGCCGTCGCGGTGAACAGAATTGGCCAAATCAGGCTGAGTAGAACAGCGTGGCAGGAAACCGCGGGCTTCGAACTCGTTGACTCGCAAATCGTCGCCTTGGAGAACATGGCTGGCACCTTCCCAAGTCTTATCGGCGTCGCCCAAACGTTCATTAGTGGCGCGCAGTGTGAATGTGGTTGTAGGACGAATCCGGTAAGGGCACAAG
The DNA here is from genome assembly GCA_030040965.1 of Candidatus Sulfotelmatobacter sp. Taxonomy (GTDB): domain Bacteria; phylum Acidobacteriota; class Terriglobia; order Terriglobales; family Acidobacteriaceae; genus Sulfotelmatobacter. The sequence goes on along the minus strand of JASHOT010000294.1, from coordinate 2,027 downwards.
GGGAGATGCTTTAGAAGGTAAACGGAAGTAATAGGCGCGGTCAGATTCGGGCAGCAAGCCCATTCAGGAATGTTTCGACCACGTGCTCGTCGTACGGCTTACGAGCGGACCCAGCGCTGTTCGCCTTGGGCAACGGCTGACAACTGAGAGCTGACAGCCGGCCTCACTCCCACTCAATGGTTCCAGGCGGCTTCGAGGTAATGTCATAGACCACGCGATTGACACCCTTCACCTCATTGACGATTCGCGTCGACATCGTCTTCAGCACATCGTGGGGCAAAGCCACCCAATCGGCCGTCATCCCATCTTCCGAACTGACCGCCCGGATCGCACACGTATAAGCGTAAGTCCGCGCGTCGCCCATCACCCCCACCGACATGACCGGCAACAGCACCGCGAACGACTGCCAGATTTTTCCATAGAGGCCGGCTTCTTTGATTTCGCTGACCACAATGTCGTCGCATTCGCGCAGCAGCGCCAGGCGCTCCGGAGTCACTTCTCCAAGCACACGCACGGCCAGCCCCGGCCCGGGAAACGGCTGGCGGTGCAGGATTTCTTCCGGCATGCCGAGATCACGCCCGATTTTGCGAACTTCATCTTTGAATAAGTCTTTCAGCGGCTCGATCAGCTTAAGTCTCATCTTGGCGGGCAGCCCGCCAACGTTGTGATGCGACTTGATGACCTGCGACGGTCCGCGCACTGAACGCGACTCGATCACGTCAGGATAAAGCGTTCCCTGCACCAGCCACTTCACCTTGCCTTCCGTCTTTTCTATGCGGCGGGCTTCACTCTCGAAAACTTTAATGAACTCGTTGCCGATGATTTTGCGTTTCTTCTCGGGATCGCTGACGCCTTTGAGTTTCTTTAGAAAACGCCCGGTGGCATCGACCGCGTCAAGATGCAGGCCGAGCCGGTCGCGCAACGTCCTCTGCACTTTCTCGAATTCGTTCTTGCGCAGCACGCCGTTATTGACGAAAACGCATGTCAGGCGCGATTCGCCCTTGGCATCGCGCAAAGCGCGATCCACGAGAACCGCCGCCACCGACGAGTCAACCCCGCCCGAAAGCGCGCAGATGGCGCGTCCGTTGCCCACCTGCTGCTTGATCTGCTCGACCGTCGATTGGATGAAAAGCTGCGGCGTCCAGGTCGGTTTCGCCTTGCAGATTTCGAAGACAAAGTTCTTCAGAATCTGCGTGCCCTGCGGCGTATGGTGCACTTCGGGATGAAACTGCACCGCGTACCACTGCTTCTCGACATTCTGAATTCCGGCGACCGCGTAGTGGGTCTTGGCCATCAACTCGAAGCCTGGAGGAAGTTCGAGCGCCTCGTCGCCATGCGACATCCAGACGGCGAGTTTCCGCGCCATGCCCTGAAAAAGCACAGACGAAGAAATCACGTCGATTTCCGCGTGTCCGTATTCGCGCTTCTCGGCCGGACGAACCTTACCTCCGAGCGTGTGCACCATGAATTGCAGTCCGTAGCAGATGCCGAGCACAGGCAATCCCATTTCAAAAACTTGGGGATCGGCGGGCGGCGCGTCTTTGTCATAGACCGACCACGGCGCCCCGGAAAGAATGATGCCGAGAGGCCGGTAACTGCGCACTTCCGCCAGCTTCGCCGTGCACGGCAGCACCACCGAGAAAACATTCTGCTCGCGAATGCGCCGCGCGATCAGCTGCGTATACTGCGCGCCGAAGTCAAGAATGACAATCGATTGGCTGACGCTGGATGGGCCGAGGCCGGCCGAGTCTCCCTCGGATTGGGTGACCTTGGCCTGGTTGGGCTTCGATTGACTGACAGTGGAATGACGGACTGCGTTACGTTTCACCAGGGATTGTTTTTGCCGGGATTGGGTCGCCACAAATCAGTTTCTCAGATTCAGCGGGCACCGTAAAGCGTCGACTTCAGGGTATTGGTGCGATTTGCTGGGATCTCTTCGACTCACAATGCGTCATCCCGTCTCTAACGACGCTGCCAGAAGTCAAGCGAATTGGGGCGGCAGCCCTCCGCCGACGCTTTTGCTTTTA
>JASHOT010000293.1 GCA_030040965.1 Candidatus Sulfotelmatobacter sp. | reverse complement strand
CTGTCGAGCGGTTGGCCGAGCATAATCGAGGGCAAACCAAATCAACGAGTGGCCGCGGACCTTGGCAATTGGTGTATCGGGAGCAATTCAGCACGCTGCCGGAGGCTCTGCGACGCGAGCGCCAGCTTAAGAGTTGGAAATCCCATCGATCGATTCAGGAATTGATCGAGGCTGAGCCCGCCCCGGCGTAGCCGGGGAGGTCGTCGGTTCGATCCCGACCAGGTCCACCAAACCCCTCAACGGGCATGCCCCTTTCGGCGCATCACGTAACATAAAACAGCGCGCCTGGCTCATTCCTATGACATTTGTCCCGTCAGTTCTCCAAACCCAGCGGCTTCGAGGCAACTTTCAGATACAAATTTCATCTCTTCAAACATGGGCATGACGAGTACCAGCTCTCCCTCAGCCCAGGAGGGTAAGATGCGAGATGGACAGATACGCGCGGCACTGGATCAGCATTGGGCCGCCTCCGATGCCAACGATTTTGAAACTGAGCACCAGATCTACCACGAGGACGCGGTCCTGGAATACCCACAGTCAGGCGAGCGAATACGCGGTCGCCGCAACATTCAGATCACTCGCTCAATCCAGCCGAACAAGAAGCGCTTTACCGTCCAGCGAATCATTGGCGGCGGTGACCTTTGGGTCACGGAATTCATCCTGTCCTATGACGCCAAGCCATCCTACACCGTGAGCATCATGGAGTTCAGGGGCGACAGGGTTGCTCGAGAAACGCAGTACTTCGCCGATCCATTCGAGGCCAGCCCAGCCCGCGCTCCCTATGTGGAACGGATGGACACGCAATCTCAAAGTGCCCGCTAAAGTCCGCCGCAGGAAGTAGCAGGCGAAATTTTTCCGTCGTTGGGGTTTATCCATTCGACTTCACATCTAGATAACGAGCCCCTGCGATCCTGTCTCCCTCGTTACCAATTCCTGACAATCCGCTTTCCGCATCGGTTTATACTATCGCCGCTTTCTGCAGACCATGATGAATAGCTCGAACGCGATTCAAGGCAAGCCATGGCATCGACTTAAAGCCCATGCTTTCCCGGCCCTGGTTTTCTTAACTTCGATTTCCCTGATTTCGTGTGGGGGCGGGAGCCAGTCATCTTCAACTGGCTCATCATCATCAGGACCACCTCCTCCGCCTCCACCGGGAGCCACTTACTATGTGGACTGCTCCGCCGCCACCAACGGTACTGGGACTCAATCCAGCCCGTGGAATACGCTGGCCTCGATCAGTTTCACCACTTTCAGCCCCGGAGACGAGATTCTCTTCAACCGCGGAACAACCTGCAACGGCATATTGGAGCCGCTCGGATCGGGCACCACTTCCTCACCCATCGTGATCGATGCTTATGGCACCGGCCCACAGCCGATCATTGAGGGTGGGATGAATAATGCAGCGGTGCAGTTGGTTGGACAACAGGGCTGGGAGATCAACAATCTGGAAATCGTCGGTGGAAACAAGTATGGCGTCTACATCGTAGGCAGCGCCCCGAACACTGCCTATACTCACTTCCGGCTGACCAATCTCAATGTGCATGGAGCGAATTACGTTAGCACCACTACCGATGACTCGGATGAGATTCTTATTGGAATCGGCAATAGCGGGGAAACTATCAACGACGTTGTCATCGATGGCGTGAGCGCGCATGACAGCACGGTCAACAACGGCATTTACATTGATGCCGGGACGCCCTTCAACACATCCACACCGGTACTGGGAAACGGCATCACCATCCAAAACTCCACTGTCTACAACATCTATGAAATGGGCATGACGATCTTTGCCGCGACCAACGGCATGATGCAGAACAACGTGGTTCACAATAGCGGGCAATGCCCTCCCGATCCCGGATGCGGACCGGGAGCAACTGGCGGCCTTATGGACTTGTATTGTCAGAGCTGCATTATCCAGAACAACGAGTCCTACGACATTCAAGACTTCAGTCCCTGGGATGGCGGCGACTATGACATTGACGCCTGGAACATCAACAATATCGTCCAATACAACTATGGCCACGATTCCATCGGCTATTGCGTCTCCGTGTTCAGCGCCAACGGCGTGGGCGGCAGCAACCACATCATCCGGTATAACGTCTGCTCGAATGATGCACAGTTGGTAGACAGTCCCGACCCGGTGAGATCTTCATGAATACCTGGGACGGCGGCACGCTTAGCGGCATTCAGGTTTACAACAACACTTTTTACTGGAATCCTGCCACGCCCGCACCTGCCTTCAACACCGTCGACGCTTCCTTCAGCGGCGGCAACGCCAATTTTTTCAAAAACAACATCATCTATTCCACCGTGCCCTATCTGATCCAGACCACTACGGATTTTGCCCTCGACAACAATATCTATTGGACGCTCAGCTCCGCATCCGACTGGAATATCAACGGCACCGATTACACGACGCTCAGTTCGTACCAATCCGCATCTGGTCAGGATCGGCAGAGCCTGTACACCGACCCCATGGTGAACACTCCGACGTATCACACCGCCGGCCGCCCGACTTCGGCTTTCACCTTGCTACCCGGCTCGCCGGCTCTCGGCACCGGCGCCAATGTCTGCAACGGCATCAGCTCATGTTCGATGGGAACGCAGGATTTCTGGGGCAACCCACTCCCGAGCGGATCCGGTTACAACATCGGAGCCTGGCAGTGAAGGCCGCAAGCCGCGAATGAATGCACCCGGAACCATCGCTCGGAGAAGGAAACGGGCACAGGTCGTGTTCTGCGCATTCTCCCTCCGCTCATTTTTCCTGTTCACTCTGATGCTGACCGCTGCCTGCCACTCCAAGCCCGTCTCCACTGTGCTCGACGCCACCTTGCCCGACCTTACTCTGTCTGATGTCCGCGGCGGCGAATTCCATCTCCGCTCCCAGCCCGCGCAGCCTCTTCTGCTCGCATTCCTCGAAACCGTTCCCGATACTGCCGACACGCCTTCGCGCAGTCAGGTTGTATTTCTGCTAAGCATGGCGCAGCAATACGGCCCACGCGGAATCCGCGTCGCCGTAGTCGACGCCTCCGCGCTGGCACTCGCTTCGCCGCCCGCGCACGACGCCGTGCTCAACGCCAGCTACGACTGGCAACTCAAGTTCCCGTTGCTGCTTGATCCCGACGCGAGAGTCGCTCGCCAGTTGCGCGTCGAGCAAGTCCCCACCACGTTTCTGATTTCATCTCAGGGCCAGATTCTGCAACGGTGGCAAGGTTTTACTCGTCCCGCAGTACTCGCACAGGCGATTGAGAAATTGCTGGGCGGCCCCATGGGGCAGACACCTTAACGCACCACATAGCCCGCGAGCCAGAATCGATTCACAATTAAGGCCGGATCTCTATCGGCGTTCCATCAGGAACACCGGCCCAAATCTCATCTATCTCTTCGTCGGTTACTGCAATACACCCATCCGTCCAATCCTTCAGTCGGTGGGCCGCACCCACGAAGCGATATCCTTTGGGCAATCCGTGAACAAACACATCTCCTCCCGGCGAGACGCCGCTCTTTCGCGCTGCTGCGCGGTCCTGCGCGTTGGGATACGAAATATGAATCGATTTATAGAACTGACTGTGTGCGTTGCGCGAGTCGAGCACATACACTCCTTCCGGAGTCTTGTGATCTCCCTGCCGGGTCTTCACACCGACTGGGTCGCCTCCCAGCGCGACCTTATAGGTCTTAATTACTTTTCCGCGATCGAGCAACTCCAGCGTTCGCTCTTTCTTGATCACCAACACGCGATCCGCGCGAAATGCAGGCTTGGCCGCAGTCTGCGCCACAGCCAGGCCGCAGAACATCAGAAACACAAGAGTGAGAACCCGGATTCGCATGCCAACGAGTGTAGACACCGCAGCGAGGCAGAATGCTACGCTGTTATCGAATGGCGCATCAACTTCTGCACCGGGATCGGAAATCGCCCAGGCTCACGCGGGAACAACTTGCCAAGCTGTCCGAACCGGGCGCCCTGCGTCGCCGCAGCGGCAGGACGACCTTGCTGGTGGTCTGCCTGGTTTTGCTGACTTCGTCCCTGGCCGCTGCTGCTGAGTCATTCATACGCACCCAGCCGGAGAAACTGCTCAATGGAGCTCCTTTTCTCGTCCGCGTTCGCACGCCCTACAAAGTGTCGGCTCTGACGGGAACATGGCTCGGCCATCAACTCACATTCAGTTTCGACGCACGATCGAACACCTGGTTCGCTCTGGCTGGAACAAGCATTGAAACTCAGCCCGGAAGCTACCCGCTCGAATTATCCGGCGAACGTATGCCGCAGATTTCTTCCAACCAGAGATGGATCCTCTCTCGTAACCTGACGGTCGGCACCGCCAAGTATCCCGAAATTAAAGTCGAGCTCCAGGTTGAGAAGAAATTTACCGAGCCCACGCCGGAACAGCAGCAGCAAATCGCCGAAGGCGTGAAGATCAAGCAGGATTATCTCAGCCGCGTCACGCCCGAGCGCGAGTGGTCCGGAGATTTTGCCGCACCGGCCCAAGCATCCATCTCCGATGTTTTTGGCTCCCAGCGCATCTTCAATGGCGTCGCGCAAAGCCCACATCTCGGTCTCGATTTTCGCGTCCCCACCGGAACTCCTGTCGCCGCCATGAACGATGGCACGGTCCTGCTGGCGCGAAACCTTTACTTCGAGGGGGGATTCGTCGTCCTCGACCACGGTCAGGGACTGCTCACTCTCTACCTGCATCTTTCCGAATTCAAAGTGAAGGAAGGTGACGCGGTGAAGCGCGGCCAGATCATTGCACTGAGCGGCGGCACCGGTCGCGCCACCGGGCCCCATCTTCACGTCGCTGTGCGCTGGCAGGGAACTTATCTCGATCCCGGGCGCCTGATTCAACTGCAGCTGCCAAAAGGAAACTGATTTCCCCAAGCCTGTCTCACGACCCGCCAGCCATGCACAAACAAGCCGTTCAGGCTGTGTTCCTACCGCGCCCGCGCGCGGGCTCGCGCAGCGCGTCGTTGATCGAGTCTTTGAGTCCCAAATTTCGGATTAATCGATGCAAATAATTCGGATGCACTCCCAGAATGCCCGCCGCCTCCACATAGTTGCCGCGCGTCTCGACCACCGCATCGAGGATCAAATCTTTTTTCAACTGCTTCACGCTCCCGTGATATTTTCCCTCGGTAAGCTCCGCCACCGGCTCTTGCTCCAGCAGTCGTTCCGGCAAATCCTCGAGCAACACTGCGTCCGGCGATCCCATCACCATTGCGCTCTCAATCGCATTCTCCAGCTCACGCACGTTGCCTGGCCAGTCATAGCTCATCAGCGCGGCCATCGCTTCCCTTGAAACCGGCTTCGCTTTCACCTTGCAGCGCTTCGCGTGTTTCTGCACAAAATGCCGCGTCAGCATCGGAATATCTTCCTTACGCTCACGCAAGGGCGGCATGGTAACTCTCACTACCGCGAGACGATAATACAGATCCTGACGAAATTGCCCCTGCCGCACCGCCTCATTCAGATTACGATTGGTCGCCGCAATCAGGCGAACATCCAGCTTGATCGGGTGCGTCCCGCCCACGCGCTCGAATTCGCGCTCCTGCAGGACGCGCAACAGCTTCACCTGCAGGCCCGGCGCCAGTTCGCCGATCTCGTCGAGAAACACCACGCCATGGTCAGCCACTTCCAGTCGCCCTTTTTTTTGCGTGGTGGCGCCGGTAAACGCTCCCCGCTCATAGCCAAAGAGCTCACTTTCCAGCAGATTCTCAGGAATGGCCGCACAGTTGATCGCCACGAACGGTCCCGACGAACGATCGCTGTTGCTATGAAGCGCCCGCGCCGCCAACTCCTTTCCCGTCCCGCTCTCGCCCTCAATTAACACTGTAGAATCCGCACGAGCCGCTTTGGCCAGAAACTGGTAAATCTCCTTCATGCGCGCGCTTTCTCCCACCAGAATCTGATCCTGGCTGATCTCGTTCGCCAGGCGCCGATTCTCCTGTTCCAGCCATTGCACGCGCCGCGCGTTGTCCAGCGCCACGGCCGAGATTCCCGCGATTGCCGCCAGCAGCTGCAAATGATCTTCATGAAAGCGGTTGGTGGCGCTGGTGCTATCGAGATAAATGCATCCGATCACCCGCTCGAAAACCGTCAAAGGAACGCACAGCAGCGATCGCACTTCGGCAACGGCCAGGCTCTCTACGCTCCGCAGCGTTCCTGACGGAACATCTGCACCAAGAATCGCAACGTTTTCGTTGATCACCTGCCGTGCGATCGTCCGGCTCACCCGCACCAGTTGTGGCTGGCGAGCCTGTCGCGTCCGCGCGTAGAGCGAGTTGAATTCCTGCGCCGCACCCTCGGCCAGCAGGATCGCGCCGCGGTCTGCCGGCACCACTTCAAAGATGAGGTCCAGCAGCTGCCCCTGCAATTCGTCCAGATCGCGAATCGCATGCACCGCGCGGCTGATCCTGAGCAGCACATTCAGATTGCGCGCCACCTGCGACGTCGCCGGCAACTCGCGCAGCAGCCGGTCGGGCTGCAGATACACCACTTCCTTCGGATGGATAACCTTGGTTTCTGACGTCGGCAAACTGTCCTCAAATTCCACCCGACCTGCGGGACAAGCATGATCCTCATCTTCCAGGAGGAAGACGAAAACGGAATCGCCAATGGCAATCTCATCCCCGTGGCGTAAATACTGTTGACGAATGCTGAGTCCGTTGACGAGGGTCCCGTTGCGGCTGGAAAGATCTTGAATGTTGTAGCGGCCGTCTTCTTCGCAGCGCAGCAGACAATGTTTCCTCGAAACCGACGGATCCGCCAGCGGAACGGCATTGGCCGGCTCGCGGCCCAGCGTGACCTCACCCTCGGGCAAGGGAATGGTTGAGTCCTTCAAGGGGCCCGCGATCACCAGTAGTCTCGGACGCAATCAGTTCCCCCCGCTCCTCGGCCCCAAGTTTTTTTACCACAGCCTGCGCACGACAGTTATTGCATGGTCGAAGCGTTCCGATATACGAACGGTTAGAGTGACTATCTGATCGGATAGTCGGACGCCATCTCATCAGCTATAAGTACGACCCGCGCGAGACCGTCTACTATATCCCTAACTCATCCTGGAGACTAGGACTTAGCTCATTTTATGAGGCAAATTCCAAGAGGCGTGGAAGGATGGCACCTGGAGTGCATCGCAAGTAATTGCGGATGCTCGGCCAAAGCGATGGGGGAAGCGCTTTCGATCAGTTTCTAGCCGAGATTCGCTGGGGTCAGAAGCCCGGGAGACCCCCTCATTCGGGCTTCTGACTTTTATTTCTTACAGGATTCTTCGGACCTGTCCAAAGCGTCACTCGTAAGAAAGCCGGTCGCGACCGAAATTCTTAACTTGCCGCTTCCTTGCGCGCCATATCATTGAAAGATGCCTCGACGGCAATTCCATCCCGAAAACTGAGCGTCTTCCCCGAAATTGCTGGCACTCTCTCACCGGGAACCAGTATTCCCACTAGATTCAGCGGGTCCGCCGCGGAGATTGTGATCGTCTCTCCCGTCAATGGCAGACTCCGCATTCCACGCACCGACTCGACCGCAATCGGCAACGCGAACTGCTCGCCCAGAAAACCATCCACGAATCGTCCACCGCGAATCTCCCCGCGATCTTCCAGCCGGCGAAATCCCATCAGCAACTCGCGCCATGTCGGCAGGTTCGATTCCCGCGCCAACAGATCACGGATCACAATTCCGTAGCGCCGCAACAGCATCCAGCAAGCCGACTCCACCGCCCGCGGCCGTTCTACCGCAACATCGGCGTGCAGCAGCGCCCAGCGACCGGCACTGTGCCGAGGACGTGTCACTCGCCCGCTTCCCTGCCCCGCACGCCGCTTGGGATCGATGAGCGATCGCAGGTTATCGAAGCCATCCGCTGTAACAATTCCCGCTGCCACCAGTTCCCATAGCGCCGTCTCAATTTCCGCTTTCAGCTTGCCCGTGCCGCGCACAATATCGCCAAAAAACGATGCGCCGCGCTGCCGCAGAAATTCGAGCACAAGTTGTGCCGAGTGACTCAACCCGCTTCGTTCCATGTCCGAATCCGGCTGCCCCACCCTTGTCGCGCTCTGTGCGACAGGGTGGGAATTTTGAGGTTGCCCCACTTCTGACCGGTTTTGCCAGAAGTGGGGATTTTTGTGCGCACCCATCCAATCCGCTTCTTCTCTCACAAAGAAAGTAATCGGAGCCACACTCGTCGGTATCACCCGCCTCTGCCGCGTCGTGCTCGGATCCGTCGATCCACCCGACTCGATGGTCGCCGGATGCGGCGACAACCTTCCCCACCCGACCGCGCCCGTCAGGCAAAGCTGGTCGAGCCATTTAGGATCGTAGTCGGCGATTCTGCGCCCCAGCACCTGCCGCTCCCACGCATTCGCCGGAATCTCAAATCCCTGCAACTGTTGCAAGACTTCCAGTGTTCCGCGCTCCGCTGCAACTTGCGATCCCGCAGCCACATGTTGCCAGCGCAGCAGCCAGCGCATGAATTGCGCCGCCGTCACTGGCTCGATCTGCCTGCGCAGCATGCCGACCGTGAGCCGATGAATGCGCGCCAACAGCCTACGCTCGCACCACTCAATCTTATCGGCTTGTGTGGGGCCTTGTGGCGCGGGCGCCCCCGCCCGCGTGCCGCCAGGGCCGCTAAACTTACCCCGCAGCACGGTCCCTGCCGTCTCCATCCGCAGCAAAGCTTTCTCAATTTCCGCGGCAGGAAGTCCTAGCACCTCACCTAACCGGGAAGCCGTGGTTGGCCCGATGTGCGACATCCAACCCGTCACCAGCGTCAGCGCTGCGTCATCGCGCGAGACTGGCATTGTTTCCACATCGGCCAGCGCCTGCTCAAATTCCGCTCCTAGAAACAGAACCTGAAAACTCCTCGCCCGTTCCGCTGCAACCCAATACCGGCGCCCGCCAACTCGCGCGATCCCTGCCCTACCTTCGCTCACCAACGGTTCGAGAAATTGGTTCCACGACGGTTGCCCCACCGTTGTCTCGCCGTGGTTGCGAGACAGGGTGGGTAACTCTTCCGGCAGCGCCACCAGCGTATGCAGCACATCGTGCAATTCATCCGCATCGCGCACATCCGGCCACGCCTCTTCCCGCACCTGCGCAATCGCTCCCGGATCGAGCTTCCCCACTTCCTCGAGCACCGACTCCGGCAGCACCCGCCGCATCTCCACCGCGCGCGCCCGCCGCTCTTCGAGTGGTGCATCGTCCAGATACGCATAGGGATTCGCGTTCAGAATTTCGTGCGAAAATTGCGACGGCACCGGCGTGTCGACCGCAATCACGCGGATCTCTCCCGACGCCATCCCGCGCAGCAGCGCCTTCAATCCCTCCACATCCATCGCCTCGGTGAGCACATCCTTCATCACCTCGCCAACCAGCGGATGATTCGGAATCTGGCGGTCGCCTTCAATATTTTCAAAGCACGCCGCCGCATCCGGAAACACAGACGCCAGCAGATCGTCCGACCGCATTCTCTGAATCTGCGGCGGCACTTTCTTTCCACCCTGAAAGCGCAGCAGCGCCAGCGCGCGGTTCGCATCCCAGCGCCAGCGCGTGCCAAAAATCGGAGAGTCCAATGCCGCCTGTTCAAGAATCGGCTGCACCGTCTCAGCATTGAGGAAGTGAAATACATCGCCCAGCGGAAAGCTGTGCTGCTCGGCCAATGCGATATTCAGTCCGTTATCTGTCGCCGCCGCCTGCAATTCGAAATTGAATCCGCGGCAAAAACGCTTGCGCAGCGAGAGTCCCCACGCCTTGTTGATCCGCCCGCCAAACGGCGCATGGATCACCAGTTGCATTCCGCCGCCTTCGTCAAAAAATCTCTCAGCGATCACCGTCTTCTGCGTCGGCACCGCACCCAGCACTGCCCGGCCTTCGAGAATGTACTCAATCGCCTGCTCCGCGCCGGAATCATCCAGCCCACATTCCTCTTTCAGCCACTCCACGCAAGCTGCCACCTCCGGCTGCGTTGGCGAAAATCCCACCGGCGAAGTTCGCGGTAGCATTTCGCTGATCTTGTCCCGCAACTCGCCGACATGCTGCGATAACTCCTCGGTCCGAGCTGGAGCCTCTCCCCGCCAGAATGGCACCGTCGGCGGCGCGCCATGTGCATCCTGCACCAGCATGCGCCCGGAGTTGGTTTCAACCCGATGAATCATCCACGACGTATTGCCGAGCAGCATGATGTCGCCGCGATTGCTCTCCACGGCAAAATCCTCATCCACCGTACCGACCGTAACCTGGTCCGGCTCGGCAACTACGGTGTACAGAGAGTTATCCGGGATCGCCCCGCCGCTGGTGATCGCCGCCAGCCGCGCCCCGCGCCGCGCCCGCAACTTCCCGTTCACCTTGTCGCGATGGATGTACGCCCCATATCTCCCCCGCCGCGCCGCAATTCCCTCCGCCAGCATTTCGAGAATCGCGTCAAACGTCTCCCGCTTCAGGCCGCGATACGGATACGCGCGTTTGACCAGCGCAAACAACTCATCTTCATCCCATCCATCGGATGCAGCGCCTGCCCGCGTTTCGTGTTGCGCGGACACTCCTGTCCGCGTTTCCGCCGCACACGCCGCCACAATCTGCTGCGCCAGCACATCGAGCGGCGCCTCCGGAATCATCAGCCGATCCAGATCGCCCAATTTGATCGCCCGCACCAGCGCCGCACACTCCATCAAATCGTCGCGTGTCGTCGTGAAAAATCTTCCTTTCGGCACCGCGCCCCGCCAGTGTCCCGACCGTCCCACGCGCTGCAATGCAACCGCAATCGCTCGCGGAGAATTGATCTGCACCACCAGATCCACCGTGCCCACATCGATTCCCAACTCCAGCGACGCCGTCGCCACCAGCACCCGCACCTGGCCTTCTTTCAATTTCCTTTCCGCCGCCAGCCGCAACTTGCGCGACAAGCTGCCATGATGAGCCGCAACGTTTTCCTCGCCCATCCGCTCGCCCAACTGATGCGCGATCCGTTCCGCCATCCGCCGAGTATTCACAAACAACAGCGTCGACCGATGCTGCCCCACCAGTTCCACCAGCCGGTCATAAATCGTGTCCCACATCTCATTGGTGGCAATCGGCCCCAACGGCATCGGAGGGACTTCGATTCCTAGCTCCAGCTTCCTCTTATGCCCAACGTTGACGATGACAGGATCGGCAGCGCCAGCGCCTGCCTTGAGCGGAGTCGAAGGGTCCCCGCCGGCCGTCGTGAAGAATGGATTTGAAAGGGCGCGGCTTCCAGACGCGCCGTCACCGGCTTCTAAATCACTTGCGGCTTTAGCCGCTGAGGAACTTGTGTTTCGGTGGCGCAGCGCTTCCAGCGCTGCGCTAGACCCGCCCGTCCCTGATGGGGCTTCAGCCCCTGAGATGCCCTCTCCGCGCACACCCGTCAGAAAATGTGCCACTTCCTCAATCGGCTTCTGCGTCGCCGACAATCCAATCCGCACCGGCCGCTTCTTGCCTTGAAAGGGCGCGGCTTTCATCCGAACCGGCTCATCCCCATCGAACCCGTGGGGCTTTAGCCCCTGACGGAAATCGCCGGCCACCAGCGCGTCCAACCGCTCCAGCGATAGCGCCAGATGCGCCCCGCGCTTGTCATCGGCCACAGCATGAATCTCATCGACGATTACGGTCTCCACATCTCGCAAGATCGCCCGGCTCCGCTCCGCCGTCAGCAGGATGTAAAGTGACTCGGGCGTCGTCACCAGAATGTGCGGAGGCCGTTTCAGCATCGCGCGCCGCTCCGGCATCAGCGTATCGCCCGTGCGCACGGCGGTGCGAATTTCCGGCATGAGCATGCCGCGCTCATTCGCCAGCGCGAGGATCTCCCCCAGCGGAATCTCCAGATTTTTCTGGATGTCGTTGCCCAGAGCCTTCAGCGGCGAAACGTACAGGACCTCGGTCCGATCCGCCAGATCGCCTGCCAGTGCCTTGCGCACCAGCCGGTCAATGCACGCGAGAAAAGCAGCCAGAGTCTTGCCCGATCCGGTGGGCGCGGAAATGAGCGTGGTTCTGCCCGCCAGAATGTGAGGCCAGCCTTGCTCCTGCGGTTCGGTCGGAGTGCCAAACCGCCTGACAAACCACTCCGCCACCAGGGGATGGGCCCACGCCAGGGAAGAAGGAAGGCACTGCATCCGGCTATTTTATTCCGAAATCGAGCTTTCGCCAAGTATTCGCCTCTCGCGCTTTCCGTGCGGCAAAGGCGAGCGCCAGCCCTCACAGTCGTCACCCCGCCAAGTCGCGCTTGACTTTGCTCCGGCTGCGAGTATCTTGGTCCGAGCCGATTTCAGGCCTATCCGCGGCCTGCCCTCGGGAACCGATCCTCGGCATCGCTTTGTACTAGCGTCTTTTCGCTACAACTTTCAGTCGAGAAGGAGGCCACCATGGCCGCCAATCCCATTACACTTCCACAACTGAGTCTCGAAACAGTTCGCAGCCCCGAAGAAATTCTCGTGCGCTGCACCGGGAAAATTACCTCGGCTACGACCGCCACGCTGCAGACCACGGTGCGGACACTCATTCCGCAAACCCAGCGCCTGGTGCTGGATTTAACCGACGTAACCTATCTCGACAGTTCCGGCCTCGGTGCCCTGGTCGGAATCTACGTTTCCGCCCGGCGGCAGGAGTGCGAACTGAAACTCGTCAATCTGAACGCCCGCCTCAAGCAGCTTTTCCGACTCTCGCATCTTGCCAAGATATTCGAGGGACACGAGGACATGTTGGGCATGACGCCAGACTAGCGTCTGGCGAACCGCGGTTGTCTCGGAAACCTGAATGCTAGAATTGCGCGGATGCCTAAGCAACTCTCCGCACAAGCCCGCGCCCGCAAAATCAAGTTGCTCCTCTTCGACGTCGACGGCGTCCTCACCGACGGAAAACTTTTCTTTCTGCCCCGCTTACCGGATCCATCGCAAACCTCCGCAGGCAACAACGCTGCCCTCACCGCACAAGGCTCGGTTGAATTCAAAGGCTTCCACGCCCACGATGGCGTCGCCATCTCGCTCGCTCGCGTCGCCGGAATCAAGACCGGATTGATCACCAAGCGTTTTTCGGAAACTGTCGCCCTCCGCGCCCGCGATCTCAAACTCGAATTCGTGCGCCAGGGCATTCAGGACAAGGGCGCCGCTTTCCTCGAAATCGTGAATGAAGCCGGCCTCAAACCCGAGGAAGCGGCGTTCGTCGGCGACGACATCATCGACCTGCCCGCCATGCGCGCCGCAGGTTTCGCCATCGCCGTCAAAAATGCCCGCGCCGAAGTCCGGAAGGAAGCTCACTACACCACGCCGCACGCAGGCGGCGACGGAGCCGCTCGCGACGCCGTCGACTTCATTCTGAAAGCACAAGGAAAATGGAAAAAAGCTTTAGACGACTACGTGGGCGGCAGGAGCGGCCACCACGGCAATTAGGGTCCTAGTTCAAGCCGATAGCACAAGCCGTTAATTGAAGCCGAGGACCAACGACTGACGACCGTCAGCTGACGACTAAAACCAAAAACCCACCGGATGCTTGCTTGGGGCGTGCTCGGGTCAGCATCCGATGGGCTACCGTTTCTCCTTACTCACCCTGTTGTTTTCAGGAGTATGTAGAAAAATTAAACACCGGAACTCGACGAAGTTCCGTCTAATTTTGTAAAGAGTTGTAAAACGTGTTTCTCGTGCGTCAACACCGTGCCCCGCGCGCTTTGGTGCTTGGCGCACTTTGGCGCATCAATCGCGCAGCGTCGGCATCTTTGTCGACACTAACTCGGTAAACCGTTTGTCCTTCCTCAACTCGGTAAACTCAGCATCCTTATAAACATCCTTGAAATCCTTATAACCCTCTTCCATCGCCTTTCTCAGATACTCGAGTGACTGATCGGAGAATCCCATCTTCGCGTATAGTTTCGCCACCGTGAAGTCGTAGCGCGCCCGATCCTCGGGGCTCGGAAGCTGCGCCTGCACGCCGCCCCGCGACGTTCGCGCAAACACATCCGGATCGAGCTCGATCGCATGCTGATATGCGGCCACCGCCGGGTCGAATTCTTTCTTCGAAAAAAGCGCCGCGCCCAGATTGTTGTAAAACGACGCCGAGTTTCCGTCGATCGCAATCGCCCGCTGATATTCCTTCACTGCCGATCCATATTTCCGGTCTTCATACATCACCACGCCCAGATTGTTGTACGGATCAGCGAAGTTGCGGTCCGCTTTAATCGACTTCTCAAACGATTTCTTCGCCTCTTTGTAGCGCTGCATCATCAGCTCGGTGATTCCGATTTTATTCAGCAGCTTCGCCGAGTTCGGTTCCTTGGCCAGCGCAGCGCGGTAATAATCGAGCGCATCCAGATACAGCTTCTGCATGCGCAACTCATCCCCGCGCTTGTCCAGTTGGTCCGCAGTCGCATCCTTCGCCGGCGGATCCACGCTGCGCAACAGCGGCGGTCGGATCTGTAATTGTTCAGAGTGCGCGGTCTGCGCCGCGGAGAAAGGAATCAAAGCGCAAACACAGAGGAAAATCAGAGAGGCGGGAACCAGCAAAACTCTCGGGCAGGACGTCATAGGCCACCCCCAGGCACGCCAGTTGAGCATATTCTGGCACAGTTTTCACCGGGCGGCGAAGATTTCGCGACCACGCTGCTAGATCACTAGAATTTAGTCCCTGAAATCTCGCGTTTCGTCCCTGATCTAGCGTTGGGTACCCCATCCTGAGAGCTTTCTTGCGCTTCAGGCCGGGTTTTCCCGCTAATGCGGCGCGGTTTGCCCGTTATCTGCTGGTTTAGACACCGGGGCCGTACCTTTATCATCCTTAAATATTCCGGCAATCTTGCCGAAAATACCCTTTTTCTTCTGTGGATCTTGCCCGTTATTCGGATCCTGCCCATTGGGCTGTCCCGGTGGCGGCGGAGGAGGCAGCACTTTTTCGTTGCCATTGAACAGCCGCGAGAAAAACCCTCGCACTCCCGCTTGCATGTCGCAGGTATCGCGCGGCTCGGTTCCGGCCACAAATGCCGACACATAATCGTCCGTACAATTCTGCGTGGCCAGCCGGTTCGTTGCTTTATCCAGTTGCACATCCACTACGCCAGAAGGCTGCGTAAACTCGCGCATGTCGCCGTAGTCGGGCAGCGCCTGCGCTTTCTTCATGAACTCGGCCCAGATCGGCCCGGCCGTCAACGCGCCGGTCAACCGCAGATCGCTGTAATCGTCGTAGCCCACCCAGACAATGCACAACAGATTCGAGGTATATCCCGCGAACCATCCATCGTGCGAGCTGCCCGTCTTTCCCGCTGCCGGCGCATCGAATCCGCGCAGCCGCACCGCCGTATAGCCCAGCCCGTTATTGATTACGCCCTCCATCATGTTCGTCATGACGTAAGCAATCCGTGGATCGAGCACCTGCCGCTGGTCGGTCGAGAAATTCGCCAGCACATCGCCCTTCGCATTGCGCACCGATCGCAGCAGAATCGGTGACAGACGCAGTCCGTTGTTCGCAAAGCTCGTGTACGCGCCCGCCATATCCAGCGGAGAAGCCTCATACGATCCCAGCGCCATCGCGGGTGTCGGCTTCACCGATACGATTCCCGCCGACCGCGCCAGGTCCGCGACCTTGTCATAGCCCACTTCCTCCGCCACCTTCACCGTCGCGTTATTCAGCGACATCGCCAGCGCGTACCGCAGCGTCACATCCCCGTGATATTCCTCTTTATAATTTCGCGGCTCATAAATCTGATCGCCGTAGGCGAAGCTCGACGGTTCATCCGTCACTGTCGAGGCCGGCGTAATCACCGTCTGCGAGCCGTCAAGAGCCGTATTCATCGCCGCCGCATACACGAACGGCTTGAAGATCGAGCCTGTCGGCCGCTTCGCGTTGGCATGATTCAGCTGGCTCCATCCGTAATCGCGTCCTCCCACCAGCGCCAGCACCGCGCCCGTATGCGGATCCAGCGCCACCAGCGCCACCTGCGCCTGCGGGCCGGGTTCCACCGTGGTCTCAAATTTCTTTGCGACCTTCACCTTCTTTGTGCGCAGTTTCTTGATCTGCTCATCCACCAGCTTGATGCCCATCTCCACCGACTGCGCCGCCGCCTTCTGCAACTCCGGATCGAGCGTCGTGTAGATCCGGTACGACTGGTCGTTCAGATCGCCTTCGTTGAATTTGCCGATCAGCGACTCCCGCACCATATCCACAAAGTACGGAGCATCGCTCGCCTCCACATTCGGAGGCGCCAGCTTCAGCGGCGTCGCCTTCGCCTTTTCGCACTCCTCCCGCGTGATGGCATGGGTCTCGACCATAGCCTCCAGCACCACGTTGCGCCGATCGAGCGCCCGCTCCGGATGCCGATACGGCGAAAGATAACTCGGCCGCTGGATCAATCCCGCCAGCAGCGCCGCCTCCGGCAGCGTGAGGTCCTTCAGATCTTTGTTGAAATACGCCTTCGACGCCTCCGCAAACCCGCTGATGGAAAACGATCCCCTCTGCCCCAGCGGCACCCAGTTCGCGTAGAACTCGAAAATCTGCTGCTTCGAGAATTTCTGCTCCATTTCCTCCGCGATCAACATCTCGGTCAGCTTACGCTTGACGGTTTTGTCCTCGGGATTCAGGAAAAATCCGCGCGAGAGTTGCATCGTGAGCGTCGATCCGCCTTGATCGAACTTCTGGTGCGTGATGCCCATGCGCCGCGTGATATCTGCAACGACCGCGCCCCCGAAACGGATGAAATTCACTCCGCTGTGCTCAAAGAATCTCCGATCCTCGATCGCCAGCACCGCCTGCACCATCTTCGGAGGAATCTCGCCGTACTTCACCACCTGCCGCTTCGACCGCTGCTCGGCGTCAAACAGCGCCGTCACCAGCTGCGGCTCCAGTTCATACGCCGAAAGCTCGTTACCCTTCGTCGTGATCTTCTCGACCACCCCATCCTGAATCTCGATCCGCGCCGCCTCCGGGCTGTGATACGACTCCGATCCCGGCGTCACCTCAATCCCGTCATTCACCAGGCGAAACGTGCCCAGCGGCGATTGCGAATCCTTATCTCCATGCCCCGCGTCCGAATATCCCGCTCGCCGCAGGTCCGCCGCAATCTCCTTCGCCTCGATCTTTTCTCCGTCCCGCAAAGTCCGCGGCAGCGCATAGATTTTCGCCGAGTTGCTGAACACCGGCGTGCGGAATCGTCGCTCGATAATCCGGTCATATTTGACGTAGTAATACGAGAACAGGACGGTAAACGATACCGCCAGTACCAGAAACACGATCAGCGCCGCCCGCAGCACCGGATCGCGCGGCAATCCCCAGATCGCCTTGCCGGCACGCGCCGCGTCACCCTTCGGAATTCTGACTTTGATACTCAAGGTTGGTGCACTCTCACCACTTCGATCCAACGAAGATAGAAACCTTTGCGTTCTCTCTCAGACGTTGCCACAGGCCAAAAGTTTGCCTCGCGTAGCGCCGGCGTCCCCGACGGCACATCCAGAACCCGTGTGGGGACAGCCGCCCTCGGCCGGGGCCCACGACGCGCCCGGTTTTGGCGTGGCGGGGTGATCAGCTGTCCGGTCGACCGCAGCTCGACGACCCAGCCGCCAAATCTACCGCGAGGGATACACCCATTCTACGCCCCATTCCGGAAACAAAAAGAGACCCGCAGTACATGCGGGTCTCCGAGCTGTCAACAGGAGAATGTCATCCTGAGCGAGCGCCGCCTTTGCGCGAGTCGATGGACCCGGGCGAGCCGCGCTTCGCATCGCGCGCTTTGCGATGCAAAAAGCGCGTCTGGCTCGCTTCCCTTCTAATTCGGATCCGTCACCACCCAGAATCCCGGAGCCGTCAGCGTCACCGGCGTCGCCACCTGCGTCAAATCCCCTCCCGTCCCAATCGCCAGCGGCGCAATATAAGTCACCGTCTCGTTGCTCGTGTTGGTGTAGCTCTCATACACGAACAGGTACGATCCCGTCTGATCGAACTGGCCCCACGTTCCTTCATCGCTCGGCAGATTGAACGGTGAGTCCGTGTCCGCCGTCAGCGCCCCCGTGGTCGTCGTCAGCATATATCCCTCGATCGGATTCAGTGACGTTCCCGTATCCGCGAAGCTGAGCGAATACACCAGCTCGCCCGTCGGCTGCACCGCGATCGTGAACGGCGAATACGTCGTCGTAAACGGCGATCCCGTCACCGGCGTCAGCGCCCCCGGCGCCGAGCTCGTCGAAGACCCAATGCTGTACACATACAGATGTTCGTCGTCGCTCACTCCGGTATAAAACGCAGAACTCCCCGTCGTGCCGATCATGAATAGCCCGCTCGGCTCGCCCTGCAGCTGCCACATCGAAAAATTCGTCGAACCGCTGGTCAGGAACGGACTCCCCGTCACCGGCGTCAAAGCACCCAACGTCGTGCCATTATTCCCTGTCCCGATCGACCACGCCGCGATCCCCGTACCCTGGTGATCTACGTTATCTCCATCCACCGCGTACAAATACGCCCCCGCCCCATCGGTCGCCAGGTTCAACGGAGTAAATGCCGGCGACATTGTCGGAACCGCAAACGGAGATCCCGCCACCGCCGTCAGCGCTCCTGCCGTCGTGCCGTTTTGCCCGTTGCCGATCGACCACACGTAAATCGACCCGGCAACTCCATCCGAGAGAAACAGCAGCGTCCCCGCCGGATTCGTAATCATGATCGACTGCCCCGGTCCATTGGGAAAGCCCGCCAGCTCCGACGCCGTGTACGTCGCCAGAAATGTCAGCGCGCCATTCGAGCCGATCGAGTAGGAATAAATCTCGCCCACGCTGGCAAATCCCACGTACAAATATGCGCCCTGCGCGATCGCCATCCCCATTCCGCCGCCATTGCCCGGAGTCGTCGGCGCTGTGTAATTCGAAATCGTCCCAAACGTCCCGCTCTGCGCGCTCAGCGCATAGCCATCGATCGTCGAATTGACGGAATCCACCGCATAGGCGTACGCCACCACCGAACTGCCGCCGCCCCCGCCACCGCCTCCACCCGTGCCGCCTCCGCCAAATGTCCCCGTGCTCCCCGCCGTGCACGGCGTCGAAGCTCCAAACCCAAATTGCGGACACCCCGGCGCTCCGCTGCAACCCGCCAGCATCAGCAGCGCCATCAGCGCCAGAAGTCCCACGAGCACTCGATACCAACTCTTCATGAACTGCCTCCAGCGAGTTCTTTTGCAGCCACCGACAACCTTCCGCTCATGTAGGGACAGCCGCCCTCGGCTGTCCGGTCGAGCGAAGCTCGACAGAGTCCCCCACTCCGCGCTTGTCATCCTGAGGCGCGCTTTTTGCGTCGAAGGACCTATGCAACTCGGCCCAGACCCATCCCGTTCGTCATCCGAAGGTTGAAGACGTGCTGATGCAGACTGGGCGCGTGAAATCGTTCTTACTCTGTCGCGATAGTAGGAGGTAGGTAATCTGATGGCAACGTTACGAATGTCATTGGACCGCACGCCCGTCACGTGCGTCGATCCGCCGTGGAAGGGCGCCCTTTCGAGCTTGCCCGGGGCCGAAGGGAATATGCAAACGTCTGGCCCTTGTCATCCTGAGCGAAGTCGCCGTTCGCACAAGCGAACGGCGCGAGTCGAAGGACCCCTTGTTCCCGGATACCTGTTCCCGTCCTCGCAAGCGGTTCTCTCCTCTAAACCCTAGCCTTGCAGGGTTGCCCCAGTTCACCGTCAACACCGCTGGCCATCCTTCGCACCACAAACGACCGAAGACCGACGGCCGAAGACCATCTTCATTCCCAAGGTAACGCGCCCCTGCGTGCCCTTGTCGTGCACTCACTCTGCGTCCCCGTATCTCGTTCTTCCCCAGTATTCATGCGGCTTTGCCCCATATCCAAGGTCCTCCAATCGGCACTCCTGTGACCATCGGACGTGCACGTCCGTTCCTTGCCTCTCATTTTCCGACCTGAGACCATGCCAATTGAAATCTCGCGGAGGAGTTTTCCCTGTGAAACGTCTATCAATCGTGGTTCTGTTTCTCGCCGCCATCGGCTTGCTCTCAACCAGCTGCGGCACCTCGGATTATCTGGAATCGCTCACGCTCACTTCCACCGGACCCAGCGCCGCTGCCAGCTTCTACAACCTCTCGGGCGCCGATGGGACGCTGCAACTTGTCGTCACCGCCAACTATCACAGCGGCAAAACAATCATTGTGACCAACAACTCCACCTGGAACGTCACGACGGTAGGCACATCCAATACCAGCAACGATCCGAATTACCCTGCCGGCGGAGTTCTGCCGCCGTATGGCCCCACTACAGTGCCGATCAGCACCACCGGCCTTATGACGGCGATAGACCCAATTTGCACCTGGGTGGACGCGATCAACACAGCGGTGACGCCCGCAGCGCCATTCAACCCTGCTGAGTGGGAATACACCGGCTACTATCAGGTCACGGCAACCTATAGGAATTTCACATCGCAACCGGTCGCCATCGGTGTCGGCGTGACCGCCAGCAGCAATTTTGCGGGCTGCGGTCCTTCGGGAACCACAAACTGATAACTTTCCAGCTCTTCCGCATCTCAGATTTCAGTGAAAGAAAAAGTGCAGCCCTCCGGGGCTGCACTTCTCATTTGCGCATGAAATTCTGCAACCCCAGCTGAGCCTTCCTCGAATCTGTCATTCCGGCCGCATGCCGGAGCGCAGGCGACGGCAAGAGAGGAACCTGCTTTTGGAGCGACCCGAGGAACGACGGTTTTGAAAGGGCGCGCGGCTTCCAGCCGCGCCGTAAGTGTGCCAACTTAACGACGGCTTTAGCCGCTGAGGGTCGAAAATAGGGCCGATAAAAACGTTGTCATCCTGAGGCGTGCCCCGAAGGACCTCTGCACTCCTCGCCCCGCCACTGTACCTCAACCTGGGACAGTTCTCCCCGAGGACGGCGCCCTGCCCGTCCACAGTGAACGTGGCTTACTCTGCTGCGGAAACCCACGGTCTGTCGTCCTGAGCACCGTTCGCTGTGCGAACGGCAGCGCAGTCGAGGGACCCCTGTCCCTCACACCCGGCTCCGCAAGGAATCTCCTCCCCGATCCATGGCAACGAATAAAGCCCTGTCTCACAATGAGACGGCCACGCCCCTGTTTTTACCCTCTGCACGGCGCCCCGGTGCCATATCACCCACCCGCAAACTCAACAAATCACGCTACTTGCACTTTATGTACGCCGAAGTATGTACGTACCCGTACGGAAGAATGCAAAGGATAGGAACACTCTTTCCAATCGCACTTGTGTTCCTGTAGGAACATTTCACCGACCACCTTGGGCCAAAGCAGCGCGGGCACGCGCTCCGCGCGGGCACGCAAACCCATGCATTCTATAGAGATGAACTGCCTAGACCTTGTTTCCGCTCGAAGGAGTGAAGTGCAGCACCAGAGTGTAGGCTGGCAGGTTGATCGAGACGCTGTAGTCGGCAGCCACATAGACGGCCGGCACTCCCGGCGTGCCGATGCGCAGCACAGTAACCTGCTCTGGTGTCAGCGTGATGCCGCGCTCCTGCGCCTTCTTCATCACCTCGTCCAGCAACTGCTGGTCGGTGGTGTGCGGATTGGCTCCGCCCATCATGGCGATGTTCCTCAGATCATCCTGGAACGAATAGTTGCTGAGCTCCGGTGGCGCGATCTGAAAGGACGCGTAGATCACGAAGACAATAGCCAGCACTCCAATGATCGCTTTGATTGTTCCCATATCCCAACCCGCTCCGCTCCCGGCGTGCGGATCAAGACACAAGTCTCATCCCGCGCGCCCGAGCAAATGGTGAAAGTGATCGACGATTGCCGAAATCGTAACATCGCGCACCTCGCGAGTCGAACGAATAACGACCTCGACAGTGCCTTCGGTAACCCTCTTTCCCACGGTGATTCGAAACGGGATACCGACCAGATCGGCATCCTTGAATTTCACGCCCGGCCGCTCATCGCGATCATCGAGCACCACGTCGAAGCCGGCCGCTTCCAGCCGTTTGGCAATATCTTCCGCGGCCTTGCTGACGGCTTCGTCTTTCACGTTGACGGGCGCGATCACCACTTCAAACGGCGCAATCGAAGGCGGCAACCAGAATCCGTTCTCGTCGTTGCCCTGCTCGACCGCCGCCGTCAGGATGCGCTCGATGCCTATGCCATAGCATCCCATGATGGGCATGACTTCCTTGCCGTTCTTGTCGAGCACGCGTAGCCCCATCGAGTCTGAGTAGCGGTAGCCAAGCTTGAAGATGTGCCCGATTTCCACCGCCGTATCGATACGCAGCGGCTTGCCGCAGTTGGGACATGCCTCGCCCGCGGTCACGCTGCGCAAGTCCGCATAGGCCGTGGGATGAAAATCCTTTCCCGGCGTCAGGTTCTTGACGTGATAGTCCTCTTTGTTGGCGCCCGCAATCAGATTGGCGCGGCCTTCGAGCGCCTTATCGACCAGCAACACTGGCTTGGCTACGTCATTGAGATCGCGCGACCAATCGATTCCCATTGGACCCAGATACCCCGCAGGCGATTTGAACAGCGCGCGGATCTCGGCCTCTTCCATCGGCCGCGTGGCAGCGGCGACTGTGCCGTTGAGCTTGGCTTCGTTCAGCTGATGATCGCCGCGCAGGAGCACGATGATGGCGCGCGAGTGTTTCTTGCCCTTCGTGTCTTTGTTGTCAGAGGCGACCTCGTCGGCCATCAAGGCGAGAGTCTTGATTTTGTTTTTCGGCGACACGCCGAGAAACTTCGCCACTTCTTCAATGGTCTTCTGTCCGGGCGTGTGCACCTCGAGCGGGTTGCCGTCGCCTTCGGGCTTCAGGTCCTCCACCGCTTCGAGTTTCGACGTGGCCTTCTCAAGGTTCGCCGCGTAGTCGCAGGCATCACAGCTGACGATCAGGTCTTCGCCGGCGTTGGTGCGCACCATGAACTCGTGCGATTCCTTGCCGCCCATGGCGCCGGAATCGGCTTCGACCACCATGTATTTCAACCCGCAGCGATCGAAGATCGCGCAGTACGCGCCGTAATGCTTCTTGTACGAGACGTCGAGTCCGGCCGCATCGATGTCGAACGAGTACGAGTCCTTCATCATGAACTGGCGCACGCGGAGCAGTCCCGACCGCGGGCGCGGCTCGTCGCGAAATTTGGGCGCGATCTGGTACCAGATCTGGGGCAGCTGCTTGTAGCTGCGCAGTTCTTTCAGGGCGATCGAGGTCATGACTTCTTCTTCGGTCATGCCCAGGCACATGTCGGTGCCCTTGCGGTCTTTGAGGCGAAAAAGATTTTCGCCCATGATCGCGTAACGTCCGCTCGCCTCCCATAGCTCGCGCGGATGGAGCGCGGGCAAATAAAATTCCTGGCCGATGCGGTCCATCTCCTGACGCACGATGGCCGAGACCTTGTTGAACGAGCGGTTGCCTAAAAAAAGATAGGAGTAAATGCCCGCGGCGAGCTGGCGAATGTAGCCGGCGCGCACCAGGAATTTGTGCGAGGCGACTTCGGCGTCGGCCGGCGCCTCGCGCAGGGTCGGGATAAAGAGTTCTGACCAACGGTGCATGATGAGTCCTGAGTTGCGAGTCGCCAGTCCTGAGCGCAAAGCCAACGTGCCGGCACGAGTCTCGCAGGAGAATTTTTTATTGTAAACGATTGCCTCGGAACACCTGCCCAGGAATCGCAGAGCACAATTGTTTCACGCTCGATTGCGAGCTAACATTTTCCATCGGTGAATTCCGCAACCATGACGCAGAACAGCCTTTTCGTCTTCTGGTTTTTCGGATTCGTTCTACTGGTGATCGCAGTGATCGCGGTCATGGCGATTCGTCAAGCGCGGCAGCGCACGCGCGATCTTGCCGCGCTGGCGCAAACAATGGGGTTCTCTTTCCTGGGGCAAGGCTGGCGCGGCCCCGTCCTGCCCGCGACCCCCAAAATCTCTTTGCTGCAACGCATGCATCCGGGGCGTTTCAGCGATGCGATGACCGGTGCAATGGGCGGTTTCCGGGTGAGCGTGTTCGATTACACCTATGGAAATGGCAAAAACAGCATTACTCAGACGCTCACGAGTTTTACGCAGGAGGTTCAACTGCCTGCGTTTGAACTGCGCCCGGAAAACATTTTCGATGCGATCGGCGACGCCATCACGCACAGTGACATCGATTTCGATTCGAATCCGGAGTTCTCGCGCCGCTACCATTTGCGCGCACCGGACGAAATGCGCATCCGCACGCTCTTCAGCCCAGGCCTCCAGATGTTTTTCGAGCAGATCCCGACGGACAAGAACTGGCACGTGGAAGCGTCGGGAACAACCTTGATCATTTACCGGCATAGATGGCCGGCCAAAGCCGAGGAAATTCCCGCGCTGCTCAGGGAAACGTCGGCGATCGCGCAAGCAGTCTGCGAAAGCGCGGGAATCAAGCTTGCGGGATAACGCCGGCGAACGCCTACGCCGCCAGCTGCTTCAGAATTTCCTTGCCCAGCTTCTGGGCTTCGCCGAAGAGTTTCTGATATTCCACAAACTGCCGGTTCAGCTCCAGGGCTCGATCAGCCGTGGGGTGCTTGCGCAGGATCATGTCGCGCACATGCACAGGGTTGGGTAAGGTTGCGTCTTCGGTAAGTTCTTCTAGCGCCGTATTGGGATCGTAGTGGTACATGGAATTTAGTCATTGAGTGATTGAGTCATTCAGTCATTTCAAATGCCCAACCCTCACCCTCCTTTGTGATGTTTGGCTGTGCGCGGGGATGCAGCACAAATCGCGAGTAACTCGTTTCCTTCCTCAATGAGAAGTGTGAGTTTTTGTGCGGGTATAACTTCGGTCTCGCCGAGAAGCTCAAGCCAGAAAACCGTTTCGTCCGCTTCTTCGACTACGACATTCATCTTGGAGGCAAACTCTGCCTGGGATCGCGAACGGCACCCTGCCCGGTAGTTTGCGGCAACAGCAGTACCGGACCGCAGCAGTTGCTTGCCCAGCACGTCGCGCTCGCGAGTCTGGGGCAGCGATCGCACGACGGTGACGATTCGAATGGCGAACTGTTTCGTTCGCGCCTTCATCGCTTCGGCCTTGTCTAGCGTGCTCATCGGCTTTCAACCAAATGATTCAATGACTCAATGCTCTAGACCAGCTCGGTGGTCCACAAATCATGCAAGTGTACGATGCCTTCGAGGCGGCCGCGCTTATCGATGACCATCAAAGAAGTAATTTTCTTCTCTTCCATCAGGGCGAGGGCAGTTGCGGCAAATTCGCTTCCCGCAATCGTTTTGGGATTGCGAGTCATGGCTTCGCCCGCGGTCAGGTCCATGGCATGTTTGC
>JASHOT010000292.1 GCA_030040965.1 Candidatus Sulfotelmatobacter sp. | reverse complement strand
GTGCTCGCGGGTCTTTCGGCCGATCTTCCGGTTCGAGGTCGTCTCGTCTTTCCATAGCTAACGTATAGAACGGAAGCGAGCACAGCTATGTGACTGGGCTCACGGCGGGGTGTGATAGCAGAGAACTGCGCAAGGGCGCAGTCTTCTGGCTGACGATCAGTTTGAGGAAGCTGCGTTCTGCCGAACTGGTTTGCAGTGCTTGGCGGCCTGCTCGACGGAGCACCACAAGTACTCTTCGGCTTGCTGTGAGGTCGGGTGCTTGGCGTCGAACATGAGGTAAATGACTGTGACCATGCCGCTCGCGTTCACGAAGAGCGAAATGACGAGACGTTCCGGTTCCACGCGCCAAACTCTATGTCTGTCGTTGCTGAAGTCGGCGGTCCATTTGGCGTAGCGTTCGTCGATGGCGGCGCAAACATCTGCGAAGGTGACCGGTTGGTCGTAGTAGGCGGTCAGGCCGATGACCTTGCCTTGATTAAAGTCGACCATGACCTGCCAGGGATAGATAGCCGCCGAGTCGGCAGGCTGGTCAGGCAATACCTGGGAACAGTCGGGGCTTTGGCAGGCGATAAGCTTCGTACTGGGAAGAACGATGTGCCGGGGCGCGTCCTGGGCGAAGGTGAAAGATGAGAACGGGCGGATGGCTAACAGAATTGAAGGAATCAGAGTGTTCCACACGGACCGGTTGGTGGCGTGTGGCATAGAAGCTAGTCGCCGCTGACGTGGTTCTGGGAAGGGACCAGGACCAGGCGCGGGCGTCCGACGACCGGCTGCGGTTGAGGCTGTGGCGGGCGGCGAAAACTGAGCAGAATGCCGGTGACCACCAGATATGCCGCGAGAATGCCGAGGCCGACAGAGGCAATAACGGTGAGGAGGACTATAACAGGCATGAAGAACGCGATCACGATTGGGACCCAACCTCTTTGAATTCAGTTCCTGGCAGCATCAAACTTGTCGACACGCGACTGACTTTTCCACAGCCGCGCGCGAACCCCCACTCTACCTGCGTTGACGCTCCCCGCTGTTAGCAACTAAGATACGGAGTAGAGCTGCGCACTCCCACTTTCAGACATCTCTGGTGACCTGTCGACATTACGGAAGGGTAGTTGCGGCCACTTTTTAGTCCAGTAACGAAATGGCCATTACCAAAATCTCAGTGCGCGGAGCGCGACAGCACAATCTCAAAAACATCAGCGTAGAGATACCGCGGAACACGCTCACGGTGGTGACGGGATTGAGCGGGTCGGGAAAGTCGTCGCTGGCATTTGACACGATCTACGCCGAAGGGCAGCGGCGCTACGTGGAAACTTTGTCGGCGTATGCGCGGCAGTTTCTGGATCAGATGGAACGGCCGGATGTGGATGCAATTGATGGACTTAGCCCATCGATTTCGATTGAGCAGAAGACCACGAGCCGCAGCCCGCGTTCGACCGTGGGAACGATCACGGAGATCTACGATTACTTTCGATTATTGTTCGCCTCGATCGGAGAGCCGCATTGCCCCAGGTGCGGGCGGGCTATCAGCCGTCAGTCGGCGGATCAGATCGTGCAGCGAGTGATGGCGCTGACGCCGGAAGATCGAGTCATGGTGATGGCGCCGATCGTGCGCGGGCGCAAGGGCGAGTTCAAAAAAGAAATGGAGACGCTGGTCAAGCACGGCTACACGCGAGCGCGCGTGGATGGCGAACTGGTGAATCTGGATGACGATATTCAGCTCGACAAGCGCAAGAATCACACCATCGAAGTGGTGATTGACCGGCTGCTGGTGAAGCCGGGAATCGAGCATCGGCTGGAGATGTCGATTGGCCTGGCGATGAAGCTGGCGGGCGGGCTGGTGCAGGTTGCGGTAGTCAACGGCGAGGAAGCTCTTTATTCGGAGAAGCTGGCGTGTCCGGATTGCGGCATCAGCGTGCCGCAACTGGAGCCGCGGTCATTCTCGTTTAACAGCGTTTACGGCGCGTGTCCCGAGTGCCACGGGCTGGGCTCGAAGTACGATTTCGATCCGGCGAAGGTGATTACGGATTGGTCAAAGCCGCTGCTGGATGGAGCGCTGGGGCCGGGGTCGGCGTCGCAGAATCTGATTCATCAGTTGCAGATCGTCTCGCAGGCTTATGGGATCGATTTGAGCACGCCGTTTGAGAAGCTGCCGGAGAAGACGCAGGATTTTCTGCTCAACGGCGAGCCGGGGCGTGGCGGGCGAACAGGGTTTCACGGCATCTTTGGATATCTGAAACAGAACCTGGAGGAGTCGACGTCGGAGGGATATCGCGACTGGCTGATGGACCACATGTCGGCGACGGAATGCCCGGCGTGTCATGGGAAGCGACTGCGGCCGGAGAGCCTGGCGGTGAAGGTGAACGGGATGTCGATCGCCGAATTCACGGCGATGCCGGTGGCGCGGGCGCTCGAGACCGCGCAAGGTATCAAGCTGGCCGGGCGCGAAGCGCAGATTGCGGGACGCGTGATGCATGAGATTGTTGAGCGCCTGCAATTCCTGAATGCGGTGGGATTGGGATACATCTCGCTCGATCGTTCGGCGGCGACGCTCTCGGGGGGCGAAGGGCAGCGCATCCGGCTGGCGACGCAGATTGGATCGAAGCTGCGCGGAGTGTTGTATGTGCTGGATGAGCCGTCGATCGGATTGCATCATCGCGATAATGGCCGTTTGTTGAATGCTCTGGAAAATCTGCGGGATTTAGGCAATACCGTGCTGGTGGTGGAGCACGACGAAGAGACGATCCGGCGGGCGGATTACGTGGTGGATCTTGGGCCGGGAGCGGGACGGCATGGCGGTGCGCTGGTGGCGCAGGGAACGCCGGAAGAAATCATGCGCGCGCCGAACTCGCTGACCGGAGCGTACATCTCGGGACGAACGCAAATTGAGATGCGGCCGGAGCGGCGACAGAAAAATGGGGCCGGGCTCACCATTCTGGGCGCGAAAGAAAATAATCTGAAGAATCTCGATGTGACATTTCCGTTGGGAGTGATGACCGTCGTGACCGGCGTTTCGGGCTCGGGAAAATCGACCTTGGTGAATGACATTTTGTATCGCGCGCTGGCGCGGCAGCTATATCGCTCGCGCGAGAAGGCGGGCGAGCACAAGGCGATATCAGGCGCGGAAAATGTCGATAAAGTGATTCGCATCGATCAGTCGCCGATTGGGCGCACGCCACGATCAAATCCGGCGACGTATACCGGAGTGTTCACGGCGATCCGCGATCTGTATGCCATGCTGCCGCAATCGCGCGAGCGCGGCTATAAAGCGGGACGATTTTCCTTCAACGTAACCGGCGGGCGATGCGAGGCGTGTCAGGGCGAAGGGCAGCGGCGTATCGAGATGAATTTTTTGCCGGATGTTTACGTGTTGTGCGAAGTCTGCGGTGGACGCAGGTACAACTCAGAAACTCTGGCCGTCAAATACAACGGATATTCGATTGCGGACATTTTGGAGATGCCGGTTTCCGACGCACTGCCGATTCTTGAAAATATTCCGCAGGTGAAGCAGAAACTGCAAACGCTGGTCGATGTGGGACTGGGATACATTCACCTGGGGCAGTCGGCGGTGACGCTATCCGGAGGGGAAGCGCAGCGCATCAAACTGGCGCGCGAATTGTCGAAGCGGCAGACGGGGAAGACTTTGTATCTGCTGGATGAACCGACGACCGGGCTGCACTTCGACGACGTGAAGAAATTGCTTGATGTACTGCATCGGTTAACGGACCTGGGGAATTCGATCATTATTATCGAGCATAACCTGGATGTGATTCGCAATGCCGACTGGATTATCGATCTCGGTCCGGAAGGTGGCGAGGATGGCGGGCGCATTGTGGCGCAAGGAACCCCCGAGCAGGTGGCGCGAGTGAAAAAGTCGTATACGGGGCAGGCGCTGGCGGGGTACTTCAGCGCCCAGTACCCAGTTGCCAGTGCCCAGTATCCAGTCAAAGTCTCATAACACGGAAAGACAACGTGGCATCTCCCGACAATTCGCAATTGAATCCGCAATCTGATCCGGCACAAACGGAGAGCGTGAGCAGCGATCCCGGGGGTGTGTCGATACACGGCGATTCTCCCTCGGGTGCGCCCCAGCACTCGGATCCTTTGGGAATCATCCGGTCGATTCCGCCGCCCGTGATCACGCCGGCGCGGCCGCCGGTGGAAGATCCCGTGTGGAGCGGTTGGGATGTGCTGCTGATTGCGCTGTTGACGTTTGTAGCAGTGCTCGCCGCGCAATATGGCGAGGTTGCCGTGGTGCACGGGTTGTGGTATCCGCATTCCAGTTTTTTTGAAGCGGCGCAGAAGGTAGAGCAGCGGCCGCTTCTGGTCATTGCGGCGCAATTTCTGCTTTATATTCCGCTGGCTGCGTTCATGGTCGGGCTGGTCCGCGGCAAATATCAAGTGCCGTTCTGGAGAGCGATCCGATGGAACTGGCCGCGGTCGCAATGGTGGCTGCTGTTGCTGGGAGCGGTGATGTTGTTCGCGCTCAGTTTTCTGCAGAGCCTGCTGCCCATGCCGAAAGATACGCCGTTCGAGCATCTGTTCGATCGGCCGCGAGATGCGTATCTGATTTCGATCATCGCGGTAACGCTGGGGCCGTTGATGGAAGAGCTTTTCTTCCGTGGATTGATGTATCCGGTGCTGGCGAGGCGGATCGGCGTCGTATGGGGAGTTCTGTTGACCGCCCTGCCGTTCGGACTCATTCACCTGCCGCAATACGGATGGGCCTGGGGTGCGGGGCTGGTGATCTTCTTAGTAGGCGTGGTTTGTGGCGCGGTGCGAGCGGCGACCAAATCCGTCGGGGCGAGCTTTCTGGTGCACGTTGGCTATAACGGCGCGCAGATGGTGATCGCGCTGGTGGCAACGCATGGCTTCCAACATATGGAGAAAGCCTGGGTCTTTGTCCCAATCTGGCTAAGCAGGCTCGGTTAGAATATTTCCCATTCTGGTGCTGGACGCGGCCTCCGGCTGCGGTTTATCCTGCGGTCAACGAAACGATCTGGCTTAACATGACGGCTGTTCTGTGCTGTGGGGTGCAGGATGCAGCTGCCGGTGGTCGATCCGATACAGGGCAAAATTCTCGGGGCGCAGAAGAACGTGAACGAAGCACTGCTGTCTCCATCCATTCTTGAGGCAATTCCCGACGCGGTTGCAGCGGTCAACCAGCTGGGCGTGATCATTCAGATCAATGCGCAGACGGAAACGCTGTTCGACTACACGCGCGAAGAACTGATCGGGCAGAAGATTGAAATTCTCGTGCCGGAGCGGCAGCGTTCGGATCATGACCGGCACCGGGAGGAATTTCACGCGCGGCCGAAGCTTCGCCGCATGGGCTCGGGGCTCGACCTGTATGGCCGAAGGCGCGATGGATCGGAATTTCCGGTCGAGATCAGCCTGAGTCCGGTGGGCACGGCCGAAGCAATGTTTGTGCTGAGCGTGATCCGCGACATCAGCGACCGCAAGCGGATTGAGGAAGAGCTGCGGAAGACGAATGCGGAGCTGGAGCGGCGCAAGGCCCGCGAGCTGCGGGATTCGCAGAATCGCATGGCGCTGATCGTCGACTCCTCACAGGACGCCATTATCGGCAAGAATCTGGATGGAATCATCACGCATTGGAACAAGGGCGCCGAGCAGATGTACGGCTATTCGGGCCCGGAAATGATTGGGCGGTCGATCGCAGTCTTGTGTCCGAAGGATCGTCCGGATGAGATTCCGGGCATACTTGCGAAGATCCAGCGGGGCGAAATCGTCGAATACTTTGAGTCGGTGCGGGTCACGAAAGACGGGCGGCGGCTGGACGTTTCGATTTCGGTGTCGCCGATCCGCGACACGGACGGGCGGATTGTGGGCGCGTCGGCGATTGCGAGGAACATCACGGCGCAGAAGAAAGTGGAAGAGCAGCTGCGCCAATCGGCAAAAATGGAGGCGGTGGGGCGGCTGGCGGGCGGGGTGGCGCACGACTTCAACAACCTTCTGGGAATCGTGACGGCGTGCAGCGAGCTTTTACGCGGAGGGGTGAACCAGGAAGGACTGGAGTATCTCGACAATATTCGCGAGGCGGCGAAACGGGGCGCGTCGCTGACGCGGCAACTGCTGGCCTTTAGCCGCAGGCAGCCGATGCAGGTGCAGGTGCTCGACTGGAACGAACGGCTGAAGGACGTGAGCAAGCTGCTGCGTCCGTTGATGGGCGACGATGTGCAGATCATGTTGCAGGCGAAGTCGGGGCAGGCGATTGTCGAGGCAGATGCCGGACAGCTCGATCAGATTGTGATGAATCTGGCGGTGAATGCTCGCGACGCCATGCCGCACGGCGGGAAGCTGATCATAGAGACGGCAGTGGTTGAGTTTGACAGTTCGTTTGCCAGCGAGCATCCGGGAATGAACGCGGGCCGCTACGTGATGCTGGCCATCAGCGACACCGGGGTAGGAATGGATGAAACGACCCGCTCCCGCATCTTTGAGCCATTTTTCACTACCAAGGATGTGGGCAAAGGCACGGGCCTGGGTCTGGCGACGGTATACGGAATCGTCAAGCAGATGGGCGGACAGATCTGGGTATACAGCGAACTGGACCGGGGCACGACGTTCAAGATCTATCTGCCGAGCGCGGCTCACAAGATGGGATCGAGCGAGGCTTTAGACTCTGAGGCTTTGCCAAAGCGGCGCGAGGGCACGACGGTTCTGGTTGCTGAAGACGATGTCGTCATGCGCAAGCTGACGAAAAAAATGCTGGAAGAGCACGGCTACACGGTGCTGGAGGCCCAGGACGGGCAGGCGGCGCTGGAGATCATGGGCAAGAATCATGCGAACATCGACTTGCTGCTGACCGACGTGGTGATGAAGGAAATGAGCGGGCCGGAACTGGTGTTGAAGGTGATCGATACGCATCCGGAGATGAAGATCGTGTACATGTCGGGCTACACCGGGGAGTTGGTGGCGAATCAGGGCGCCGATGCCACGATTCAGTTACTGGAGAAGCCGTTTACGCGCAGCTCGCTGCTGAAGATGATCGATGGCGCGCTGGGATAGGGAAAAGTTTCAAAGTTTCAGAGTGGCAAAGTTTCAAGGTTTCGGAGTGAGGATTGTCTGTGCTGTAGATTTCCCGCAAATGGAGGGCGTGCTTGAAACTTTGAAATCTTGCCACTTTGAAACCTGCCTTTATAAAACTTTGCTAATTCGTTTGCCCTCGAACATTGCCTTTTGCGATACTCTCAGGTCGCAATTAAAGGGAGCGTGCTATGAAAGGTAATCCGAAAGTTTTAGCGGAGCTGAACAAGGCGTTGCGGGAAGAGTTGACGGCGATCAACCAGTATTTTCTGCATGCCGAGATGTGCGAGAACTGGGGGTATCACAAGCTGTCGGAGTTCATCAAGAAGCAGTCGATCGGCGAGATGAAGCACGCCGAGGTGCTGATCGAGCGAATCCTGTTTCTCGACGGCAGCCCGTCGATGATGCCGCTCGAGTTGAAGGTCGGCGGAACGGTGAAAGGGATGATCGAGAGCGATCTGGCTCTGGAACTGGGCGCGGTCAAGCAGTACAACGATGCGGTCGCGATCGCGACCAAAGAGGGCGATAACGGGTCGCGCGATCTGCTGGTCAAATTGCTGAAAGATGAAGAAGAACACGTAGATTTTCTCGAAGCGCAGATGCACCTGATCAAGGAACTGGGATACGAGCGGTATCTGGCGCAGCAGATGGGCGAGGGTGAAGAAGAGTAGGTAAGAAACTGAAAAACCCCACTTCTGGCAAAACCGGCCAGAAGTGGGGCACCCGGTCTGAATTCTGTCGTGTTATTTCACCGTCACAGTTAGTAGTTGCGCGCCGCTGACGACGTAATCCAAAGGTGGAGTCGCCGTCTCGTCGACGTTCGATTCGTTGCTGACGATCATCTCCTGATTGCCGCGCATTCCGTCCATCACGTTCATGACTGAAATGGGCAGCGTGGGCATGACTTTGTCGGCGACGCGGGCCTCGGGATCGGCTTCGAGCAGCGAGACGTAGAGACGATTGTTCGAGTGCTCTTTATTGAGCAGCGCGATGGTGGAGGCGAGGTCGAGCTTGCGTCCGAAGACAGGATTGGCGCGGTTCATGCGATCGAGCGTCTCGCCGTCGCTGACCAAAATGCGCAGGGTTCCTTTGCTGGCCGAGGTAGGAATCTTGACCGCGATGGGGCGAACGACGCGCTCGCCGCGATAGGGAGCGAGCACGGTTTCAACGGTGATTTCATCTCCGGGACGAACCTCGGTAACATCGGTGCGAGCCGACTCGAGGTGAGCCCAGCGGCGTTCGCGGACGAGGTCGAAGTCGAGCTTGACGCCGTTGATCGCGGGCGCGTTATAGGGATTGTCGTAAATGCGACCGAAGCGCTCGCCCAGCGACTGCGCGGCGGCCATGGCGGCGGGCTGGCCGGTTTCGGTGGGAACGAACATGTTCTTCAACGCGACTTCGGGAAATCCTTTGACGTTGATGCTGCCGTTGAGGCTGTAAGTGATCTCCTCGCCGTATTCGTTGACGCCATGCAGCGCATTGAACACGGTCGCCATGATGGCGATGGGGCTGAGGCGTGGATTATTCAGCACTTCATAGTGAAACTCTTTGGCGCCGGCGGCGCTGTGAATGGAGAGCGTGACCGGAATCATGTCGGGCTGTTTGTTAAAGACGCCGAGAATTCCGGTGTGGCGATCCTGCACGAAGACTCCGGCTTCTTCGGTGGTGTTGACGATCTTGAAGGCGTTCAAGGGCGAAGCCAGGGTTACGACCACCTGCGCCTTATCCATGGGCAGATCGACGGAGCCGAACTGCAGCAGAGGATGGCCGCAGGCGAGCAGGCGTTGCGGATCGATGTAGGTGACGGTGCAGGTGGCGGAAATATCCATGTCGCCGCGCACCAGGACGGCGCTGACGGCCGAGCCGGCGACGAGCGGTTCGGGCTGTTTTTCGTTGCTGACCGAGCCGGCGCCCATCACCGGCACAATGCCCGCGGAGGCAAACTGCGGCGCAAAGGCGCGAACGGCATCTTCGGAAAATCCATTGAAGACGAGGGGAGCTTCGATCGGCTTGAGGTAGTTGGAGAAATCCTGCGCGGAATTTGGAAGGGAAGCGGCGTCGCCAGGAGCGGCGGTCTTGCCCGCCGCGTTGGAGATGGCGGGCTTGGTGGCCGCGGCTTCCTCGGCAGGCGATTTGTCGAGCGCATTGATCTCGAGCATGTCGGCGATAGGAGTCACGCCGGCGATTGGCTCTTTGGAGAATTCACCGATGCGGAACGCGATTGCGCCGGCGAGTTTGCCATCGAAGTAGACGGGGCTGCCGCTCATTCCGGCGACCACGCCGGTGTACTCGACCTTGGCGCCGTGCAGGCGGACAAGAATAATATCGCCCTTGGGCCCATTCACGTTGTGCAGAACGCCGAGGACTTCAACGTCCATGGGCTCAGGCTGGGTGCCCTGAAAAACCGTATAGGCGAGCCCGCGCATGCCAGCGTGAATCTGATCGACGGGGATGGTCGCCTGGGAGGGAGCACTCTGCGCGAACAAGGAAATAGCAAGGGATAGACCAACGACGAAGAACGCGAAGACTCTTCTCATAGTAACCCGACCAACGCCCGGAATATTGAGGATGCGCCCCAGCGATCCCACTGGATTAGAGACAAACTTTTTACAACTCGTTGCCAGGGAGGGGAAACTTCGGGGGACTGGGGCAAAAACATCCCAACGGCGAACCCTTGCGTCTTATACTAGCACAGAGAGTTTCTACAGGGTTGATTTTATGTTGAGTCGAAAAAAGGTCGAAATTTTCGGGCACGATGGACGTTGCGGTATGTCATTCCTGGCCATGGCGCTATGTTTGGCGTTGTGCAGCGCGCCGTTGCTGGTGGCGCAGGATCAGCAGACACCCCCGTCGGACGGTCAGTCATCGCAACCGGCCCCGCCGCCTGATAACAGTAAGCCGAAGCAGGACGTTCCTGCCGATGCGGGGGGTCCAGGCGACAACATCGGCCCGTACACGATTCCGAAAAAGACGACGCCGACCGATGCTCCGCCGCCTCCTCCGCCGGTGACGCCGAAGAAAATCGACGACATCCCGGATTATTCGCTGAAGGTGAACGTTCCGCTGGTCAACGTGGACGTGCTGGTGACGACGAAAGACGGCCAATTCGTTCCGAATTTGAAGAAGGAAAATTTCCGCGTGTCGGAAGACGGAGTCGCGCAGACGGTGACGAAGTTCACCGTGTCGGAAGCTCCCGTCACCGCGGCGCTGCTGGTCGAGTTTGCCTCCACGAATTACGCTTTTATGGTCGACGCATTGCGGGCGTCCTACGCATTTGCGGAGAGCATGAAGAAAGAGGATTGGGTTGCGGTTTCCTACTACGATATGCAGCCGCACATCCTGGTGGACTTCACGCAAGACAAAAGAGCCGTTTTCGAGGCCCTCAATCAATTGCGCATTCCAGGGTTTTCCGAGACTAATCTCTTCGACGCTCTTTACGACACGCTCGACCGACTCGACCGCGTGGAGGGAAAGAAATATGTCATTCTTGTGACCACCGGATACGACAGCTTCAGCAAGCTCACGCTCGATAAGATGATGAAGAAGATCAAGGACACCAAGGATGTAACCATCTTCGTGGTTGATGTGGGACAGATTCTGCGTCTCATGGGCGGCGGTCACAACCGTGGCGCGGGTATTCACGCCAGCGAAATAGACTATCTGCAAGCCGACAACGAAATGAGAACTTTCTCCGCGATGACTGGCGGCCGCGCCTATTTCCCGCGCTTCCAGGCCGAGTACGCGGAGATTTTCCATGACATCGGCGACGATATCCGGCACGAATATTCGCTGGCTTACAGCCCGACGAACACGAAGCTGGATGGCACGTATCGCAAGCTGAAGGTGCAGGTGGTGGCGCCCGACGGCGGCCCGCTGAAAGTGAG
>JASHOT010000291.1 GCA_030040965.1 Candidatus Sulfotelmatobacter sp. | reverse complement strand
TTTGAAGAGATTGATGCCACTTTGCGTCTCACCGCCCGGCTCGGACAGAAGGGCATTCAGAGTTGAGTCGTCGCTGGAGAGGTGACAATTCCTCGGCCCAAAGCACTTGGCCAATCCATAAATGCTGGCGACTGCAACGCTGCCCTTATCTTCAACGCAAATCATTTTCACCCTAATCACGACATCCATCTTTCCCTTGTCGCTCAGGTCGGGCACCAGTTCGTATTTCTTCGAGTTCTTAAGTGCCTCGTTGAACGCCGATTGAATCATTGAACCGGATTTCAAGACGCAGTTCGTGACTAGGAACACCGGCCTTACTTGGTCTTGTGTGCGAGGCTGTGGTTGCTCCTGAGGATGGTCCTGGGTTTGAGGTTGTTGATCCCGTGGGACGCTTGGCAAGGAATTCAACGAAGCTGTCTGCGTGGCTGGATGTGCCTCTTCCCATTTGCGAATGCGTTCTTGCACATCAGTAAGCTGGCCGGGTGTGAGCACCGCTTCGACTTTGTCGAGATAGTCTTTCACAAATCCCTGTTCGAGGGATGTCGCAGCAATCGCGATCCAGAAATAAGCTTGTACATTGTCCTTATCAACGCCTGCGCCAGCGCGATAAGCCATGCCGAGGTTATATTGGGCCTTTGCAAGACCTTGTTCTGCGGCCTTCTGCCACCAGCGAGCCGCTTCGGCGGGATCCTTGTCGACGCCGTTTCCTAAACTGTAAGCCTGTCCGAGGTTGTACTGAGCCGCTGCATTGCCTTGATCGCCTGCCTTGCGATACCAACGCAAAGCTTCGGCCGGGTCCTTTGTTACCCCATTGCCAGAGTAATACGCAGCTCCAAGCCAGAACTCGGCATCAGCATTACCCTGTTCGGCGGCCTTGCGCAGCCATTTGACTCCTTCTGCCTCATCCCTCGCGACTCCCGCGCCCTGGATGTAGAACATTCCTAAGCTGAACTGGGAAGCCGCGTTGCCATTCTCTGCGGCCTTGGTGTGCCATCGCAGACTCTCAGCGGTATCTTTCGGAACGCCCACTCCCAAACCGTAGGCCGTTCCGAGATTGCCTTGGGCCGTTACATCGCCTTGCTCTGCGGCCTTCTTCCACCAGCGCACGGCTTCTGCGTCGTCCTTTGGAACACCCTGTCCACCCAAGTGGTAAAGCGCTGCGAGATCCGACTGGGCCTGCACATTACCCTGATCGGCGGCTTTCGTATACCAGCGCGCGGCTTCGGCGTCGTCTTTCGGGACGCCTTGTCCCATGTGATAAAGGAATGCAAGGCCTCGTTGCCCTTCTGCGCTGCCCTGATCGGCGGCTTTCGTGTACCAGCGGACGGCTGCGGCGTAGTTCTTTGGGACCCCAGCTCCAAGTGAATAAGCAGTTCCAAGGCAGACTTCCGCCGATAAATCGCCGTGCTCCGCCGCCTTCTCCCACCAATGAACGGCCTGCGCCTCATCCTTCTCAGTTCCTTCACCTAAGTGATACGCCTTGGCAAGCGCCAATTGCGCTTGCAGATCACCGTCCTGGGCCTTGCTTTTGAGTTCGTTAATGTTTTGCGCGTGCAGGAACAGCGGGATTGTCAGCCAACAGAAAACCGAACACAACAAGACACGCCGCCGAGGACTGTGCATAAGAACCAGCGTTTTCACGCACAGCAGCTTACTCCGGAATTATGGAGAAACCAAATTGTCTCGTTGGCAGTGGCGAGTTTGGCTTACGCCATAGGCCGTTTAAGCGGGAGATCTCTCGCTCCGCCTGAAAAACGGCTCAGGTCGGGATGAGGCATCTACTGGGTAGAGGTCCCTTCGACTGCGTTTTCAGGATGACAGGCTTGTGGTTTATCGTCACGACTTCCAAGAATCACCGGAGCCTGTCGCTATCTGCGGGCGGCTTTGCTGCTGATCTGCCCACCGAGTAAAGCTGGAGAATAATTACGGAGAACAGAACGAATGCGAGCAAAGCGCATCCTCCCAGCAATGGCAACGAGCGCGCGAACGCGGCATTCGGAAAATATCCTGCGAGCCCCGTGGCGGTGAAGAGACCTAGTGGAAAAGCACAACAGGCAATACTGAGGAGCAGTCCCGAAGCGTTCTCTTCCCGACGGCTCCGAGCGCCTCGAAATAGAGAATATGCACCCCAGACGATTATGAACCACAGACAACAATCCACCAGAAATGCCACTAGAAGGCCCGTCATCATTGATGGATTATCGACTATCTGTGCGCGCCAAATTGAGACACACCAACCCGGCGTGGACATACGCAATGCGAAAAACGAGATGAATGTGAAAACTGGGGAGGCTAGTACCGCGCTGAAAGCTGCTGCGGGACTTAGGCCTCTCATGAGTGCTCCTAGGATTGTAGTGAGGGCCTGATGTAACTACCCACCCGCTTTGAGTTCCTGCAACACCTGCTTGGCGATTTCTTTGAGGGTTTCGAACACGCCGACGCCCTGGAAGGCAACGGCTTCCACGACGGGTTCGTTTTTCTTGCGCAGTTCGGTGGAGAGCAGATCGACGGGAAGAATATTGGGCAGGTCGCGTTTGTTGAGCTGAAGAACGTAGGGAATCTTGTTGAAGTCGTAACCATGTTCTTTCAGGTTCGCCATCAGGTTGTCGAGGGCTTCGACGTTGGCGTCCTGGCGCTGCTCCTGCGAGTCGGCGACGAAGACGATGCCATCGACACCGCGCAGGATGAGCTTGCGGCTGGCGTCGTAGAAGACCTGGCCGGGAACGGTGTAGAGGTGGATGCGGGTCTTAAAACCGCGCACCGAGCCGAGATCAAGAGGCAGAAAATCGAAGAACAGCGTACGTTCCGTCTCGGTCGCCAGAGAGATCATCTTGCCCTTCTGCTGGTCCGCGGTTTTCTGGTAGATCACCTGCAGATTGGTCGTCTTGCCGCCCAGTCCGGCGCCATAGTAGACGATCTTGCAGTTGATCTCGCGGGCTGCGAAGTTGATGAAACTCAAAGGCTTTCCTCAAAGCGGAGAGACGCTTGCAGGTCCTTCCGCACACACTTATGTCCCTATGGAGGCTCGCGAGTTTTATATCACAGGCAGCGGGTAGGACGCAGGTTACTCACGTGACCCCTGCGGCACGAATGGGCCAGTCTGTCGATGAAGCGCCTTTAATGCCCGGCCAGAACCGGATAATAACCGTCTTTGGCAGTCACCTTCAGCCCTCGCCGGTGCACGATGACCTCAATGCTGCGATAGGGTGAAGTGCCCGAGACGGCTCGCGGATTGTATCCCAGGGTGTATTGATTGCGGGCGTCGGAGGTCACGTCCTGATAGGCGTCTTCGATGGCATTGCGGGTCAGTTCGGCGTAGGGGCGTCCGCCGCCGGTGGCGTAGGTGTACTTCGGCAAAATGTCGCTATATCCCTGCAGGAAGAGGTGGTGAATTTTTTCCACCTGCTTGAAAGCAGGAAGTGCGCTGCTGCCTAAGACGACGGCCTTCACCTGAATGTTGCGCGTCTCGAGCAGTTTGAGCACTTCCTTATAGCTGGCCTGACTGCCGAGTTCGCGTCCGTCGCTG
This sequence comes from Candidatus Sulfotelmatobacter sp., assembly GCA_030040965.1. Lineage (GTDB taxonomy): Bacteria > Acidobacteriota > Terriglobia > Terriglobales > Acidobacteriaceae > Sulfotelmatobacter. Next base: position 2,562 of record JASHOT010000291.1, on the reverse strand, counting down.
ATGACGAAGATGACCTTGCGATATTCGTTGCTGCGCTTGCTCAGATCGAGAGCGGCGCGCAGGATGGCATCGTTCAAGACGTGCGCTTCGCGCGGCGGGGTATTTACGGGCGGAGTCGGTGCCGTGCCGACCGGAAGTCCGTTGACCATGGGACCGTTGGCGAGTGGTCCACCGAGCCAGGGGCCGCCATTCGCGCCGCCGCGCGCCAATTTCAGCTCATCGAGGACGGCGGTGAGGCGCTCGCCGTGGCTCGTGAAATCGGCAACCTGAGTCACCGTGCTGCTGTAGGTATAGAGAGCGACTTGGTCATAGGGACTAAACGCGCCCACGAGCGAGGTGTAGCTCTGATTTACCTTTTGCAGATCGACATCTGGCATTCCAAGGTCGATCACAACCGCTGCAGCGAGCTTGAACGGATCGCGGGTGAAAAATGTGAGTTTCTGCTCGACTCCGTTTTCCTTCACCGTGAAATCCTGCGGGACCAGGCCCTCGACGCGCCGGCCGTCGGAGTCCTTGACCATCACCGGAACCATGACGAAATTAACAGGTTGTCTGATTATGTAGACGCCGTTTGGGATCTCGTTTCTGGGAGCAGTCCCGGGCTGCACGGTCTGTATCGGCGGCATTTTCGGCGGAGGCGGTTGTTGCTGATTCTGGTTGGCTTGATTGGGATTCGCCTGATCCTGCTGCGACTCCGTGGAGCTGCTCTGGCCGGATTGATCCTGGTCTTGTGCTGTCCGGGTCGTGTCGTCGGTCGGGCGATCAGCAGGCAGTGCACCCGGGAATGAAGTCTTGGGAACGGGGGGTTGCACGGCGGACGGAGCATCGGGAATATCCTGTGCCGGTTGCGGCGCCGCGGGTGGTGGATTCTGCTGCTGGCCTTTCGCAGATTGGCCGGAGGCAGATTGCCCTGAGCTAGATTGCGCCGGCGCAGATTGACCGGGTGTCGACTGACCTGACGGAGGTTGAGGTTGGTTCGATTGACCCAGGGCCGTCGAAATCATCACGCCCGGCAGCGCCAAACCGAGCATGAGTGCCAGGGAAAGCTGAACCACTGAGATCCGGATTGAAGCTGTATTTTTGGTTGCGCTCACTGCCGCCATGAGGAGTCTCGCCCTAACAGCTTGAAAATACACCAGTCTCGGCCGATCCGTCGCGGATTTCTAATTTTCCCCTGCCCGCGTGAACTTCCTGTTAATGGGATGCTAAATCCTTGCCACTTGGTGCATCTAAGCTAGAGGATTTAGACTAACAGAATCCGAGAGAATCTCCGCAATGCCTACACATCTTGCTTCTCCTCTAAGGTTCGCTCCGGGATGGCTGCTGGCCGGTTGCCTTTTGGCCGTTCCCGCAATCCAGGCACAACAGGCGCCGGCATCACAGCCTTCAAATTCTCAGCCAACAAGTCAGCAGTCGAGTGGCTCGCAGCAGGCTCCTGCGGCACAAGGAGCGCAGGACCAGCAGCAGCCGACTGAGACGTTGAAGGTGAATGTCAATGTCGTGCAGCTGTTCTTCAACGTGAAGGACAAGCATGGAACGCTGATGCCGAACCTCACCAAGGATGACTTTGAGGTCCTCGAAGACAACAAGCCGCAAACCATCAAGTACTTCACGGCGGAGTCGAACCTGCCGTTGACGCTGGGCATTCTGATCGATTCGAGCGGCAGCCAGATTAACGTTCTGGACATGGAAAAAGAGGTGGGCGGAGCTTTCCTGCGGCAGATTCTTACCGACAAGGACGAGGCCTTCGTTATCGACTTCAATATCGATGCCTCTTTAATGCAGGATTTCACCCGCGATGTGCACCGCCTGCAAAGCGCGCTGAACAAAGTGAGGATCAACACTGGAATAACCTCGATCGGGCCCGGCATGGGCGGTGGACCAGTGCCAACAGCCGGAGCAAACCGAGGTACAGTGCTTTACGATGCGGTTTATCTTTCCGCTCACGATATGCTGGCCAAGGAAGTCGGACGCAAGGCGATGATCCTGCTCACAGACGGTGAAGATGAAGGCAGCCAGTTGAAGATCAGGGATGCGATTGAGGCCTCGCAGAAAGCCGATGCGATCGTCTACGTGCTGCTTTGCGCCGATCGCGGCTTTTACGGGGGTGTGGGCTATAACGGTGAAAGCGAGATGCGGAAGCTCACCGAAGCTACCGGCGGTCGAGTCATCAACGTGGGCAACAGGTTCGACAAGTTGCGCGAGGCTTTCGAGCAGATCGCCGCCGAACTGCGCAGCCAATACAACCTGGGCTACACGCCGACCAATATCAAACTCGACGGCACCTATCGCAAGCTGGAAATCAAGAACAAACAGAACTATAAGATCCAGGCGCGGGCGGGATACTACGCGGGCAAGAGCCAGGATTAGCCAGGTGTCATCCCGAACGGCCGCGCTTTTGTCAGCGGCCGGAGGGATCTCCCGAAATAAGGAGCTTGCTTGGGGGAGACCCTCTCTCCGCCGGAAAAGCGGCTCCGCTCGGGATGACGATCCGACGATGATGTTCTGGTCCTCCTCCTGATACACTCTTTCGCGGAGGTGCCCAATGCCTCACTTCTCCCG
>JASHOT010000032.1 GCA_030040965.1 Candidatus Sulfotelmatobacter sp. | reverse complement strand
AAAATGCAAGACGCTCTGAAGGCTTCTTACGCCAATCTGCAAAAAGCGATTACGGGACTTTCCGACAACGACCTGCAGACACACGTGAAACTGTTCGGAGAAGACATGACCAAGCAGGACGCGGTGATGCTGATTCTCGGAGATCAACACGAGCATCTGGGGCAGTCGATCGCGTACGCGCGCACCAACGGCGTGGTTCCGCCCTGGTCTAAGTAGGAGCGCCCCTCGCCTCCGCAAAGTGTTGCAGTGTACAACCTCAAGTCTGAAAGGAAAATGCCACCCTCGCATTTCTTCTACTCGCAATGTAATGCAGTGATGGGATTCCCCCGGATTACGCGCTGCGTTGGCAGGGAAGAAGCTAACAAACCAACGAAACAGAGGAACATCAAAACGGACACCACAACTGTTGGATCCAGTGCGTGAACGCCAAAGAGGAGACTCGAGAGCAGAGGGGTCACGCCGAAGGAAAGCACAGATCCAATCAGGCCACCCAAAATCACCGCAGGCATGCTCCCGCGTAAAACCATCATCATGATTAACCGCGGTTGGGCGCCTAGAGCCATGCGGACACCAATCTCCTTCGTTCGCCTTGTGACGACGCTGGCGGTGACACCGTAGATCCCAATACAAGAGAGCAATAAAGCAATTGCCCCAAGCGATCCGCACAAGATAGCAACGAAGCGGCTTTGCATCCGGGCGTCGGACACATAGTCATCCATGGGGCGGACTTTCGCGACAGGAAGGTCTTTATCAAGCTTCGACATTTCCTGCCGGATCGAAGGGATAAGTGCTTGTGGAGACGCTTCAGCGCGCACGGTAAAAAACATATTGGCTCTAACGGCCATGGCATATGGCAGGTAAAGCTGGGGACGGATTTGATTCGTCAGCGAATGGTATTGAACATGCTTCACAACCCCGATCACCTCGGCTACATCCCGATTGAAGTCGCCATTTACTAGGTTCAGCTGCTTACCAATCGCGTCGCCATCGGGCCAAAGTTGTTTCGCAAGAGAATCGTCAACGATCACCACCTTGCGATTCGCTACTTCGTCAGATGTATCAAAATTTCTGCCGGCGACGAAGGTGATGCCAAGGCTGTCAAAGAAACCTGGCAAAACCGAGCGATGATCGGCCATCAGCGTATTCTTTTCCTGTTGTGGCGCCCCCTCGCGCCAGTAATAGTCGTACCAATTAGGAAGACTGTCATCGAATGGCAGATGAGAAACAACCCCAACCGAACGAACCCCAGGCAGGGTTGAAATCCTTCTCTGCACTTCGCGAATGAACTGTGTCGCCAGCTGAGGAGTCGGATAGCGTGCAGCGGGGAGTGAAACCTGAAAGGTGAGCACATCAATCGGATTGAATCCGGGTGCAACGCGCAAAACATTGATAAACGTACGAATCAGCAGGGCAGAACTGGTCAACAGGACGAACGTCAGCGCAACCTGACATCCGATCAGTAACTGCCGGGAGAGATGCTTACTTTCGGTGGTGGTTCTTGAGGCTTCTCTAAGTACGGAAGCTGGTTTCAAGCCTCTTGCTCCGAGCGCCGGAGACAGCCCAAAGCAAATCCCGCAAAGCGCCGACACTATCAAGTTGAAGACAAGGACCGTGAAGTTCAATCCAGTTGGAGTCGTTCGCGCAATGCCTGCCGGTTGCAAAATCCACAAAATTCTAAGGATTCCAATGGAGAGAGCTAACGCTACCGCGCCGCCCAAAAATGACAAGAGAATACTCTCGGTGAGCAGCTGGCGAATGATTCTTGCGGGTGTCGCCCCGAGCGCCGCTCTCAGTGTTATTTCGTTTCGGCGCTCGTTCGTACGCGAAATAAGCAGCATCGCCACATTTGCGCACGCAATCAAGAGAACGAACCCGGTTCCTGCAAACAGCGCAAGCAGAATAGGTCGGGCGTTACGAGCGACGTCTCCTTGCAGTGAGAGTGCCTGTAGACCAAGGTTTTGCTCTGAATATTCGCGAAACTCAGACCGCAGTCGCACAGCGATGTTATCCAACTCGGCCTGGCCCTGTCGCACAGTTGCACCGTCACGAAGGCGTCCTATAATTCGGATGTAACCCTGATCGCGGGATTGCTTTGCCAGGTCCCATTGAAACGGAACGTATACGTCGATATTGGGTGGAACGCTTGCGCCTTCTGGGAAGATGAGCTTGAAACCAGCGGGGAGTACGCCCACAACAGTGCACGAACTCCCACTTAAAAGTACCGACTGCCCCACTATTCTTGGGTCTGACCCATAACGCCTTCGCCATAATTCGTAGCTGAGGACCACGACTGGCGACGTGCCGCCTCCTTCTTCTTGTGGCAGAAAGAATCTCCCCATGTGCGGGCGAGCGCTTAGAAGGGAAAGAAAATTCGAAGTGACCAACCCCAGCTTGACCTGCTCAGGTTCCCCCTTGCCGGTCAATTCTGCGCTTTGCACCCAGATCCCGGCAAACTGATCGAAAAGACGGCTGCGCTCGCGTAACGAAATGAGTTCGGGACCGGAGGAGGGCGCGCGTCGTTCCTTTCCGAAGGAAGACCATATGACAGCCAGTCGATTTGACTCGGGATACGGCAAGCGCCGCAGCAGAACTGAGTTGACGACGCTGAAAATGGCGGTGTTGGCCCCGACTCCAATCGCGAGGGTGAGAATTGCAGCGAATGTAAAGAGAGGTTTTCTTCCCAGCGTCCGACCGCTGTAATGTAGATCTTGCCGTACCGCATCAACCATTGCGGCGATTCCGAAGTCGCCCGTGTCGTCGGTCGATTCTGCTGCTTGTGTCTTTTGCAAGCGATTTGAACGGGTGGAAACGTCTCTGCTCATCTCAGAGAGAGCCAGCTCTTCCGGCACACGATTTTGCGGCTTCTTGGTTCGGTTGATTCCCTCGTGCGCTAGATCGTTCGAAAGCGCAGCCCAATCGCCGACGTGCAGCTGCGCTTTCGATATGGCTTCCTGCTCGCATAGTCCCAGCTGGAGGTTTTCGCGATAGGCCTCATCCAATTGCTGCGCGAGTTCTTCGACCACGTCCGCCTCACGTTCAGGCGGGCAATTCGGAACCGAGAGGTGCTCTCGTACGTACTGCACCCAATTAGGCATAACTCGAACTCACTACGCGATTGATTGTCGCCACAAAATCTTCCCAGGCAGTGCGTTCGGCCTCAAGAAACTTACGACCCTGCGCCGTAAGGCGGTAGTATCTCCTGCGCCGCTCCCCGGAGCGTTCAACCCACCGGCCCGAAATCAAGCCCCTCCCTTCCAGACGGCACAAAATAGGATAGAGAGAAGCAATACGAAACTGGATTCGTTTGTTGGAGCGCGTTTCTATTAGCTTGCCTATTTCATACCCGTGGCGGGGACGCGCCTCCAGACACGAAAGAACAAGCAGCTCTGCGCTTCCCTTTTTCAATTCACGATCAGACATACTGTGCTACCATATATTTTAGTAAAGTATACTGTAGCACAGGCTATTGTCAAATGCGCAGACATCGCAGATCCGATAAAACTCGAGATATTTCGCCACTGATGTCCAGTTATCCAAGGGGAGTTCACAGGGAACGCCCCAGCAAGAGGAGGTCCGAAATGAAGCTCGCAACCCCGATCCTGCTGGCGCTCCTCGTGGCCGCGCCATCCTACGCACAGCAACTGAAGCCGATTTCTGGGGATGTTCGACAAGCCGATCG
>JASHOT010000290.1 GCA_030040965.1 Candidatus Sulfotelmatobacter sp. | reverse complement strand
TGGCTCTGCGCATGCCGAGGGCACGGGAAGTGCGGCGCGCGTCGATGTGCGCGCTGGTCTGGATTGCCCTGGGGATCGCGTTGCATCGCTTTCTGGAAAGCGCGCTCAGCTTTCGGGGATGGGACGCGTATCTCTATGCCGCATCGCTGTCGCTGGCCGTTACAGCGTGGGGATTTTCTCCGGTTGCACCATTTCTTGCGTTGCATAACCCTTCACGATTTCGTTTCCCCGTCGGAAGTTGGGCTGTGCTTGCGGCTTCCGCCGTGCTGGCAATCGTGTTTCCCTACATGATCGGCGGCGCGGATTGGAGCGGATTTCTCGAAGGCGTGGTCACACTGCTGGTTTGGGCAGCCATCAGCATTTGCCTGTTTCGCCTGCGCCCTGCGCGGCGAGACTATTCCGTGGCCGCAGTCGTTGGGGTGCTCTTCGTAAGCGCCATCGCGTACAAAGGGCTCGAAGCCAGCGCAATCTTCTGGAGCAAGCCACTGGGCTCGACCGATGACGAAATCTCTTTGGCACTTGAGGCCTATGCCGGACACGACGCGTCCTTCCAGTTGGCGCACCGCATCCTGGGCAGCGGCCGCAGCGAAGTTTGCGGAGATCTCTGCCGCATCCTGCGCGAATACACCAACATTCGCGACACCCGCGCCCGCACTGACGTGAAGCTGGTCGAGAGAATCGGCGAGTTTCCGGAACCGGCGCCCAATATTTTTGTATTCGTGATCGATTCCATGCGCCCCGACTATCTCGGCGCATATAACCCGCGCGCTACGTACACGCCCAATCTCGATGCCTTGGCCCGTGACAGCGTCGTGTTTCATCGCGCGTTCACGCAGTATGCCGGAACGTCGCTCTCTGAGCCCGCCATCTGGTCAGGCGCCCTGATGCTGCACGCGCATTATGTGCAGCCCTTCTCGCGCCTGAACAGTCTCGACCGGCTGGTGCATGCCGGTCATTATCGAACCGTCATCAGCTGGGACGAGGTCTTGAGCCTCATTCTGCCAGCCGAGAGCGTTGACGTGAAACTCGACACCGACAAAAGCTTCTGGCAGCAGTTCGAACTGGGCGACACGCTGCGACAGGCGGAGGCCGCATTGGATTCGAATCCCGATCCGAGTCGCCCCATCTTTTTCTACGCACAGCCCAAGAACGTCCACCAATTTGCGCGCAACAACGTTCCTTCGCCGACCTCGCAGCACTGGCAATCGCCGGTTGGCCTGAACGCCCGCATTACGTACGAAGTGCACTGGGTTGACGCGCGGTTCGGCGAGTTTTTCGCGTATTTGAAACAGCGCGGCCTGTATGACTCGAGCATCATCATCGTGACCAGCGATCACGGCGATGCCACCGGGGAATTCGGCCGCACCAGCCACTCGACATCGATCTGGCCCGAGATCATGCACGTGCCGCTGATCATTCATCTGCCGGCACCAATGCGCGAGCATCTCCTTTACGACGATTCCCGAATCTCCACGCTTACCGACATCACTCCCACGCTTTATTATTTGCTCGGTCAGCGGCCGATCACTCAAAATCCCATTTACGGCCGGCCGCTTTTTGCCGAAACGAAAGAAGAGCTGGACCGCTATCGGCCTAAAGATCTGCTCCTCGCTTCCGATGCGCGCGCCGTGTATGGAATTCTGAGCGCCGATGGCCGCTATCTTTATACGACCTACGATTCCCCGGCCCAAAGTTATCTCTTCGATCTCGCGAACGATCCCAACGCCGAACGCAACATTCTTACTCCTGCCGTGAAGCAACGTTACGATGAAGAGATCATCAAACACTTGCAACTGGTCGGAGACTTTTACGGCTACAAACCCGGAGTGGGGTCGCTGCTGGCGTCAGCGAAATAACTTTCTCTCGAAAATCAAAAACCTGCCCGGAATTGTAAAGAAATCTTACGATCGCTTTCCGGAACCGATGCGCCAGACTGTGCATCTAACGCGATATATATGTCAGAAGTGCGGTCTGGGCCCAGTATTCGCCCGCGCGATATTGCGCGGGCGTGGTGGCGTGTTCTCAACGGCTATCTTCCCCTGCTGTCGATTGAGATTACGCGCGAGTGTCCCCTGAGTTGTCCGGGGTGTTATGCCTACAACGACAGCCACTTGGGCAGCGAAATTACGCTGCGCGAGTTGAGCGACCTGCGAGGTGATGCGCTGGTTGAGGGCGTTGTCGAGTTAGTGCGGCGGCACAAGCCGTTGCACGTTTCTCTCGTAGGCGGCGAGCCGATGGTGCGGCATCGCGAACTGGACCGCGTTCTTCCCGCGCTCAGCGATATGGGCGTTCACACCATGGTGGTGACCAGTGGGGTCATCGCTATCCCGCAGTCGTGGATGAGAATTCCCCGTCTCCGCGTGGCTGTTTCTGTGGATGGTCTACCCGAGCACCATGACGAACGCCGCAAGCCGGCGACCTACGAGCGCATTCTCAAGAATATTGAAGGCCGGTCGATCAACGTGCACTGGGTGATCACGCGACCCATGCTGTCGCGTGCTTCCTATCTGGATGAGTATGCCGCCTTCTGGAACGCGCGTCCGGAAGTCGACCACGTCTGGGTGAGTCTTTACAGCCCGCAAACCGGCGAGGAGAGCCCGGAGCGGCTCACGGTAGAAGATCGCGAATTGGTCGCGCGTGAGCTGCCACGGCTGCGGAAGAGCTATTCCAAACTGCTCATCTCCGAGGGCATGATGGGGGCGTTCGTGAAGCCGCCCGAGAGCCCGCAGGATTGCCTGTTCTCGCAGATGTCAGCGAATTTTTCCGCTGATCTGAAAACGCGAGTGGAGCCCTGCGTGTTCGGCGGAAATCCCGATTGCAGCCAGTGCGGATGCAGCATCTCAAGTGCGCTGCACTGGATTCGCGAGGTGCGAGTTGCCGGGCCGGTCAACGCCGGGCATCTATTGCGGAGTTCGCTGGCCGTCGGCTCGATCATTCGCGATTTGCGAGGTGAAGTCACGCCGCTGAATCGGTGGCAAGAGGGTGTGCGATTCGTGGGAGAGAAAACGCCTTTGGTTCAGATTCAGTCGCAGGAAGAAGGATGATCGCCGGCCGTTCGCATCGGGCTAGCTGGCGTTTTTTCGCTAGCCTGATTTGCTCGAATCTGGCTTGGCGGAACCTGTTTTGTCCCACTCTGCTTTGCTTTTGCCTTTGCCCGGCAGGCTCGCCGGATTTTCATGTGTGCGCTCGCGGAAAGTGCCTCGCATTCCCGCGGCGAGTTTTACGCTCGATTCTCCATACTTGTCACGCAGTTTATCAGCCGCGGCTAGCGCGTCTTTCCAGCGCTGCTGGCGCGTTGATTCCAGCAGATTGATCTGCTCGGGCTGTTCGGCGAAATGAGAAGTCTGCACTCCGAGCAGCCGCACCTGCATTCCTTTTTTCCAATTCTTGCGGAAGAGCATGCGGATCTGCTCGAAAATTTCCGTGTCGAGTTGGGTGGGCGAGGTGAGCGTGTGCGCGCGGGTGATCGTGGTGAAATCCTTGTAGCGCAGTTTAAGTTGCACGGTGCGCGCGTAGAAATTGGCTTCGCGCAGGCGGCGGCAGACCATCTCGGAAAGTCGCATCAACGTGGCTTCGAGCTGGTTTACGTCCGCCGTGTCTTCGTTGTAGGTATGCTCGTGGCTGATGGATTTGGCGTCGAGATCGGCCCCGACTTCATTGTCGAACCATCCGCCGGCATCTTGGCCGCGAGACTTGCCGGCGAGCGCGAGACCCCACTTGCCGAAACGGTCCTCCAGTTCTGATTCTTCGAGGCGGGCCAGGTCACCGACTTTCTTGATACCGAGCGCGTGCAGGTGGGACTCCATCACTTTTCCGACGCCGGGAATTTCACGCACGTCGAGCGGAGCTAGAAATTTCGCTTCCTGGCCGGGGACGATGTAGAGCACGCCGTTCGGTTTGGCCTGCGCCGAAGAAACTTTCGCGATCAGCCGCGAAGTTCCGATTCCTACCGAGCAATTCAGGCGCGTCTCGGCTTTCATGCGTTCGTGCAGCGCGTGCGCGCATTTCAGCGGAGGCCCATGCAGGCGCTCAGTGCCGGTCATATCGAGATAAGCCTCGTCGATCGAAGCCATTTCCACTTGCGGCGAGAACGTGCCGAGCACTTTGTAAACTTTTTCCGAAAACTCGCGATAGCGCTCAGGGTGCCCGTTGACGAAGATGGCATGCGCACACATTTTCGCCGCGGTACGCAGCGGCATGGCGGAATGGACTCCGAATTTGCGGGCTTCGTAGGATGCGGCAGAGACGACGCCGCGCTCGTCGCGCTGTCCTCCGACCACGACCGCCTTGCCTTTCAGCGACGGATCGTAGAGTTCCTCCACGGAGACGAAGAAGGCGTCCATATCGACGTGGAAGATTGTCCGTACGAAGCCCGTGCGGGTGAGGCCGCTTGGGGGCACAGCGGACTGGGGTAAAGCGGAATGGTCTGCGGCGGCCATGCTGAGGAGATTCTAGCAGCGACAGTGTTGAAAACAGCGCTGATGCCAAGCCATCGCCAGCCGGTGCGCCCGCAGCTAGGTTCTGATACGAGCCGCTGTTAGAATGCGCCCCATGGCTGGACGAGCGATCTCGATTGTGTCTCGCATCGTGTTTATTCTCTGCGGCTTGGTCTCACTCGTAACCGCCGTTCCTTACGCGATCATGCGCGGCATTGACTTGCCATACCAGAGAGAATGGATCATCTTCGTCGTCGGTTTGGCGATTGTCGGAGGACTCAGCATAACGATCGGCCTGCTTCCGGCTTCATGGATTGCGAAAGTGTGCAAGAAAAATCCGAATGATGCCCGCGTGTTTTCAACGCCCCTGAAGTGGCTTGGCGTGTTCGCGACAATCGCATACATTGTCGGGGTGGGCGCCTATTTCGCTCCGCATAGCTGGAATCTCGATCCTCAATTGATGCTTGCGCTGTGCCCGATGTATCTCATCCGGATCACCATCGACCTACCGGCCACGCCGATCTTCTTCCTGCTGGCTCCCATGAATGCGGCTGTGTACGGGGCACTCGGCGTCGTGGTTGGCTATGTGCGGTTCGCTATCCATAAGAATCGCGACCTATGAAAGTTGCTTGTAAGTAAAGAGTCACAACTTGCGACCGAGCAGTGAGCGCAGAGAACGAAGGCCGGGCATCCCGGAAGAGTGTTCCGGATCCCGGCCAGCGTCTTAGTGCACCTTGGTGTAGATATTGAAGATGGAATTGCGCCTTGAAGCGCAATTCGGAATAGATGGGCACGGCCGAAGCCATGCCCATCCGCTTCCTGATTGGTTCCCTAGTTGCCCGAGTTGTTGGCGGCAGTTGTGGGAGCGTTTGGAGCTGTCGAGCCGAAGCGCGCCAGCCGCGGATAGAAGGGCGTGACTTCAAACGGCATCTTGTCACGCGCCGAGGTGATGGCGACCGGAGCCGTCTTCACCATCTCCGCCTTGTCGTCCCAGGGATTGATCTTGATGCGGCCGCCGAGGGGAAGCGCGGCGATCTGATCGAGCTTGCTGTTGTCGAGCGCCGGGCCCTGCGATTCGAGTGCCTGCAGACGGCTTACCTGTCCGCCCTCGGCCAACGGGTTGCCCAGGTGCGTGGTCAGCAGTGCGCCCAGTTGCGGAGCGCGCGCCTGTAGCGCCTTGAGGAACAGGCCGACGTTGTCGAGTTTCTGTGCGTACGGCGAATTCTTCAACAGTTCGACAGCTTTCTTGTCGGCAGCCTGCTCTTCTTCTGGAATGTGCTTGAACCCGAGGTTCTGGTACGTGCCTTCGTCGGAGAACAGCATGCGATCGTTGAAGGCGTACTTCGAGCCCAGGTTGTGACCGAGCACGATGTGCGCCAGTTCGTGCGACAGAACGGCCGCAAGGCTGGCCTCATCCGGCAGCACGTCGATCAATCCACGGCTGATGACGATCGTGTTGCCCACGCTGAAGGTTTCCAGCGGAGCGGTCAGCAGCACGCGCGTGCGCACCGGGCGCGGGAGATCAATGTTGTTGGTGACTTCCAGGTTATTGACTACGGTCTGCAGAATGTGGTCGACGTCGCCTTCGGGCGCGAGCAAGCCTGCGCTGGTCAGACGTTCAACTACGTTATCTTCCGCCTGCTGCTGCCATTCGCGCTCAGCCTGCAGCGGAGAGGCATCCTGCGCGGAGGCGCTTTCGTCCTTCACGCTGTCGACGCGAATCTGAGTGAGTTCGTCGTCCTTGCCGCCTTTTTTCAGGTCATAACCCCAGATGCGGGTCTGCGCCTTGAAAGCCAGCTTGTTCTTCACGCCGGCCGAGAAGTCGCCTTCTTCGCTGTAGATAAACGCCGGTACCCAATAGCCAGGGATCAGGTTCAACCGCCAGCTGTCCATGTGGAAGAAGTAGGAGTTGCGCGCGGCGGGATAGTAGGTACCATTCAGGCGCACGATGTTGAAATCCTGGTCTTCAACCCAGATGCGGCCCAGGAAGCGGCCACGTCCGGACTTCGGCTTCGGCTTCACGTCGAAGACGAGGCAGCGGACATCGCCCAAGAATTCGCGGCGGATGTAGGCGAAGTCATAGTGCTCGCGGTCGAAGTCGGTGCGGTCGGCATAGACCATCCACGAAAAGCCCATGGGCTGGTACTCAACCTTATAGAGCTTCTGGAATCCGCCGAGCAGGCGCTGCTGCATTCCCTGCTGTTCCTCTTTCAGGTAGTCCTTGCGATCGACCGTCTCGCCCATGTCGAGACGTCCGAGGAAGTAGTGATCCTCGCTCGGTACCGGGCCCAACTGTGGGTCGGCGGTCAGATTCTGCAGGTAGGTCTCGACCACCGGCGTGCGGTTCGAGAGCGCCTTGATCAAGCCATGCTCCCGCTCGATAAACAGATTGACCACCTGGTCCATGGTCTGCGGAGCGGCGACCGGCGGAGGCGGCGCGATCGTACCCGGAGCGATCGTACCCGGCTTGGAAGCCGAGGCGTCGCTCGTCTGCGGCTGTGCCTGCGCCTGGGCAACCTGAGGCTGTGACGCATCGGGCTGGGCAGGGGCTGGCGCGGCCTGGGCCGGTTGAGTGGTCTGCGCTGTATCGGGCGCCGAGGTCTGACCCGGAACGGGCGCGGCAGTTTGCGAATCGGTCGCCTGTTGTGCGGCTGCACTCAGCGAAAGTGACGACCCGAGCAGCGCCGCGGTGAGTATCCAGTTCGAAGTACGCATGACTCTTCATCTCCAAAAATCAGTTGTCAGTAGCTAGTTGCCAGTACGCATTGTCCGTACTCAGCCAACTCTGCCTGCAACCGCTTGCTGTTGAAACTTCTAACTAACCAGAACTACTTCGCCAAAACTTACTTGCACTTTCCCGAAACTCGCCCGCCGATGGCTGCCACGCGAACTGGCAACGGCTTACTGAGTACTGCACCTCAGTACGCGATCTGGAAGACCACGTGAACGATCGCGGTCGAATCCACCGGCTGACCCGTGCGCAGCGCGGGTTTGAAACGAATCTTGTTCGCGGCAGCCATCGCGGCTTCATCCAGTCCGTGGCCCAGACCGCGCACGACTTTATTCACGTGCAGCGTGCCATTGGCGAAGAAGCTCATTTCCAGCAGCACCTCGCCTTCGAGCTTCAGGCTGCGCGCTTCGTCCGTGTAAACCGGATTCGGCTTAAACGTGATCTCGACGGGAGTGGTCACCGCATTCGGATCGGCTGCTACGACCTTCGGTCCACCATGAACCACCTGCTCGGCGCCAAATCCGCCGGTCGAGACGCCTTGGCCATTGCTGCGGCCATCGCCATGTCCACCGGTAGCAACGCCGTTGCCGAAGTCCGCGCTGGCCACTGTGCCCTTGATCCCTTTGGCTCCGCCTGATCCGTTTCCCTGCCCGGGACCGACCGGCATGTCAAATCCGCCGGCCGCAGCCGCGTATAATTTCGCGCCTTGTTTGCCCGTGCCCTTCAAGCCGTTGGGATCGCCAAAGCCCCCGGTCTGCACTTTTTCGACCGCAGCGTTGACCGTTGGAGTTTGCGAGCTGCCTTGGGCGAAATCTCCGGTGTGCACCAGTTGCGGGCGCGCACCGCCGGCTGCCATCTTTAACTCCGGCGCCTTGAATTCATTCACCACAACCTTCGGGGCTTCGATCTGTTGCGGAGCCTCACGGCGAATCTCGCGCGGCACAACCAACTTCGGCTGTTCGAAAACGGGAAGCTTGACTGCGGGCAACAGCTTCGTGACTTTCGGCTCAGGCGGCTTCACCGGTTCGGGCTCAGGCCGCAAGGCGGGAGTGGGAATCAGTTCGGTCACGTGATAGGTGACCATTTGCAGTCTCTCAGGAAAAATCAGGCTAATGTTGATGACAATCAGCACGAGCAGCGCCACCACGCCGTAAGCGGCGGCCAGCGCCCGTTTGTTGACCTTGCGTTCGGGCAGTAGTCCGAGTTGAAATCCGCGGTAAGGTGTCGCCATTCTAATTTCGCTCCATTGGGCCCGGGTGGGGAGAAATCCGGCTCTTGGAGTCTTCAAAATACGGGAGATAGGACAGGGGGTAAACGTGTCCACGGCTCTTGACCAAAAGTAACCCGGGGCAGGTCCTTTTGTGAGACCGGCCCAGAACGGGCGCGGGACGGCCATTCTGGCGATACCAGCGGGAGATATCGGGCAAAACAGGTAAGAAAACACGAAAGGCTCGGTTAGATTTTTCTCATGATGTAAGGCGTCTCATTAAGTGATTCACGTTGACCGAAATGCGGCAGGTGCGCGCCGCGGACGGCCAACTGTCAGGCTTTTTTCTTGCGCGCGAAATAGGCGAAAAATGGCAGCCCAGCCAGAATTACCAGCACCCCATAGGCGGAATTCGGCCACTCGTTTTTGAAGGTGTAGACCAGTAGTGCCGCGGCGACCAGCACAAAAATTGCGGGTACGACAGGATATCCCCACATGCGATAGGGACGCGGCGCATCAGGCTCGCGATGGCGAAAGACGAAGACGGTACTCGTCGCGATCATATAGAAGAGCCATTCGGCGAAAATTGCGAGGGAAAAAAGCTGGCCGAAGTTTGCGCCCAACAACAGAAGTGCAATCGACAACACGGCTTGCACGACGATCGCGTTTGCCGGGGTATGAAACCGCGGATGCACTTCCGCGAGCGCGCGGAAAAAATATCCGTCACGCGCTACTGCGTAGGGAACGCGCCCTCCACTCATGATCGTCCCATTCAAAGTGACGAGCAGCGAGATCGCCATTCCCGCCGAGACGATGCCGGCGCCGAAGCGTCCCAGGATCACGGCGACCGCGTCGGATGCGGGACGCGGCGAGGCTGCAATGGCGTTGGCGGGAAGCACGTATTGCACGCCTGCGTTGACCAGCACATAAAGCACTCCCACAGTGGCGACGCCGGCGATCAAGGCGATGGGAATATTACGCTCTGGTTGCTTGATCTCGCCGCCCACCATGTTGAGATCGTTCCATCCGTCATAGGCCCAGAGAGTCGCGACCAGGGCGGCCATGAATCCGGCGACTCCTCCCTTGGCGCCGGAAAACGTTCCTGCGAAATTGCTCCATCCAGTGCCAGAAATGGTACCGGCTCCGCCGAAGCAGATGACGACGATTCCTAGGATGATCGCGACTTTCAGGAGGGTAAAGATCAGCTGAAACTCGCCGGCTTTCTTCACGCCAAGATAGTTCAGGACCGAGATGAGGATGGCGGCAGAGATGGCGACGATCTGTCCCCAGGTCAAGCTGAATGGGGTGGAGATAATCTTTGCCGAGAAGAAAGAGAAAATGGGAAACGTGCCCAGAATGCGCACGAGACCTACAACGATGGTCGCAACCGAGGCGGGTTTGGCGATGACGAACCAGGTCCAGGCGTAGAGAAACGCGGCAGTGGGGCCATAGGCGTCGCGAACGTAAACGTATTCGCCGCCGGCCTGGGGACGCATGGCGCCGAGTTCCGCGTAGGTCAGCGCGCCGAAGAAGGACAACACGCCGCCGACCACCCATGCCAGGTAAACGAGTTTGGCGGAGCCGACATCCTGCATCATCTCGGACGGAACGAGAAAGATTCCGCTGCCGATGATCGTTCCTACCACGATGGCGGAGGCGTGACTGACGCCCAAGTCACGCGAGAGTTCAGTTTGGGTATGGGACCGGAGTTCCTGCCTGTCCGCGGATGTGGACATGATGATGCAGGAGTATACGCGAGAGGGAAAGATCGCGTGCGAGGAAGGGTGCGCGACATAAGAGTAGTTAATGGCGGGCTTTTCTTTTTTGGGCCATATTTCTGAGAGTAGTCTAACTCTCAGACAGTTGGAGACCCCCAATATGCCAGAATGCCTTGTGCCAGAATCTCTCACCGAGTTGGAGCTAGAACGCACCAAGCTCCTGCAGCGGTTCCTCCAGTTGGGCGATTTTCGACCGGGTTCCATTACGGCCAGCCTGCGTCGCTGCGGAAAAGCCACCTGCCACTGTGCTCGGCCGAACGATCCCGGCCACCAGCCGCAGTTTCGCCTCAGCCGTAAGGTGAATGGAAAGACGGTGAATGAGAGTTTTGCCTCTCCGGGGGCTCTGCGCAAGGCCCAACGGGAAGTTGCGGAATTTCAGCGCTGGCAACAGCTCGGCCAGCAATTGGTGGCCGTCAACCAAAAAATTTGTGCGCTTCGTCCGGTGGCCGAGGAAGGCGGCGGCTGGACGCCGCAGGAAAAAAAACGGCTGCTGCGGTCCATCGGGAAGTTACGCGGGAAATAAACCTGCTGCTGACCCGCGTCTTTGCCGAGCAACACAAGACCGGAACCCTGGACTTGGAAGCTGTCGAGCTCGCGTTACGGGCGAGCGTGCATCAGGCCGGGGCCATGGCCTTAACCGCATTGCTGCAATTCGATGCTCCCGGCGCGAAGCAGCGGCAGATGCCCTGTACCTGCGGCCATACCGCCCAGTATGTCGGCTTGCGCTCCAAGTCCCTAGTGACCGTGGTGGGGGAAGCTCGCTGTTTGCGCCCCTACTATCTTTGCGCGTACTGCCATCATGGCCAGTTTCCCTGGGATGCGGATCTCGATATCGAGAACACGGAACTATCGCCCGGTGTGCGCCGGATGATGGCGGCTGTCGGCCAAGAAGCTGCCTTCGATCGCGGGCGAGAACAGCTGCAGCTTTTGGCCGGTCTGACGGTCACGACGAAGGCAGTCGAGCGCACGGCCGAGGCCATCGGAGCAGATATTGAACGGCGTCAGCAGCCGGAGCGCAAGCGAGCCATGCAGCTGGAATTACCCATCCCGATCGGACCGCGCATTCCCCTTTTGTATGTGGAAATGGACGGCACGGGACTTCCTGTGGTGCGCAAGGAGTGTGCCGGTCGCGCGGGGAAACGGGACGGCCAGCCGGCGCACACGCGGGAAGCAAAATTGGGATGTGTCTTCACCCAGACCAGCGTGGACGACGAAGGCTATCCGGTGCGGGACGAAGCTTCGACCACGTATGTGGGCGCGATCGAAAGCTGCGAGGAATTCGGTCGGCGGCTGTATGCCGAAGCCTGGCGGAGGGGCTGGGCCCGTGCAGCACAACGCGTGGTGTTAGGGGACGGAGCCGAATGGATATGGAACCAGGCAGAACTGCACTTTCCGGGGGCCGTCCAAATTGTGGATCTCTATCACGCCCGCCAGCACCTCTGGGATTTATCGGCCAACGTCTATCCCCACGATTCGCCCACCCAGAGGCGTTGGGTAATGGTAAGGAAAGATAAGCTCGACGATGGGAACATTGAGGCGTTAATCCGTTTACTGGGCGCAGCGGCAACTGCTCATCCCGACCTGGCAGAAGAGATCGGCGCGGAAATCAACTACTTCGAAACCAATAAAGAACGCATGCGCTATCCCAAGTTTCGAGAACAGGGCCTATTCGTGGGCTCTGGAGTCATTGAGGCAGGCTGTAAAACTGTCTTGGGTCGGCTGAAGCGGTCTGGAATGTTTTGGACGGTGCGCGGAGCTAATACCATCATCGCCCTCCGCTGTTGTGAGCTGAGTGGCAGATTCGAGGATTACTGGGAGTCCCGCCGGGCGATTGGCTAACTTTAAAGTCGTGCACCCTGCGAGGAAAGTCTCAGCGATTCTCTTGCGCTTGGGACGTGGTCAGCATTGCGCTCACCACCCAACCAACGCCGAATGTGACCGCGGTGCCCACCATGACCCACCATGTCCATGGCACCTGGGTCCAGAGCCACAGATAAAGCTCGACCGCGAAGCCGAAGAACATCCCCACCATGGCGCCGCTCTGATTGGCTCTACGCGTCAGCACGCCGAGCAGGAATGCCCCCAGCAGTGCTCCGTAGGCGACGGAAGCGATTTGCAATCCGACTTCGACAACGCGTCCAGTACGATGCAAAGCGATGACCGCGAGCGCGAAAAGAACCAGCGCCCAAAGAAAAGTCGCGGTGCGGGCCAGGCGCATGCGTTGGCGCTCGTCCGTCGCGGGTCGCAGGCGAGCGTAGAAATCCATGACGGCGCTCGAAGAGAGCGAATTCAGCGCCGCGCTCAGATTCGACATCGCCGCAGCCAGAATTGCGGCGATCAGCAGTCCCGAAATTCCATGCGGCATGTGCTTGACAATAAATGTGGGATAGATGCGGTCGGGGCCGGAAAACTGAGTTCTCGTTCCGCCGTAGTACGCCCACAGCATAGTGCCGACAATCAGGAACAGCGCGAACTGAAACAGAACCGCAACACCGCTCGTGACTAGCGCAGTCGAGGATTGCTTCTGCCCGCGCGCCGCGAGCAACCGCTGTACGATCAGTTGGTCCGTGCCGTGGCTGGCTACGGTCAGGAACGTGCCGCCGATCACGCCCGACCAGAATGTATAGGGAAGCCGAAGACCGGCACGGAAATCGAACACCTGCAGCTTGCCCGCACTTGCTGCGGCAGCGTGGATCGCAGTCCATCCGCCGGGCACAAGATGCAGGATCGTTGCCATGCCAATCAGCGTGCCGCCGACATAGATTGCGGTCTGTACCACATCGGTCCAGATCACCGCAGCGAGTCCGCCTTCGAACGTATAGATGAGCGTCAATAGAGTGATGATCGCAATCGAAGCGAGTTCACCGGTCCCCAGCGCGATAGAGACGACGATCGAAACCGCATAGACGCGGACTCCCTCGGCCGCGGCGCGGGTAAGCAGGAAGAGTCCGGCGGTGAGTGAGCGCAGCTTGGGGCCGAATCGCCGGTCGATCAGTTCGTACGCCGTGAAAAGATCGCCGCGAAAATAATGAGGCAGCAGAAGGAAGGCGATGACAATGCGTCCGACCACGTAGCCTATGACCACTTGCAAGAAAGTCAGGTTCGTATCGTAGGCGAGCCCGGGTATGCTGATGATGGTCAGCGTACTGGTCTCGGCTGCGACGATGGAGAGCGCGATGGCCCACCAGGGAATTTCGCGCCCGGCCAGGAAGTAATCGCGCAGCGAGCGCTGCTTCTTGCGAAAGTGCAGCCCGAATAGGGTAATGCCTGTCAGATATAAGGCAATGATGCCGAAATCGAGTCGGTTTAGGCCCATGCGGTCGGAATCAGGAAGTCCTCATTATCGCCGGGAATTGTGTTCGCAGGCGAGTGAGAGAGTGGAGTCATGGGCTGCGATCTGTAACTATGAGCGATGAGACAGCTTTGCGGTCGAAGTGCTGGTTCAGTAACGTGAGCGCGAAACTCAGAAACTCATGGCTTGCGGCTGTGTTAGAACTACCTCGTGACCTACTTTCTCGGCATCGATGGCGGGGGAACGAAAACGATCTGCGCCGTCGGCGATGAGTCGCTACTTCTCGCGACCGCTTCAACCGGCCCAAGCAATATTGTTCGCGTGGGCGAGGCGCAGACGCGGACGTCGCTGCAACAAGCGGTGCGCCAGGCGTGCGCGGCCGCGGGCATTGCGCCCGAGCAGGTCTCGCATACGTGCGTCGGAGGGTCTGGGGCCGCGCGGCCGGAACTCGCTGAAGTAGTCCGCGGCATTCTTGCTGAAATTCTCCCCTCACCGATCGATGTTGTCGGCGACATGGAGATTGCGCTCGAGGCTGCATTCGGCGATGGGCCCGGCATCATCGTGATTGCCGGCACGGGATCGATCGCCTTTGGTCGTGATGCGAAGGGACGAATGGCGCGCGCCGGCGGCTGGGGATTCGCCATCGGCGACGAAGGCTCGGCGCACTGGATTGGACGAGAAGCGGTAAGCGCGATTCTGCAGGCAAGCGATGATGCTGCTGAACCGGCCGAGAAGTATCTGCAGAACGAGTTCGCCGCTGCAGTCTGCAAGGCGTGGGGCGTGACTTCGCTGATCGACCTGGCTCGTGTCGCGAATTCCGTTCCTCCTCCCGATTTCGCGGCATTGTTTCCCGCAGTCGCTGCGAGTAAGGATCCGATTGCTGCAGATGTTTGTTGGCGAGCGGGACTGGAGTTGGCCCGGATCGGGGGCATTGTGGCTTGTCGCCTTTTTCCTCCGAGGGAAAACTCGTCTCCCGCGAAGATTCCCGTGACCATGACTGGCGGCGTTTTTCGTCATTCGGCCGTTGCCCGGGGAGATTTTTGCAATGATCTGCGCCGCATGGACCCACGCGTTGAGATCAATCCGCAGATCGTTGATCCCGTGCAGGGGGCGCTGCGCATGGCTCGGCGCGCACACGCGAACGATATTGGCCGATGACAGATCGCGAACCTACCCATTGGGAAAGAAACGTGCGCCAGGAATCCGCACCTGCGCCTTCCGGCGCCGAACGAAGGATTGCATCCGATGAGGCCATTACTCTCAACGAAGACACGGTTCTCTCGCTGCTTAAGAAAGCGGATCTAACTGTTTCGCAAGTCGATGGGATCACCCGAAACACGGGCGCGATGAAGTCGCGCAAGGTGAGGATCGCGGTGGCCGCGCATCTCCGCACTCCTCGCCGCATTGCACTGCGCTTGATCCGCGAACTCTATACGTTCGATCTGATGCATTTTTCGCTGCTGCCTGCAGCTCCGGCCGATCTGAAGCGCGTTGCCGATGAATTACTCGTTTCGCGACTGGCTTCGATCAGCCTGGGTGAGCGCATTTCGCTGGCGCGGCGAGGATCGGCCATGGTTACTGCCGCATTGTTAAGCGATAAAGAATCGCGCGTGTGGCAGGCGGCGGTGGGAAATCCGCGCGTGACGGAAGCCGCAGTCGTTAACGCCTTGCAGCGAGCGCATACGACGCCAGCATTTGTCGAGGCAGTGAGCCGCCACACAAAATGGTCGCCGCGATCGGAGGTTCGGATCGCTCTGCTGCGAAATGCGCACACTCCGCTGGCGCGGGCGCTCGAATTCGCCCGGCGAATCCCACCGGCACATTTGCGCGACATTCTGCATGCCTCGAAGCTGCCACAGAAAACGAAGGATTATCTCAGGAAAGAAATCGCGCGACCACGTGCCAGGGACTAACGACTAACGACTAGCGACAAAATCTTACCTTCCGCCGCCGATCTGCAAAATCGCCCCCGTCACATAGGATGCCGCAGGTGAGAGCAGCCACACAACGCCTTCGGCAATTTCGTTTGGCTGTCCAGCGCGTTGCATCGGAATCGATGGCATGAGGCGCTGCAAGCGTTCGGGCTCGCCGTTGGCCGCGTGCAGCCCGGTGTCGACCAATCCCGGAGCGACGGCGTTCACACGAATCCCTTCGGTCGCGACTTCGCGCGCCAGTCCGACGGTGAAGCTGTCAATTGCGCCCTTCGACGCGGCGTAGTGGACCCACTCGCCCGGCGATCCCGTGTCCGCCGCACGGGAAGAAATGTTCACGATCGCCCCTCCAGTCCCGCCGCGCTTGGTGGACATGCGGCGCACGGCCTCGCGTGCGCACAAGATTGCTCCTGTCACGTTGACGGCGAATGTTTTCTGAATGGCCTCCGCGGTGACGTCTTCGACGCGGGAGAATCCGCCAGTCACGCCCGCGTTGTTGACCAGTCCCTTGATTGGGCCCAGTTTGCGCTCGGCGGTCTGGAACATCTGCACAATGTCTTTCTCGCGGGAAATATCGGCTCGAATTGCACACGCGCGGCCGCCATCGGTGCAAATTTCGCGAACGACTGTCTCAGCCTCGGCTTGTCCCGAAGAAAAATTTAGCGCGACCGACCATCCGCGTGCGGCGGCGAGTCGCGCCACGGCTTCGCCAATGCCGCGGCTGGCGCCGGTGACGATGAGCGTGCCGGGATTTTCGTTCGTGGCTGGCGTGAGTACCCCTAGGCCGGCACGTGTTCGTGCCGTCCATGCATCATATCAACCACGGCTTCATAAAGACGCTTGCGCGATTCGTGCCGTTCGTTGGCTCGCGTGATGTAGCGGACGTGCACCTCGATGCCGGCCGCGGTCGGACGCACATTGATGCCAGGGACGGCCGAGATCGCCTGCACCCGATACTTTGCCGTCGCCTCTTGCCACTCGGCTTCGGCCTTGGCAGCGTTGACTGCGGTTTCGCGCTCCACCAGCTTCTGAATGCCATCGATGATCGGATACGGATCCTGTCCGCTGGGAATAAGAATCTGCAGTTCGTCCCACATCCATTGGCCGGAGGTGGTGAAGTTGAAGAAGTGCCCTTCGATGGCGAAGCTGTTGACGAACGAAACGCGGCGTCCGGTGGGATGTCCAGCGTCGGTCCAGCTACCGGTTTCGAGGAGAACAGTTTTGAGCAGGCCGACCTCGAGCACTTCTCCGCCCACGCCGTTGATTTCGACCCAGTCGCCCACGCGGATGCCGTTGCGGCCCATGAGCACGAACCATCCAAAGAAGGCGACGATGAAATCTTTCATCGCGACGGTGAGGCCGGCGCCGGCGAGTCCGAGCACGGTCGTGGTTTGCGTGGGCATGCCAAACACGATGAAGAGGATTACAACGAGCCCGACAGCCTGCGCCGCGAATTTCACTACGGTCCGCAAAGTGTCGACTCGCTTGTTCTCGGCCGACATGCCGGTGAAAAGATGCTCGATGAGCCGATCGGCAATGTAGACGGCGAGCAGAGTCAGAAGAATCCAGAGAATCGCCTCGATCAGGTGGTGCAGCGCGGTGCGTTCGCGCGTCTCAACCAGCGCAATCCAGGTCGCGTAAACGTCGTTGAGATCTTCTTCGTCCTGCAGACGGCGCCCGCGATCGGCCAGATTTTTCTGATCGAGAGTGTACTGCTTGAGCGTAGTCAGCGCGGCCTGCGCCGAAGCCTTCGATTCTTCGCGGTTGGCAGCTTTGTTGCCTGCGGCAAATCCTTTCGCTTGCTGTTTTGCGGCCTCGCGATTTTCTTTATCCTTCTCCACTTGTGCGGCGAGGTCGTTATGCTTCTTCAGCAGATATGCAACCTTTTCGACGGTCTCTTCGCGCGCGGCTTCGAGTTCCGCCTTCTTTTCGCGCAAAGCCTGCCACGCGCGGAAGACGCTGAGCAGCGTGCGCGCCTGGTAGTCGGCCTCGTGCGGATTGACCGCCGATCCGACGGCGGCGGCATTGTGGTCGCTGGACTCGTGTTCGGCCTGCAGTCGTTTGATCTTCGATTGTGGATCGCCGCCGGCTTGCTCCAGCTCTCCGGACGCGTCGTCGAGTTCGTCCTGGTCAAGATCGGCCTGCGCCTTGGCAACATCGAGTTGATCCTGCAGGTTGTCCTTTTGCGATGCGGGAGCGGACGCCAGCTTACGGGTGATCAGCGCGAGGTTTTCCTGATCTTCCTCAACCGCCTGCTCAGACTTGGCCTTGCGCGCGGCAATGGTTTTCGCTTCAGGCGAAAGCGGCGGCGGATTTAGCTGAGCCGTGCGCAGCGCGTCGAAGAAAGACAGGTCCACTTCGTGGTCGCCCAGTTTTTCGGCCTGGCGTGCCAGGATCTGCTCCTCGGTGGTTCCCGCCATTGCGCCCATGCGCCGCGCGGTTTGCAGCGGGCGTTGATCGACGAGGCCATGCTGCGGTGCCGCAGCGATTTTCCGTCCAGAGGCCTTCGCAGACGTACCCGCCTCGTCGTTGGCCGCGGGCAACTCGCGCGTCTTGATCAGACCCACGACCGCCGCGGCTACAAGCAGCAGCAGAACGATCGCGGTGATCCATTGGGTGAGCTTCATGATGAAACGATGGCTTGCTAAACGTTACTTGCCAAACATTACCTTGGCAAACAATGTAACAAGAAATCCGTTGCAACGAAAAATCCGCCGTAAGAAAGAAGTACAGTTTGGCCACGATCCGAGATTCGAATGCCGTCTCTAATCAGGTTGAGTCTGAAAGCCTGCGGGAGACGCTCGGCGCACATTCGTAACCTGTTCCGATAGCCAGCCGAGCTTTAGAATCGCCAACGAATATGGGCGATTGGCTGAAATCGATCTTCGGCGGTACCTGCTTCTACCGAAAGTGGAAGCCCGTGTCTCGTCAGGCGATTGCGGCCTGGCTGATCTTCTACGTTGGGTTCCTTTTCTACGCTTTTGGGCGGTCGCCCGCGTCCCTGTTCATTCACAACGCGAATCTGGTTGTTCACGAAGGCGGTCATAACTTATTCGGCTGGTTCGGGCCCACGCTCGGGCTTTGGGGAGGGACGCTGCTGCAGTGGCTGGTGCCGTTTTTTCTGGCGGCGTATTTCTTTGCCGAGCGCCAGAGTCCCGGCTTCATTTTCTGTCTCTTCTTTTTTTTCGAGAACTGGATCGACACGGCTGAGTACATGGCCGACGCGCGTGCTCAAATATTGCCGCTGGTCACCACCGGCGATCCGGAGTTCGCCGAACACGACTTCTTCCGCATCTTCTCCGATCTTGGCGTTCTGCCCTACGATACAAAGATCGCGACCGTGGTACGGATCCTCGGCTGGTGCGGCATGATCGCGTGCGTAATCTGGCTGGCGCTGCGGTTGAGGATGGCTGGTGAGCAAGAAGCGCTGATCACGCTTCCCAAGCCGGTCATTTCTTTAGTGGAACGCTACCCCGGGAAAACCTCGCGAGCCCATGAAACGACCACGGGAACACAGGGGACAAATCCGTTATCGCCGGTGTCTAATGACAGAAGAGCGCAGCTTGCGCGTCCGTGCAACTCAGACGACAATGTGACGTAAACGACGAAGTGAGGCGCACGTGAGATCCAGTTCGAAATGCCTCCTGAGTTTTGCTTTTGTTCTCCTGTCGCTTGCTCCAGCGCTGGCCCAGACCTACAGGAGCGAACTCCAGTTAGGGGTTGACGCTTACAAAGCCGCGCACTACGAGGAAGCCATTCAGCACTTTAAGAAAGCGATCGAACTCGATCCCAGCCAGGTCAACGCCCACATGTATTTGGCAACAACGTACGTAAGCCAATTCATTCCCGGCGTCGACTCTCCGGACAACAACGCCCTCGCCGAAAACGCCATCGAAGAGTATCGCCATGTGCTCGATATGGAGGGTCCAGTCGAATCAAAACTCAACAGCAGCAAAGGCATCGCCTACCTGTACCTGAACATGAAGCAATTCCCGGAGGCAAAGGAGTATTACCAGAAGGCTTCCAGCATTGATCCGAACGATCCCGAGCCGTATTACTCGATCGGCGTCATCGATTGGACGCAAAGTTATCAGCCGCGTATGGAAGCGCGCGCCAGGCTCGGCATGCGGCCGGAGGAACAGCTGAATGCGAAAGATCCAGCACAGAGGAAGGTCTGCGACGAACTGCGGGTCAAGAGCGAATCCGTCGTTGAAGATGGAATCGACAATCTGAACAAGGCCATTCAGTTGCGCCCCGACAATGACGACGCCATGGCCTACATGAACCTTATGTATCGCGAGCGAGCCGATTTGGAGTGCGAGAATCCGGCAGCTCGCCAAGAAGATCTGGAAACCGCCGACCACTGGGTCGATGAGACTCTGCGCGTGAAGAAAATGAAAGCCGAGAAGAGCCAGAAGCTCCCTCCACCTACCGCACCCAATCCGCAATGAAAATATTGGTCTCGTGCGGAGCCTTGGCGTTGCGGTTCGAGGCCCACACTAACTTCTTTCCATCTGGAGAGAACATTGGGAAGCCGTCGAAGCCATCGCTGTAAGTGATGCGCTCGAGTCCTGTTCCGTCGGGATTGATCAGCCACAACTCAAAATTTCCCATGCCGCCGGTGGCGTGTGTCTCAGGATCATAGTTCGATGAGAAAATAATCTTCTTTCCGTCGGCGGTGAATGCCGGCCCAAAGCTCGCCGCGCCGAGATTCGTAATCTGCCTCTTGTCCGATCCGTCGGGCTTCATGAGCCAGATTTCGAGCGAGGTCGGACGAATCAGATTCTGCGTCAGCAATTCTTTATAATCCGCAATTTCTTTTTCGGTTTGGGGATGAAAAGCGCGATAGACGATCCACTTACCGTCCGGAGAAAAGGTCGGCCCGCCGTCGTAGCCGAGTTCATGCGTGAGTTGCTTCACGTGCTTGCCATCGGCATCCATGATGTAAATATCGAGGTCACCGTTACGCAGAGAAGTGAAGGTGATCTTTTTTCCATCGAGCGAGATCGTCGCTTCGGCGTCGTATCCGGGCGTGTTGGTCAGTTGCTTGAGATTCGAGCCGTCGGGATTGGCGGTGAAGATGTCGTATCCGGAATAGACGGCCCAGACGTAGCCTTTGGAAAAATCGGGACGCGGTGGGCACTCCGGGCTGGCGAGATGCGTCGAGGCATAAAGAATTTTTTTGCCGTCGGGAAAGAAGAAGCTGCACGTGGTGCGTCCCTTGCCGGTCGAGACCATGTGTTGGTCGCTGCCGTCGGCGTTCATGATGAAGATCTGGTCGCACTTCACATCACCGTGCGAAGACTGAAAGATAATCTGCTTGCCATCGACCGAAAAATAGGCCTCGGCATTCTGCCCGCCAAAGGTGAGCTGATGCACATTGCGCAAGTGCCTTTCCTGCGGGGTAGCGTAATCGGGAAGAGCTGAAGTCTGCGCGTGCATCAGTGGCGCGCCGAGCACAAGCAGCGCGGCCGTGGAGAGAACTTGAAGGAAACTGCGGTTCATAGGATGGCCGCTAGTGTAGCAAAGCGATCGCGCGAGGAGCGAAACCGCGTGCATCTCCGAGTTCAACTATTTGCGGAAATGATTCTGAATTGCCTCAGCCTGCGTGCGCGTCACCACAGCCGATAAGGCTGCCGCATCCGCCTGCTTTACCGCCTGCACGCTGCCGAAGTGTTCGAGCAGACGACGCGTGGTGCTCGCCCCCACTCCGGGGATTTCCAGCAACTCGGTCGACCGGTCCCGAATCTGGCGGCGCTTGCGGTGAAAGGTTACGGCGAATCTGTGGGCTTCGTCGCGAATCTGCTGGACCATGTGCAACACGGGTGAGTG
This sequence comes from Candidatus Sulfotelmatobacter sp., assembly GCA_030040965.1. GTDB lineage: Bacteria > Acidobacteriota > Terriglobia > Terriglobales > Acidobacteriaceae > Sulfotelmatobacter. Next base: position 35,030 of record JASHOT010000290.1, on the reverse strand, counting down.
ATGATCGAGTGCGATCGGATCTTTTTCCTGTCCGTACACGTAGAGAATCTCTTCGCGCTTGGCGATCGCAGCCAGTGGCTGGTTGATGATCTCCAGGGACTCCAGTGCTTCCGCGGCGGCGTGCAGCTGGCCGAGGCCGCCATCGATCAAAACCAGGCTGGGCAAGGATTTGTTTTCGTCCTGTATGCGCTTGTAGCGGCGCGCGACGACTTCACGCATCGAGGCGAAATCGTCGACACCTTCCACGGTGCGAATGATGAACTTGCGATAATCGGATTTCTTCATCTTGCCGTCTTCCCACACGACCATCGAGGCGACCGTTTCGGCACCTTGAATGTGGGAAATGTCGAAGCACTCGATGCGTTTGGGCAATTCGGGCAGGCTGAGCGCTTCCTGCAGCTCCTCCTGGATTTTGCGCGCGTTCGGCTTGAGCACGCGGAAGCGCTGATCATAGGACTGCTTGGCGTTATTTCCCGCCAGGTCGATCAACGACCGCTTCTCGCCCCTCTGCGGCACGAGAATATGCACGCGCGTGGAGCGGGCGCCCTCGCCCGCGTTCTGCTCAGAAAGTAGCTCTTCCAGCTCTTCACGATCTTCGAAGTCGACCGGCACGTACAAATTGCGTGGCACGTAAGGCTGGCCGATATAGAGTTGCTTGAGCAAGGCGGAGAAGAATTCACCGGGATGAAAGCTCGGGGCTGCGACCATCTTGTCATCCTGATGCCCGCTTTCCATACGGGCTGAAGGATCTACGGAATTGTTAGGTGTGACGGAACCGGCAAATTGCGTAGGTCCTTCGCTCCGCTCAGGATGACAAGTGGATGCAGTTGTATCAGCCGCATTGCTCGAGCAGAACTCCGGCAAATCTTCCCAGAAGAATTCACGGCGATCGACCATCTTGCCGCCGCGCATGTGAAACAGATTCACGGCGACCATGCCATTCTCATAGTGATAGCCGAAGACGTCGGCATCATCGCCTTCGGCGGCGGCGATGCGTTGGCGCTCCTGCAACTGCTCGACGGTGGAAATCAGATCACGATAACGCGCCGCCCGTTCGTACTCCTGTGCTGCGGCCGCTTGCTCCATTCTCTGGCGAAGGGAGCGCGCCAGATCGGTCGGCCGGCCTTCGAGAAACAGTTTTACGTCGCGCACGGCCTCCTGATAGGTCTCGGCCGTCGTTAAATCCTTCACGCACGGGCCCAGGCAGCGTTTGATGTAGTACTGCAAACAGGGCCGCGGATGAAAACGGGTAAGGTCAACCTTGCAGGAAGGAATCAGAAAGTTGCGGTGAATCAGATCGACGATGCGGTAGGCCAGATTGGCAGGGAAGTAAGGTCCATAGTATTCGCTGCCATCCTTGCGTAAACGCCGCGTAACGTAAACCCGCGGCCAGCGCTCTGTCAGCGTGAGCTTGACGTAAGGATAAGTCTTGTCATCACGCAGCAGGATATTGAAGCGCGGCTTGCGCTGTTTGATCAGATTGTTTTCGAGTGCGAGTGCCTCTTTGTTGTTGGCGACGACGATATAGTCGACATCGACGGCCTCGCGCACCAGCGTGCCGGTCTTGGCATCTTCCCAGCGGCCCTCGTGAAAATAGCTGGAGACCCGACTACGCAGATTCTTCGCCTTCCCCACGTAGATGACCTGACCCTCGGCGTTCTTGTACATGTACACGCCGGGGTCGGCGGGGATGGTGCGGATTTTCTGGAGGAGATCCATCTGGGCGCCGATTCTCCAATTCTATTGGAGGATCGCAACTAGCGCGTGTGTTACAATTGTGCGGGATGAGTCATACACTCACAATTCGTCTTACGCAGGAGCTGCTGGATTGGCTCAAGGAGACGTCGCGGCGCACCGGCATTCCGGTTGGCCGTATCGTTCGCGATCAACTGGAGATTGCGAGGGCGAATGGCGGCAAGCAGCGCTTTTTGCGGCATTTGGGGTCAATCCGCGGAGGCGACCCCAACGCTTCGTCGCGTAAGGGTTTCTCGCGGACATGAAGGGCATAGCCGATACCGGGTTCATTGTCGCAGCGGGCGATCGCGATGATCGGTATCACGAGTGGGCCGTGGAGCTAGCCCATCGCGTAAACGAGCCCTTGCTCACGTGTGAGGCAGTGCTTGCCGAGGCAGCGTTTCAGTTGCGATCAAGTGCCTATGTCTTGACGCTGGTCGAGGACGGGCTGCTGCAGGTGGCATTCGACCTATCCGATAATCTCCGCCAAGTGACTGAGCTGGCAAAACGCTATGACGATCGCAAACCGGATTTGGCCGACCTCTGCCTGATTCGAATGAGTGAGCTTTATCCCCGACACATGCTGATTACAGTCGACGTTCGCGATTTCCGCATCTATCGTCGCAATAAGAGAGAGCCGATTCCGCTGCTTTTTCCTCCGCGGGTTCAATGAAGGCGTAAGCCCCGAATCTGAGTCGCACCGTATAAAATTTCCATTGCCTGTGTGAGCTTTGCGTTTAGCGAGGGCGCGGCACAACGGTCGGACCACACACCAATCTTTCGCAAATCGCTGAAAAAATATATACTTAGCACGTGGTGAGTCCCCGCCGGGAATGGCAAGCGAGGTGCAAAAGTGGCAGTGGGACTCGTAAGCATTCCGTCTTACCAGGACAAGATTTTCCAATTGTGCGCGGGAATGCCTGAAGTGAGCATTCGAATTCGGCAACCCCGCAGGCGCAACAGACAACAGACCTCGATGAAGGAGCCTTACCTTATGACCCGCACTTCGTTAGTGATGTGCCTGGCAGTGAGCATGGCGGCCAGCGTAGGCTGCGCCAGCAAGAACTACGTGAAGCAACAAACCACCCCGCTGATCAACAAGACCAACGAACTCGATGACCTGACCGCGAAGAATACCAAGGACATCAAGGATGTTGACGCACGGGTGCAGCAAGGCCTCGCCGCGGTGAACTCGAAGACCGACGCGGCCGATCAGAAGGCGCAGACCGCCGGCCAGACTGCCAATCAGGCGCAACAGACCGCCGATGCCGCCAACGGCCGCGTCAATGTGCTGACCAACACGGTCGCGAATCTGGATAACTATCACGCCGTCGCTGAGACCTCAGTGAAATTCGGCTTCAACAAAGACATCCTGACGGCGAAAGCCAAAGAAGCGCTCGATCAGCTAGCCGGCAGCATCGCTTCGACCAAGGGCTACATCATCGCGCTCGAAGGGGGATGCGATTCGGTCGGCTCGTCCGAGTACAACTACGATCTGAGCCAGCGCCGTGCGAACTCGGTCATTCAGTATCTGGCCTCGAAATACAACGTGCCCGCGCACAAGATTTACGTGATCGGGCTGGGCAAGGACAAGCCGCTCGAGTCGAACAAGACGGCTTCCGGCCGCGCCGATAACCGCCGCGTAGACGTTCGTTTGATGACCAACACGGTCGAGAACGCCCCGGCGACAACTGGACAGAATAATCCGTCCCTGTAATCGAGTCGCATAGAACTTTACCCTCCTCCCCGGAGGACTTCGCCAACCAGGCCGCTCATTGCCTCCCCCTGAGCGGCCTGCTTTTTTCTGCGCAATTGCATTCTCCGTAATCTTCAAGACCCACTATTCATCTGCCTGGACTGAAAGTTTCACGTGCTAGACTTGGCCGTTGCCGATCCGCGAAACGCTGAAGCGTCGCCTGTTCTGGATCGTGGCGCGTACGGGCCTGGCTCTGTACCGAAGCTTTCCTGTCTTTGGATCCCTGCGGGCATCAATCGCCATCATCCGCCACAACCAGGAATTTCTGGTCATCGATCGCAACGATGGCCGCGGATTTTCTCTCCCGGGCGGAATTGCCGGTTGGAAAGAGTCTGAAGAGGAAGCTTTGCGCCGCGAAGTGCTGGAAGAAACGGGCCTGCGCGTCACCGTCCAGAAACTGTGCTCGCAGTATCACAGCAGTGACGATGTGCCCTGCAACATTTCCGTGTACGAAGTGCAGGCGGAAGGGGAACTGAAGAGCTCGTGGGAAGGATCTCCGGTCTGGGCTACACTGATCGAACTCGAATCTCGAATATTGAAGAGTCAGCGTCCGGTGCTGAGAATGCTTGCCGCCAATTCGGCAACTGACCAATCAAGCAGCTAGATAATTACTTTCCGGCGTAATATACCTGGCATGTCCAAACATCTCTCCCGGCGGTCGTTTGTTGCGAAGTCTCTGGCGGCATCGGCGGCGTTGACCTGGCCCTTTCGCCGTCTCGCCTTTGGCGCGATGAAGAGCCCGATTCCTGTGGGATTGGAGCTTTATTCCGTTCGCGAAGCGTTGAAAGCCGATCTCGAAGGCACCGTGCGCGGGGTCGCGCAAATGGGATACGCGTGCGTCGAATTCTATTCGCCTTACTATGACTGGACCGACGCGCAGACGCGCGAGATGCGCAAGCTGCTCGACGATCTCAAGATTCATTGCTACTCCACGCACAATGGGGCGGCGTCGTTCGCCGCTGAAAATATCGAGAAGACGCGCGATCGCAATCAGATTTTGGGTTGCAAGTACGTGGTGCTGGCGTGGAGCGATCCGAAAACGAACCCGGATGGATGGAAAGCTTTGGCCGACCAACTGAATACCGCCGCCGAAAAACTCGAGCCCGCAGGCTTGCGCGTGGGATACCACAATCACGACGCGGAGTGGAAGGCAGTCGAGGGCAAGCGCCCAATGGACATACTTGCCGCCAGCACCAAGCCCTCGATCATGTTGCAACTCGATGTCGGCACCTGTCTTGCGGCTGGCGCTGATCCGGTCGTCTGGATCCGGGCCAACCCCGGGCGCATTCACTCCATCCATTGTAAAGACTGGTCACGCGATCCCGCAGTGGGCTACAAGACGCTATTTGGCGAGGGCATCGCCGACTGGAAGGGAATTTTTCAAGCCGCAGAGAGCGTCGGCGGCGTGGAGTATTACCTTGTCGAACAGGAAGGAAGCCGGTTCTCGGAGATGGATACGGCCAAGCGTTGTCTGGATGCGTTCCGCACGGTGCATGGCGGAATGTAGAATAAGAGACATGAGTCGCGGGCTGTCGATCGCGTTTCTGGCGTGTGGCCTGATCCTTACGCAGAATTTCTGGGCGCAGAATTCCAGCACTTCCCAGCCCGCCGCGAACTCGCAAGCATCAGCGCCGCAGTCGTCTTCGTCTTCATCCCAAACGTCCGGTCCGGCATCGAATGGAGCATCGCCACCCGCGCCGTCCGCTGCTTCCACGGCGCGCAATCCCAATCTGGAGCCGCCGCGCTCCGATCGCGTGAACGTGAAGGATCTGGACAATGCGCCCGGTGACAGCTCGAGCAAAGACGCGCCGGTTGATCTTAGTCCACCCTCTGACGACGACAAAGCACATCCGCAGAGTTCCACCGCGCTGATCGATGCTGAACTTTCGTCAGGCGACGTGAGCGAGATGCATCCCTGGGACCCTCACAAAGCAGCGAAAGACATCGAAGTCGCCGAATTTTATTTCAGGCGCCAGAACTACCGGGCCGCCGAAGACCGCTATCGCGAGGCACTGCTTTATAAAGAAAACGATGCGACCGCCATGTTCGGGCTGGCCCGCAGCCTGGAGAAACTGAATCGTCTGGACGAAGCGCGTGAGGCCTACGAAAGTTATCTGAAAATCCTGCCGCATGGGCATGAGGCCGAAGAGGCGCAGAAGGCGCTCGACCGGATGAAGAATCCCAAGTAGCGTTTCAAAACTGGCGGCTCACGATTTTGTGGGCGGTTGATATCGTTCGCAAGTCAGATTAATCGAGAACGCCCACGCTTTCAGGTTAGTGTCTGGAGACGGATTTCTTCGACTCCCGCCCGCCGCCGTTTCCTGCATAGCTCTGCTTGCCTTCTCCCAGAATCAGATTGGACGGCCACTTCGGACCGGAGTGTGGCATGGATTTCTTGCGGGCCGCGTTTACGATGGCATCGAAGGCGTCCACGCAGGCATTGACGGTCTGCGTGCGCAACGCCCCCTCAAAACGTCCGCGAATGATCAGTATGGCCGTGCCATGCATCAGCGACCAGAGAGAGAGCATCAGCCGGGAGTAACGCCGGGGACCGCCGCCGAGTTGCTTGGCCACTCGCTCGCGAATCAGGTTAAAGGAAGGCCAGGGCTCATGCAGCGAAGGGGGCTTGCCCACGCCGTCGAAGAGCACCTCGTAAGCGTGGCTGTGACTGAGCGCGAACTCCAGATGGCTCAGCACGGCCTGGCGCAGCGTACGGGTGCGGCGGATGGCGGCGAAGAGTTCGTTGCGTGTGCGCAGGCGCAGCGAGCGCAGAATGTCCTCTCGATCGCGGTAGCGTTCGTAAACCGTGGGGGTGGTGGTGCCGGAAGCCTTGGCCACGGCGCGCATGGTGAGCGATTTCTCGCCGCCGCGGGCCCACAGCCGCGAGGCCGCGTCGAGAATACGTCGTTCCAGCAATGGGTCTGCGAGTCTGGGCACTGGGTACCTTTCAGAATTGCAGAAATCTGGGATTAGATTCAACCGCAGGGCCCGTTATTACTTGCACCTCGTATAAGTAACGCTGTATAATTAACCTACAAGCAACAATTGACCTCGCAGGGCTGGGTTCCGGCGCAACCGCATTGCAGTCCTCCCAAACAGCGGCTCCCGGAACCCGCCCGCGTCTTTTGTGCCCCCAATACAGGAGTGGTTTGGAATGATGTCTGGAGTAAAAAAGCAAGTTGATGTTCCCCGTCTGGCCGCCCTTCTTGCGGCGGCCAAAGTGGAGTTGTTGAGCGCACAATGCGCGGTGGATCGGGTTCGCCTGCAATTCTCGGCTCAGGACATCGCTCTTCATGGCGATCGTCAGTTGTTGAAGCAAGCCGTTCAGTCGGGCTCGGCAATGTATCAGTTTCTTTCTCAAGTTGAAGCCGAAATCAACCAGCGTGACAACGCCGGCAACGGAGACCGATAAGTCTCGGTTCCATAGAGACGTTTGTGAGTTGCGCGGGTGCTATTTTTCCACCCGAATGAATGCGCCCGAGGAGGCATCGACTGCCACCGTCAGCTTTGCCTGATCGCGTGTCGCGCCATAGATAACGTGCCAGACGAGTTGATTGGTGTTGTGGTTCCAGTCGCAGATGTAATAAACCGGCGTGTCCGGTTCTTTCTCGAGTATCTTGTCGCCGCCATGTTTCTGCGCGGTGTCAAAGGCCTGATCGGAATCGATCTTCAGAAATGCCGGATCCCAGACCTGGGTTGAGGCATTGCTGGCGCTGTAGGAGTCTTCGATTCCGGGATTAACCCCGCGATCCGGTGCGCCGGGCGCCGCACTCCCAGACCAGGTAAACGTCTTCTGGGAGCGCTGTGCGGCCGAAGCGAAGCTCCCGCGCCACACCGCCCACTTGCCGTCGTGGCCGTTGCCGTCAGTCGTCACCAGGGATTCCAATCGATAAGGTTTGGCATCCGGCTGCCAGCCGCGAGCTGCCACATAGGTTTTCTGAAACGCAGAGCGAGCCATGATAAGGTCCGGCGCTTTGACTTCGGGCTTGGCCGGTTCAGCCGGCTTGCCGGACTCGGACGAGCACGCGGTAAAGCCGGCGATCAGCACGACGATGAGAACGGAAATCAGAAGACCCGGAAAAAGTCGCAGGTTTCGCGATACGATTCGGCGATCTCTCTCACAAACGAAAGGCGTTCCGGACAACTCCGCTCGACTGGCGTTATGCTCCGCATGGATGAGGCTGAGCGTTTTCATTGCATCCTTCCCTGGACAACCGCGATCTGTTTATTGTTCGCGCAACATTTTACCCGAAGCGACAGGAAAGGTGAGTAACGCCGTGGAGCCCCTCACGAAATTACTGCAGGCCGTAGCCTCGGAGATCGCATCGCTTTCGCCGGACCAGCTGAGCCGCCACTCCGAAGGCAAGTGGTCGGCTGGGGAAGTACTCGAGCATCTCTACCTAACATATACCGGAACGATCAAAGGATTCGAGCGCCTCATGGCGGCGGGTAAGCCGACGATCACGCCCGCTACACTCAAGCAACGCGCGGCCAAAATCGTGGTGATTGGGCTGAGACACATGCCCTCTGGAAGGGAATCGCCCAAGATGGCCCGGCCGCGCGGATTGCCCTCCGAGAAAGTGTTGTCCGAAATTGTGGGAAAGATTGGCGAGATGGACGCGGTCCTCTCCGATTGCGAGGGCAAGCTTGGGCGCGGACAGTTGCTGGACCACCCGGTCCTGGGCCCCCTCACTGCCAGGGAATGGAAGGCGTTCCACCTGACGCACGGATTGCATCACCTGAAGCAGATTCGCCGGCTGAAAGCAATGCGCTAAAGGAAAGCGCCGGAGTTCATCCGGCGCTTCGTTTTTCTTGTCCGCGACTTTTTCTGCTAGCTGGAAGAAATTCTCTATTGCGCTCCGCGCTGCGACTCCGGCACACCGGCCTTGCGGGCATTTTCCTGCGAATCGTTCAATTGCTGCCGCAAATCGTCCAGAGCTTTTTGTTTGTCGGCGATCTGCTGCTTATACTGTGCGTCCTGCTTGTCCCAGTCGGTCGAATCGCGCAAGCGGTTACCCACATCGCCGTACATGGCCGCCGCGCGGAGTTGGTATTCGCGCTGCAGAATGTTGAGTTCGCGCTCGGCTAAATCGATCTGCTGCTGCTGATCGGCAATCTTGTCGCTCCATTCTTTGATGGCGGCCTGCCGAGCAGCTTCGTCTTCGGGAAGCGTAGCCGGAGGAGCGGGTTTTGCAGCAGCCCTCTCGGCGCCGGATTTGTTGTTGTCCCCGTCACCCTTGCTCTCGGAGGTCTTGTTTTCCGTGGAAGATGAATTGGTGGTATCGGCCCCAGATGAGTTGTCAGTCGTGGGTGTCTGCGTCGATCCTACAATAGAAAGCTTGTCGTTGGTCGGCAAGTTGTCGTTGTCGAAAACCTTGGGCTTGCTCTTGTCGGCCGAGTCCTTTCGAATCTGCCGGGCATAGTCTCCTAACGACGATCCTGAGTTCGAAGAAGACACGGTGCTTTGCGCGCTTGCGGCAGGTTGGCTCTGCGCGCCCGCCATTAGCCCGAAAGCGCTCCAAACGAGTACCAACCCGATTGCAGTAAATGCCGTTCGTTTCATAGTGCTCACCTCTTTTATGGTCGTGGTGCTGGAAATCACGTGCAATAATTTTTTCAGGAGCCCGATCCTGCGGCTGCACTTTGCGCTCGCCGGGCGCCAAGAAACTCACCGAGGCTGCGATCCATTTCTTCCGCCTCATGCGCAATGTCGTTGGCCAGACGATTTGCCAACTCCACATCGCGACTCCTCGCAAGTTGCTGCGCGTAACCGGAAATGGTGGCCAATGAATTTCGCAGGTGCAGTGCTTGCTCGGCCGAGAGCTCTTCGTGCAACTCCTGTTGACGCCGCATGCGTTCCATTTCGCTGAGATCGCTGATCACGCACGCGACCCCGAGAAGATTGCCATCTTCGCTCGGCACCGGAGAAACGGTGACGCAAATGAACCGCTTCGCACCGGCGGGCGTCGTGTACTCCGCCTCAACTTGACGGCGCCCGCTGCCCTCGCGCAGCACCGCTTCAATCTCGTCGGCGAGCCGAACCGGCTCATCCCCAGTGTCAGAGCCGGTCTTCGCCATGACACTAGTGCCGCGAAATATATCTTTGGCGCTCATCCCCGCAGCGGAGGCGAATCCGAGAATCTGTTTTGCCGCCGGATTCGTGGTTTTGATGAGCCCGTTGGATCCGAACACCAGCACACCGCTCGAAAGATTTGACAGGATAGCCTGGCTGAACGTTTCCGTAATGTGTGCCCGGTTCTGTTCGGCTTTCGACTGCACGTGCAGCTCATGTTTTTGCTGTTTGAGCTGCTGGATCACTGTGTTGTAAAGATGCATGGGCAGTGCATCGGGAGATGCCGGAGTTCCCCCCGTAAGATCGGAGTCCTGGGCAATTTTCTTGCGCATCAACCGCATCACGATAACTACCAGCAGGAAGGCAACCGCTCCTGCTATCAGCACTATGGCGAAGCGCAGCAGAACCGGATTTGGAGGCAGTCTCACCAGAGCCCCCTGTACCATCCGAGAATTGGATTGCCGACAAAGAACGCCACGAGTGCCATGCTGCCGAGAAACACGCCGAACGGCATCTGATAATAGCGATAGACCATTTGCGCCGATTGCCAGGCGCGCCGGCGTGCTGCCTGCGCTGTGGCCAGGCGCTTCATGAAACGACGCGTGCGCTTCAGCCAGACGATGATCACCGCCGAGAGCCCGAAGAACGACCCCGCCAGCGACGCCGTGAAAATCGTGAAGATGGTCAGCTTGATTCCAAGAAAAGCGCCGACCATGGCCATCAACTTCACATCGCCAAAGCCCATGCCCTCGATTCCGCGCCAGCGTAGATACATAACGCCCGCACCGTAGATGAACGATGCGCCCAACGCCGCGCCCAGCAGTGAATCCAGCAGCGACAGAAGCCGCATTGCGACGCTTGCGCTGAAGGGAAGATTGACCAGGCTGGGAAGAAACTGCGATGCCAGATCATTCACCGGAACAATGAGGCTGAACACTACGCCCAAGGCCAGGCCGGGGAGGGTCAGCTTATCGGGCAGCAGCTTGGTTTCAGCATCGGTAAAGATGAGGCCAAGCAGAAGGAATCCGAAAACGCAATACTTCAGCGTGGCCAGCGTCAGGCCGAAGTGCCAATAGCAGGACAGGAAGAGAACGCCCGTCAAAAGCTCGATCAGCAGGTAGCGCGGCGAAATTCTTGTCTGACAATGGCGGCAGCGGCCACGCAGAACGAGCCAACTCACAACCGGCAGATTGTCATAGAACGCGATTGGCTGTTGGCACTTGGGACAGGCCGAACGCGGCGTCACCACGGACAATCCCAGCGGCAGCCGGTAGATGCACACGTTCAGGAAGCTGCCAAAGCACAGCCCGAATAGAAAAATGGCGGTTGCGTAAACTGGGTCCATGCGGTCCGGTCGATCTCGACGAATGCCGTGCTGTCCACGTTCCAGAACGTCAGCCACGTAACTCGATCGAGACGCGAATCTGTCCTTAAGAACGCGGAAACTTGCTGATCTGCAATGGATTATAAAACCGCAATGCGGAGGAGCACTAAGGTACTGAAGTCACTGTCCGTTGGGCCACTGACTCTTCGTGGGAAGAGCGATAGGTCGCACGGCCGGAAGGCCATCGCAGTCGGCGAATCGGGCGCTGCCGTGCCGCGCGATTAAGGCGCTGCCCCACCCTTCAAGATCGCTGAAGAGTGGGGCTGTGGTATCGGCCAGACGAACGATCAAACGCTCGCCCTAACCCGAATGAACCCTACTTCGCCTGCAACGTCCCGATGTAGGCCACCAGGTTCGAGGTTCTTTGCTGCACCTGGGCCTCATGCCCCTGGCTGATGCTGGAAAATAGCGGACCCCACACCGGCATATCCTGGCTGCCATGCGAGGCCAAGGCTGACTGTCCTCGAATCACAGCTGAGATGTGCGCAGCGGGATACTTTCCGCCATTTTTGGTGGCAAGCACCGTGAGATCTGGCGGCGCAGTTTTCAGGGCGGATGCGGCCGGACCGTTGCCCTTGGCGTCGGCACCATGGCAGACCGCGCAATAGCTTTTGAACATCTCTTTGCCGGAATTCGATGGAGCATTGGTAATCGGGACGTGTTTTACGGTGGTTGAGGCTGGAGTCGGCGCCGGGGTCTGCCCAACAGCCACTGCAGAAATGACAACTAGAATGACGGCTACACTGATGAATTTGAATACACGCATGTTCTTCTCTCCTGGGCCACCCAGCTTCTGAGCACCATCTCCCGGGCTAAGAGGCCCGCACCGCGACAACATGCCAGTGTAGGGAGAAAGCTGGCAATCGTCTGTGACGAGGATCACGCTCCGCCGTCACTCATCAGTGGAAAATTCAGCCGAAGTGGAAGCAATAGTTCCCGTTACGGGAGCGTAAAACGCAGCAAGCCGCCTTCGAGTGCGGGCGCCGAAGGTTCGGTGGCGGGCAGACGATCGTGCCAGCGCGTCCAGCCCGAGGGAACCAGGCGTGTCTCGGGCGCGGGATGCTGAATCCAGCCGCTGGCAGTTTCTTCCCGAAGAAAAACGGAAAAAGCGGGTACGTCGGCGCGCGATTGCAGTTTCCACTCATACAGGCTCGCGGCCAGGCTCTCGCTCAACGACTCACGCGGGTCGAGGCAAAGGATCCACTCACCCGGGCGAGGCTGCAAAGTAGCGCCCGCGTTAAGAATTTGGGCTCCGTATTCCCTCGCGATCTGCAGCGTCTCATCGTCGGAGGCGTGATCGACAACCACGATCTCATCACATGGATAGAGCGTCTCCAGGCATCGGCCTAGCCGCAAGGCGTCGTTCTTCGTGTGCAGAAATGCAGTCAGGCTTGCCATGCTTTGAGATGAAGATTCGTGGCCGACAAAGAATCGCGATAAAAGAGTGTACTCGAAGCGAGAAACGAGATGGGATTTTGCGGAACGCGCCGGATCACGCCGAGTCGTGGCTCATCGCCTTACCGCGAGCCAAGTTCGTGCGGCTATGGCAATCTGCGTCTAGCTGCTAGGTGGGATGGGCTGCCCTTAGTGAATCGCTGGATGATCCGGTTCGCCCAGCTAGTGAATGAATTTGTAATCCACGATGGAGGCGGCCAATCCCACGCCTTCTTCGGGTTCGGGCGTTCCCTTGGTCCGCATCACTCGGCCCTGGCAGACTACGTTCGAGTTCTTCTGGCCGGAGATTTCTTCCGGCATCTCGAACACCATCTCGATGAGCGCGTTGATGGGAAGCGGCTGCGGTCCGTTGAACAGAACGCCACTCTGGCTGATGTTCTCGATGATTCCTTCATACCACGTGCTGGTCTTGTTGACGCGATAGCGCAAAGGGATGTCGAGTTTCAACCGGCGTGCCCGCGGCACCCACGATGGCCGCTTTTCCCGCGCATGGCTGCGGCGCACGGCCGTTTCGGGCTTGGCATGCTCGACACGCTCCGTACGGCGCATCGTCGTCCAGTCATATTTGTATTCCACGGCGCAGAGCAGGCAGACCTGGTAATAGTTGCCGTCGGAGCCGCGACGCGGCCAGGAAAACTCGTGGGAGCAGCGCCCAAGCATAAGCACATCCATGAATTTTTGCGGCATGATGATGACTTCCGGGTCGGTGAAACCCTCGGACGCAGGCCCATCATCGCCCGTAGAGGAAACTTTCGCTAGGTTACTTTCGTGCAAGTGAGGAATGGTGCGAGGATCGCAGCGAAAGCTAAATCACGCAAATGCAGGACGTTAGATCCGTGCGGGCTGCTAAACGACTCTAGTGCGTCGTCAGTGTGTCGTCCGGAAGAATTGATAGCTGAATGGTCTGGCCCGCATCGCCTTCTCCAGTTCACTTCCGACTTTGTTCAGTTGGATCATGCCATCGATGTTGTTGAAGGCGCTTCCCTCGAGGCCAAAGTAGAGAATGAGCCGGTGACCACGGAGGGAAAGTTCACCTTTGTGAATGCCGCGGGTGTCGGCGAGGGTGATCGATCCGGCAGGAGCCGTTACGTGAACAATCCTGTCTGCACACAACTCTTCCACTTCCTTGTCGCTGAGATTCATCCGGCTCATCAGCCGCTTGGTCAGAGGCCGGATCGCCTTATTTGGATTGTGCGAGCCTTTGACGTAGACAAAGTGAGGAGTCTCGATCAATGTTTCGGTCAGATTGATGCCCACCTTCAGCCAGCGCAGGCAGCCGGAATCGGTATGAAATGGCCGCGGTCGAAGACCCGGCGGCAGGAAATCCGTGTCCCACCACAGGTCAGGCTTGGTAATGACTGGAAAAACTCCGAGATAGCGTGTGGCGACGGCGAGAAGATAAGGGTCGCATAGCAAAGATTGCAGAATGCGATTTTCCAGCAGCAGATCGCGCGGAACCGTGTAGACCGAGTAACGCGGATTCGAGGGATCGATGCCGTGGCTCGTGCCGCTATCGACGATCGGGATGGTGGTTTGCGTTTCCGCAGCCTGACCTGGGGCGAAGGCGCCGAAGGTTGTCGTTTTGAGCGGGCATGAAACTGCAAGGTCGTAGAGACTTTGGATCGCCCCTTTCGTGAGCCGCGGCGGAATGACGGCAACTCCGTCTTCTTTGAGCGTGCGGACTACGCTGTCGATGCTCGGGTCGAAAATGCCCGCAGGACTGAGCAATGACTCGCCCTCCCAACCTAGCTCCAGGTTCGATTCTTTTCGCCGCGATTCGAGAATGCGAAAGAGGAAGTCATTGGAGCGGCCGTTGGTCGCGACAAAGAGTTTCTGCACGACATAGTTGCTCCTGGGGGCGGGTGCGCCCAGGCGCCAATATCGCCAGATGCCTCGCCCGAACGCGCCCACGTGACCCAAAGTCTCCCGCAGTTGATTCAGGCGTGCCGATCCGGCTCTGGGGTTGGTGGGGGAAGGTCCCATGCGATTATTCTCGCTGTTTTTGCTAGTTTTGTCGCGTCAGGGATGGGGACGACTCAGGGAGTCTGCACATAGTTGGGCGTCTTGTCTACGTGCAAGGTGACGGAAATCTTTCGCGTCGCACCGGAGTCTAACGTTAAATCGGTGCGAAGACTCTCAAAACCGTTCATGTGTACAGTCAAAACGTATTTGCCCGGCGCAAGTTCGTCGGCGCTAAACCGGCCGTTCGTGCTCGTCTCGCCGAGTATTTCGGCCCCGGAGCTGATCTGCGTGATGGTCACGCTGGCGTTCGGGATCACGGCAGATGCCTCGTCTTTGACTACCAGATCGACGGCGGATTCTCCTTTCATTACCGTATATGGGAGGAGTTCGGAATCGAGCCTTGCGACGTCTGGGTGAAACATCTCCTGCGCTCCCGGAGGATCCTCGTACACGACTTTCGCAACGTGCATCGCGACGGCGACGTGCTGGTGCTCTCCGGTGGCAAGCTGCGGATGCTGTTCGATCTTCTGGAAGCCGAACGCCTCGATGGTCAGGGAATACTCCCCGGCAGCCAATCCGTAGGCTTCAAAGCCACCTCTCGGGTCCGTCTTGCGCCGGATGACGAAACCTGTCGCTGTCTGCATTAGGGAAATCGTCACGTTCCGAAGGATCGCGCCGTTCTCGTCTGTGACCACTAAGTCGAAATCAGATTCGCCAATCTGCAAATCCGACCTCGGTACATCTTCTAACCTGAGCGCTGCTTCCTCCAGCTTGAGTGTTACTTCAGCAACCCAATTTTGCCGCACCAACACGGTCGCCGCCTGTTTTTTGAACCCGCCAAGACATGCCGTCACCCTGTAGGCACCCGGCGGAACTTGTTCGACTAAGAACTCACCCCGCCGGTCCGTCTTTCCATTCGCGATCTGCTCGCCAGCCCCATCCACGATTGTGATCTCTGTCTTAGGAACTGGAGCCCCCGAGGAGTCAACCACCGACAAGTCAATGGCGGAGTTTATCCAATGAGACGCGGATGATTGAGAAGAGGGCGGATTCGGCACCTGCTGGCCCACACACAACGGCAAGCCAGCAAGCAGGGCGAGCGCGACCTGCAGCCAAGGATGGTGCATCATCCGCATCCACAAAGTTTGCGCCTGACCGGAGGCGCGGTCAATCGGCAATGTATCATCGCCGCGTGGCAAGTGATCTGTCAGATGTGGCGGCGTTTATCCTGGCCGGCGGCAAGAGCACCCGTATGGGCACCGATAAAGCCTTCGTCGCGCTCGAGGGCCGAACCCTGCTGGCGCGGTCTCTGGAGGTCGCGCGGTCCGTAACTTCCGACGTACGGATTGTGGGCAGCGCGGAAAAGTTTGCCGCGTTTGCCCCAGTGGTGGAAGACCTTTTCTCCGATTGCGGGCCGCTCGGCGGAATTCATGCCGCGCTACGGTCTTCGCAGAACGACCTGAATCTGATGCTTGCTGTCGATTTGCCTTTTGTCTCTTTCGCGCTGCTGCAGTTTCTGATCACGCGCGCGAAAGATTCCGGAGCGATGGTGACCGCACCGCGCACTCAAATGTCACGCGCTGAAATTTCAACGAACAATTTCTCGCCAATCAGTGCTTCGCCAACCACCGACTCGCGACCCCACGAGCACTGGCAGCCGCTTTGCGCCGTCTATCGGCGCGACTTTGCCGACATCGCAGAAGCGGCGTTGCAGGCCGGCCGCTACAAGATCGACGCGTTGTTCGAGAATGGGAGTGTGTGTTCCATCGGTCACGCGGAACTGGAATTAGCCGGATTTTCCCCCAATATGTTTCGCAACCTGAACACGCCCGAGGACATCGCCGGAGCAGGCAAATGACGAGCGGTATGCTGGAATCCCACCGATGATCAGACTGCTGTCGGCAGCGGCATGGCGGCTTTTTCCTCGTTCGCTGCATTCGATCTCGGCACGGGAATGATCGCCAAAACGCGTGTTCCACAACCATTCGACTGGATAGTCACGGTTCCATCGAATTGACTTAGACGTTCCCGCATCCCTCGGATTCCCATACCTGAGTTTCCAGCCTGAATCTCGGCCAGGCGTTCGGCAGACATGCCCTTGCCCTGATCCTGGATATCGATCGTGATCTGAGTTGCCTCGCAATTCATTCGGATCGAAGCGGTCTTGCTTTCCGCATGTCGATGAATATTCGTCAGGCATTCCTGCACCAACCGGAAGATGACCAATTCCATTTCCCCCGGCAGTCTTCCGAAGTCCTCGGGAATTTCGAGACGAACGTCGAGGCCGCTTCGATCCACAAGCCCTTGCACATACCAACTTAGGGCGGAATGCAGCCCGGTCTCATCTAACAGCGGCGGATGCAGCAGGTAGGAAGCAGTGCGGATTTCCCGATGCAGCTGCTGCACCATTTCCTGTACCAGCTCGATCTTGGCGGCCACTTCGGGCGCTCTCCGTCCTGTCTCTTGCAGGACCTGCGCCAGACCTATGCCGAGCACGGTTAACGTCTGCCCTGCGCTATCATGCAATTCGCGCGCGATATGCCGACGTTCATCCTCTTGCGTTCGCAGCAGGCGCCAGGAGAGCTCCCTCAGCTGCTTCGCTTGCGCCTCAAGATCACGGGTGCGAGCGCGGACCTCTGCATCGAGGGATTTGGCTAACTGGCGGTACTTTTCTTCCGACTCTTTTCGATCGGTGACGTCGGTGGCCGCGCCAAACCACTCCACAATTTCCCCGTTTGCCCCAAACAGTGGAACCGCTCGTGAGTTGGCCCAGCCTATGCGTCCGTCCTTGCGCCGGACGCGATGTTCAAGCTGAAACGTACTCTTCTTCCGCACCGCATCGCGTAGCGTCCGCAACATGAGCTGCTGGTCATCCGGGTGAATGTATTCATTCAGCCACTCTTTTGTCAGCTTGCCCGTGTCGGAGATGGAGATGAATCCCTGGCTATCCAGCTGCCGCATCTCGCTCCAGTCAGGATTCATGCGATAAACAACGTCTGAGCTGGATGTCACCAGAGCGCGGAATCGCTCTTCGCTTTCGCGCATGGCTCGTTCAATGCGTTTTCTCTCACTTACGTCGCGGGCAACTTTCGATGCTCCCACCACCTTTCCGGTCCCATCGCGGACCGGAGAGATCGTAAGCGAAACCTCCAGCGTGGAGCCGTCCTTCCGTCTTCTGACAGTCTCGAAGTGGTCGACGCGTTCACCACGCGCCAAACGCCGTAGAATTTCGTCTTCTTCCGAACGTCGATCCCACGGAACGATGAGAGTGATGTGCCGCCCGACCGCTTCCTCTGCTGTATATCCGAACAGCCGTTCGGCGCTCTTATTCCAGCTGGTTATCGTGCCATCGAGATTCTTGCTGACGATGGCATCATCGGAAGATCCCACAATGGCGGCCAACAATGAAGTTGTTCGTTCCGCCTGTTGGCGCTCGGTGATGTCGTGCAAGGTCAGAAGGATCAGCCTGCCGGCTTGCGTCAGCCGGCGGGCATCCAGCAGAAGCGTTCTGCGACCGCGGCCGGGGAACTCGCGCTCGATTTCGACACTGTGAAACTGAGGATGCTCGGAGAGAATCGTTTTCAGCGAGTCCCACACCTCGGACGCTTCCCATACCCGGTCACCCAACTTGCGGATTGAGATGGCCTGCGTCTCGTCCGAGGAAATCGCGAACAGCTCGTAGAATGCTCGATTCGCGGTCTGCACTTGCAGTTTCTCGTCGAGAACCAGCAATGGATCGATCACCACGTTCAGGATCGCCTCCGTGTATTCCCGTTCGTAAACCGCCTGGTCAATGCTGGCGCGAAACCACGTGACATTGGAAAACGCAAGCACCGCTCCCAGCATTTGGCCATCGCTGGCGAGGTGGGCTGCTATGTGAAGAAGAAAAGTTCGGTCCCCGCGGGACGCTTCCTGTCGGCAGGAGACACCATCCGCCATGACTTGCGCGCACAGCGCGTCGAGGTTCTCCACTCCGGGAAAGATGCTGGCAAGCGACTCGTTGACATCACCGCCGCTTAGGCCAAGAACGATCGTGGCAGCGCGATTGATGCGCTCAACTCTGCGCTCGCGGCTGACGATGATTATGGGAATGTCGATCGAATTAAGCAGACCGTTATCGTCGTGCTTGATGCTCATCGGTCCCATCGGCCATCAGGATTTTGGTACAGCACATTTTGGTTGACTTCGCCTACAGATTGCATGACCCCGTACTTCAGTGCCCATACAGCGTTTCATGTATCACGACGTTGGCACGGGAAGAAGTTTGCGATTCACAAGAAAGAACAAACAAAGACCAGTTAACGCCAGAGTCATGAGGGGCGCGACTGGAACATGACATTGTGGCGCCTTGTTGTGCCGCTTACAAGGGCTTATCTGGCGACTGCAAAGTTTTCACCAGCCACGGGATGATCACTTCTTTGAAGATTCGCGGATCAGGCCAAACGCCAACCTGTCTGCCGAGATGACCTCCCGAAGGGTTGATCCAGGCAACTTTTGGCGTGTCCCCCTTGCTGAGCAGAAGATATTCATCATCGATGGGGACTTGCGTGTCCTTCACGCCCGCGAGGATGAGCATGGGCGCCATGGGCTTGCCGAGCAGACCCTGATGCACCAACGACAATCGAGGCAGGTAGTCGCCCATCTCGTTGAGCGTGTGAATACCATCCAGAATATTCATCAGCGCCGGCACCTGATCAAACAGATATTCACGATTGCCGAGGAGTGAGGTCATCAGAAATTCTTTCTGAAAGAAATGATCGATGGGTGGCGATTGCGCGCTGCATCCGCGCAGACGAGCGCGCTCTACTATCGCCATCTTCGTTGCCCAATATGCGCCCCAACTTACTCCGTGCATGGCGATGCGAGTCTTATCGATCTCGGGGCGTGACTGGGCGTAATCGATCACCTTCGACAACATGCGATCGGAAGTTTCGCTGACCTTGATGGGATTCTGACCCGTGCCTGGGCCGTCGACTGCGAGATATCCGATGCCGAAAGGGAGAATCGCACTGAAACTTTCGGTGAGATCTTCTTTGCGGCTGTCGAGTCCATTGACGGCGATGACGATGGGCACAGGGCCGGTGGCGCTCTTGGGCAGGCGGAGATAGGCGATGATTTCCTTGCCTTCAAATGGAATGTGCACGACTTCAAGCGGCGGATCGAAAAACTTGGCGTGATCGAGAAAAGCTTCGAGAGCTTTTTCATACGAGCGCTGCTTGCCGGGCGAGGCCGGAATGGGCCAGCGTCCGAAAGAATACAAGCGCCAGGCACGGATGTAGTCGGCGTCGGCTTTTTTCGGATCAGATTTCTCCAGCGACTTGGCTTCGTTGAAATAGCGGTCGGCCACGCGCATGAATCCGGCCGCCCACTCGTCTTTGTCGGCCGTGTGGATGGTCTCGAATGCTTCTTTCACGTCGGCGGGATCGAGGCCGATCAGCGGATACTGGCCGACTTCGGCGCGGTGAATGGCCTCAACTTTGATTTCGTCGATGGTGCGTTCCCGACGTTCCCCGGGCTGAGCAGATTCCTGTGCCGATGCCATGAACGCGGTTACAACAGCGAACAGAAGCGCATTGAACGCGAACTGAAATCGCCTGGACATCATGGTAAGTCTCATTTCTCGAATTCCGTAAAGCGCCATGAATGAAAAAGCCGGACCGAACAAGTCCGGCTGTGGGTCGATGCGGTCGAAACTAAAACACGAACTTTGCGCCTAACTGAATCGAGCGCGGCCCTCCTGAGCCGATAGCGGGATTGGCCGCCGCGATGTCAGGTGTCGCGCAACCGCAACCGAAGGGCTGCACCGAAGGATCGTTCAAGCCGTAGCCGTTTTGCCCGCCGTAAGGATTGGCGAAGTTGGGGTGGTTCAGAATGTTGAAAAACTCGGCGCGGAACTGAAGACGCTTCGCCTCGCCGAGGTGGAAGTTCTTGGCGACCGAGAAATCGAAGTTCCTGAATCCCGTGTCGGGGAACATGTTGCGGCTCATGTTGCCGAACTGGCCAAGCGGCGGAGGGATCATGACGGAACTGCCGTTTTCATAACAACCGAAGAAGGCAAGCGATTCCGTCGAGGCTCCCGGGCTGCCACCGTCGACGGCGAGCGCGGTGTTGTTGCAATCCGTACTCGCACTTGGATCCGACACCGTGCCATTTCCAGCGAAGTGAGGAAGTCCCATTGCTTTTTGTGATCTGAAATCATTCGGATTGCCGGGCGCGGTTGTTCCTGCGTGATAAAAGCTCCAGCGAATCGGGGTATTGGCGGGCGGACTGACGGGAAGCGGGCCGATGCCAGCGGCATCGGTGCCTTCATCCATCGGACCCCAGGGTTGTGGGGTAGCAATCGTGGTAATCGAGTTGATTTCCCAGCCTTCGAGCGCCTGACCGAAGCCCTTGCGCCCGGGAATCGCGTATGTGAGCGAAAGCGTGAACCGCTGGCGAATATCGAAGTCGCTGCTGGCGTACTCGGCGCCGGGATTGTATGCGTTCTGGGGCAACCCGGAACCGTAACCGAAGTCCCAGTTCGCGCCTACATCATCGAATGCGTGCGAATACGTGTAGCCGGCCACCATGCTCAAACCGTGGTAATTGCGGGCATTCAGAGTGAGCTGCAACCCGTCGTAGTTCGAGCGAAAAATATTTCCCATCTGGAAAATATTGGCGAGATAGGGGAACTGAGTTGCGTACGGACCGTTTTCAGGTGCCGTTTGACAAACTGCTTGCGTTCCCGTCGGATATGGGAACGGCGCCGTTCCAGCGAGCGCCAGCGCAGTGCATGCCGCAACATTGGCCGCCGGCCAGCCTGATCCCACGGGTGGCTGGTTGATGTCGCGAATGCCGGTGAGATTTGAACCGCGATTGCCGACATATGCAGCTTCCAGAGAGAGATTGGGCGTGAACGCATGTTGCAGGTTCAGAGTCCAATTCCAGACGTAGGGTGTTGTCAGGTCACGGTCGACGGTCATGATGGGGCAGGGACTATTGTTGCAGTTGACAGTATCGCCACCGTAAAGCGGTGCGTTGGGCGTGTCCCACGGCACAGCGTTCAGGAAATTCTTGATCGTGACGTTGCCGGTGGTGATGGTGCCTCCGGAAGTGTCGCCGGCGGCGTCGATCGGGGCGCCGGTCGGCACGCTGCCCGGGCCGAAGGCATTGTTGAAGGCGATGAACGACTGCCAGTTTACGGTTTCGTACACCAGTCCGCCGCCGCCGCGCAACACCGTGCGATTGTTGCCGAGAATATCCCAGGCGAAGCCGAAGCGAGGGCCGAAGTTGGTGTGGTCGGGATTGTAAAGGCTGCTGATCTGATGACCGACTTGCACCATTCCGACGCTGGGATCGAAGTTGCCGAGCAGATTGTTGGCTTCCTGCGGAACGGAACTGAATTCGTAGCGCACTCCGAAATTGAGACTCAGATTCTTCGTCGCCCGGAAGTCATCCTGGAAAAATGCGGCGTAGGCCCAGTTATGCAGATGGAGCGTGGGGTTGCCGACCTCGACGGAAGACTTGAACGGCTGGCCCGCAAGGAAATCTTCAAGAGGAGTGGAAGCAGCAAGCGCGACGCCGCCCAGGAAGGTGATGCTGCCGCGCGCATTGCCGTAGGCTGCATTGGTGACTTTGTTGTAGTGGATTTCGCCGCCGAATTTCAGAGCGTGCCTGCCGGCGGTGTAGGCGATGTGATCTACGAACTGCGTAATGGAGTCGGGACCTTGGAACTTCGGCCATTTGAATCCTCCCAGGCCGGGGAAGAAATATCCGCCAAAGCCGATGCGCGGCAACCCACCTGTCTCGGGTCCGCTCACGCCGGTATTCAAGCCGTAAGCCGACGCCGGAGTACTGAGATCGCCGGGCAGCGTAGGCTGATAGAGACGGTTATAGCCAAAGCGCGCTTCGTTCACCCAACGAGCGGTGGGCGTCCACACCCAGTTTCCGCCAATGACCTGCGCGCGGGTGTGAATGTCAGAAAGCCATTTCTGCTGCAGCTCCGGAAAATCTTCGACCGTGCCGGAGTTGTTCCCGAAGAAGTATTCACCGCCGATGCTGTGGTGGTCGTTGAGATGATCATCAAGCTTCGCGACCAGATTGTCGGAATGTACGACATTATTGAATCCGTTGGTAATGTCGATACTTTGAGAATTGTTGAGGGGGAATCCGGTTCCGTTACAAGTGACCGTACCGCCAGAGAGAGCGCAACCGGCAACACTGAGGCTTGCCGCATCGACGGCGACGCCGTTGGCCTGGAGATCGGCGATCGCATTGGGAATGCTGTCGGCACAGTCTTCCGCGGCCAGACTGAGGGCCGTGCAGTTCACCGCCACACCCGAGGCAAGGGGAATTACCGCCATCGACGGGCTGGTGACGCCACCGTAGGAGTTGCCAACGTTGTAGCGCTGGCCTTCATAGGCCCCGAAAAAAAACGCCTTATCTTTAGTAATCGCGCCGCCGAGGCTGCCCCCGAATTGCTCCAGAGTGCGTTGCAGCTTCGCACTGGGCGCGACATTGAAGTAGTTGCGCGCATCGAGTGTGTCGCCATCGCGGCCAAAACCGAAAGCAGTTCCGTGAATGTTGTTGGTGCCCGACTTCAGGCCGACGTTGACCACAGCTCCCGGTTTCCATCCATATTCAGCAGGGGCATTCTGTTGCACATTGAATTCCTGAATGGCATCAATGGGCAGGATGGTGGCCGAGTCGCCGGCGATCCCGGCGCCGTTGATGATGGCTTGTCCGGAATAAGGCTCGCTGTTAAACAGCCCTTCGACGAAATACGCATTGTCCTCTGCGCGCAGACCGTTGGCGCTCGTCGTCGAGAATCCTCCACCCGGATAACGCATCACTCCCGGCCGAAGCTGCAGCAGGTTTTCGTAATTGCGTCCGCTCAACGGAAGGTCATTGATCTCCTGATTGCTGAGTGTGCCGCCCAGTGTGGAGGAGGTGGTATTGACGAGAGGGATCTCATCGGTGATGGTCACGACTTCATTCACCTGGCCGGGCTGAAGGCCGAAGTCGGCCCGAACGTCGGTCGCGACCTCAATTTGAACACTGGGACGTTCGGCAGTCTTGAATCCTTTGGCCTCGACCCGCACTTTGTAAGACCCGGGTTCAAGATCGGGCGCGACAAAAGATCCGCTTTGATCGGTGGTGACGGTGCGCGAGCTGCCTCGCTGCAGATCTGTGACTACCACTGTTGCGCCCGAAAGGGCCGCACCACTCTGGTCGGTCACGGTGCCAAGAATACGGCCCGACGTAGATTGTGAAAGTGCGGGCAAAGATAGAAGGAGAACCAGGAAAACTGTAAAAAGCGTCAGCGCTGCAGTGAAACGGCCGTCGCGGGACACACCGAGGCGTACTTGGCAGGATGGCATAGAGCGGCCTCCATCTTTTGGTCCGACAGCCATACCATCATCCGAGAAACTGTGTCAAGCAAATTCCTTATTCCTGGGATGAGGGATAACCTGTAGATAACGGGTAGACCCAGACCAAGTGCAAACAGTCCCAATTGCGCTCATTTTTCGACTTTGCCTCGGAAGCGCCAGTCCCAGTAGATTGGTCATACCACTATACCTTAATGCCAATGCTGCCATCGGAATCGTTTACGAATTTCCCACAAACCCACGCTGGCGCTGTGGATATGCGGTATAGTAACCAGACCAAAGCCAGTACGTCCGTTGGCTTTTCTACGATTCGTGCGGGGGGCGGTAGATTGTACAAACTGGTTCGCACGTCACGTCTCTACGAGCAGATCGTCCAGCAGATCGAAGAAACCATTGTAAAAGGCGAATTGAAACCGGGTGATCAGCTTCCCGCGGAACGCGATCTCGCGCAAAGGTTTGGGGTTAGCCGCACGGCGGTGCGCGAAGCGGTCAAGGCGTTGCGCGAGAAAGGTCTGGTCGAAGCATATTCCGGGCGCGGAACTTTCATCACCGATGGAACCACGCAGGCGGTGCGGCAGTCACTCGATCTGATGGTAAAGATCGGACAGAGTGAAGGTTCAGCGCATCTGGCGGAGGTGCGCGCGATTTTAGAGCCGGAGATTGCCGCGTTGGCAGCGTCGCGCATCCAGGAGTCGGAAGTGGCAACCATGCGAGAGGCCGTTGCCGTCATGGACAAAGCCGGCCACGACCCGGACGCCTACATCGAAGCGGACCTCGATTTTCATCTGGCACTGGCGGAGGGCGCCGCCAATCCGCTGATTCTTTCTCTGCTGGATTCCATTGTGGGGTTGCTGCGGGAGCAGCGCATCCGGATTTTTCGCGTTCCGGGTGGACCGGAGCGCGGGCAGATTTATCACAAGCGAATCCTCGAAGCGGTGGAACATCACGACGCGGAAAAGGCGCGGGCGGCGATGAAGGCGCATCTCGAGCAGGTCCGCGAGGACAGCCAGGCGCCGGCGGCGAAACGCACTTCAACCAAGCAGAACACGAATTAGCAGATCGCTTGCGGAGCGGCCAGCAAGAAAACTCGGAAGGAAGTCTGGGGTATGGCGACGGTGGGCTTTGTTGGTCTGGGGGTGATGGGCAGCCAGATGGTGAATCGGCTGCTCGCCAAGGGTCACACCGTGACCGGCTACAACCGAACGCGATCAAAGGCTCAGTGGCTCCTGGAGAAAGGCATGCAGTGGGCAGATTCTCCTCGCGCCGTCGCTGCCAACTCAGATTACATCTTTGCGATGGTGACCAATACCGCTGCTCTGACTGCCATCGCCGAAGGCCCCGATGGTTTGCTGGCCGGCCTGAGCACAGGAAAAATCTTCATCGACATGAGCACCGTGAGTCCCACGGCGAGCCGCGCGATGGCGGCGAAGGTGCGCGAGCGCGGCGCGGACATGGTGGACTCGCCGGTTTCCGGCAGCGTGATCACACTGCAGGAAGGCAAGTTGTCGGTGATGGTCGGCGGCCGCAAGGACACGTTCGAAAAGATCAATTCTCTGCTGCTCGATATCGCCCCGAAAGTCACCCACGTCGGCGATAACGGACTGGCTCTGTCAATGAAAATCGCGATCAATCTGAGCCTGGCGGTGCAGATGCTTGCCTTTTCAGAGGGAGTGCTGCTGGCGGAAAAGAGTGGAATCGCGCGCGATGTTGCCGTCGATGTGCTGGTCAACAGCGCGATCGCCTCTCCCATGGTCAAGTATCGTGGTCCGTTTGTGCTGCAGCAACCGGAAGAAGCCTGGTTCGACGTCAACATGATGCAGAAGGATATGGTGTTGGCCATGGAACTGGGCCGCCAGCTCGACGTTCCGCTGCCGACCACGGCGGTCAGCAACGAATTCCTGACAGCCGCCCGCGGAATGGGTTGGACAAAGTATGACTTCGCTTGTGTGTTCGATGTGTTGGCCGCCATGTCGGGCGTTTCGACACCGGTAACTTCGGGAGGGAAGAAGCAGTGACTACGGCTGCGTCCAATCCGGAAATTGGCCGCGAGTCATCGACAGAGAAGGAAAAGTGGCTGCGCGCCTACCGGCAGATGGTCAGAATTCGCCTGTTCGAAGAACAGGTCAACGAACTTTATACGCGCGCTCTGATGCCGGGGCTGGCTCATCTCTACAGCGGACAAGAGGCGGTTGCGGTAGGCATCTGCGAAGCTCTGCGCCGCGATGATTACATCACCAGCACCCATCGCGGTCACGGCCACTGCCTGGCCAAGGGCGCTTCTCCAGATCGCATGTTCGCCGAGTTGCTAGGCAAAGAAGCTGGCTATTGTCGAGGCAAAGGCGGATCGATGCACATCGCGGATCCGGCGACGGGCAATCTGGGGGCGAACGCGATTGTGGGCGGAAGTGTCGGTATCGCCACGGGAGCCGCTTTTGCCTCGAAGCGGCTGAAAAATGGGCGCGTGGCGATCTGCTTTTTTGGCGAAGGCGCACTCGGCCAGGGATCACTTTACGAAGTCATGAATCTGGCGGAGCTATGGAAGCTGCCGGTGATCTACGTATGCGAGAACAATCTTTATAACGAATACACGCATTTCAGCGAGACCACGGCGGGAACGATATTGGGCCGTGCCCTGGCGTTTGGCATGGAAGCAGTCGCCATCGACGGGCAGGACGTTCGCCGCGTACACGATGTGGCAGCGCGTCTGGTGGAAAGAGCCCGGGCGGGCAACGGACCTGCCTTTCTGCAGGCTGACACCTATCGTTACAGCGGACATCACGTCGGCGACATCAACCGCGAATACTACCGCTCCAGGCAGGAAGAACAATTCTGGAAAAAAGAGCGAGATCCCATCCAGTTGCACGCGAACTGGCTGATCGCACAAGGGCATGCGGATTCGGCGGCGCTGGAGAAAATGACAGTGGAGGCTCGCACTGAGATCGAAGGCGCGGTGAAGTTTGCAGTTGCGGCGCCCTATCCGAGTGTCGACCACGTAGACGAGGACGTCTATGCCTGAAACAGCTACGCCTGAACGCGAGCTCACATTTGCCCAGGCTGTGCGGGAAGCCCTGGCGGAGGAGTTGCGACGCGACGAATGCGTCTGCATCTTCGGCGAAGATGTCGCAGAAGCAGGGACACCATTCAAAGTTCTCTCGGGGCTGGTAGAGGAGTTCGGCTCCGACCGCGTAATCGACACGCCGATTTCGGAGGCAGGATTCACCGGTATCGGTGTGGGTGCGGCGATGACCGGCCTGCGTCCCGTCGTCGACATCATGTTTGGCGACTTCCTCACGCTGACCATGGACCAAATGGTCAACCAGGCCGCCAAAGCTCACTACATGTCGGGCGGGCACTGGAAAGTGCCGATGGTCATGCGCACGACTCTGGGCGCAACACGGCGCTCCGCGGCGCAGCATTCGCAGTCGCTTCATGCCTGGTTCAGCCACGTGCCGGGATTAAAAGTCGTACTACCGTCGACTCCATACGACGCGAAGGGACTGCTCAAGACTGCTGTTCGCGATGACAATCCGGTGGTTTTTTTTGAAGACAAGATGATGTACAAGCTGAAAGGTCCGGTGCCGCAGGAGGATTACACGATTCCTTTCGGGGTCGCCGACGTGAAACGTGCTGGGAGCGATATTACGCTCGTGGCAACCAGCAGCATGGTGCAAGTCGCGCTCGGCGCTGCGGTTCTGCTGGAAAAAGAAGGCATAAGCGCGGAGGTGGTTGATCCGCGCACGACATGGCCTCTCGACGAAAAGACAATTGTCGATTCAGTGAAGAAAACTTCGCGAGCCATCGTGCTCGATGAAGGCTATGGCCGCTACGGGGCAACTGCGGAAATTGCGGCGGTGATTGCCGAAGGGGCATTCTACGATCTGGATGCGCCCGTAAAGCGCATGGGAGCGATGCACGTTCCGATTCCGTTCTCGCCGCCTCTGGAAGATGTGACTGTGCCGACCGACGAAGGCGTGGTGGCGGCCGCACGCGAGATGTGCAGAAAATGAGCTTTGATCGATGAGCCATGAGCAACAGCCGAAAACGCTCGCTCACTGCTCATAGGTCATTGCTCATCGCTAAGGAGTTCTTATGGCACTCAAAACTTACGGAACGATGGCCGTCGATTGGGAGAACCGGATCGACTTCGACCGGCTGCGTCGCGAGCGTCTGCAAAAGGCGAAAGATCTGCTGAAGAAGTCATCGATGGGCTCGCTCCTCTGCTTCGACATGAACAACGTGCGCTATCTGACGGCGACGCACATCGGCACATGGGCACAGGATAAGGCCAACCGGTTTACGCTCCTTCCCCAAAATGACGAGCCGATCCTGTGGGATTTCGGATCGGCGGCAAAGCACCACCAGCTGAATTGTCCTTGGTTGGGCGAACGATCCCGGCCGGGCATTTCCATGCTGCGTGGCGCAATGACACCGGAGATGGGCCGCGCCGAGGATGTCGCCAAGAAAATTCGTATTGAGCTCGAAATGCGCGGTCTGAAGAAAGAGCCGGTCGGGATCGACATCATCGAGCCCCCAGTTTTATTCGCGCTGCAGAAAGAAGGACTCGAAGTCGTCGATGGCCAGGCGCTCATGTCCGAGGCACGCGTGATCAAAACGCAGGATGAAATCGCGCTGCTCAATCACTCGGCGATGATGGTCGACGCCGCCTACGACGAGCTTTATCGTCATATGAAGCCCGGCTTGCGCGAAAACGAAGCGGTCGGGCTCGTCAGCAAAGTTCTCTACGATCTCGGCTCGGAATATGTCGAAGCCGTGAATGCAATTTCCGGCGAGCGCTGCAATCCGCATCCCCACGTTTTCTCTGATCGCGTGCTGCGCCCCGGTGATCCTGTGTACTACGACATCCTGCACTCCTACATGGGATACCGAACCTGCTACTACCGCTGCTTCACCGTGGGATTCGCGTCGCACGCGATGGTCGATGCCTACAAGCGTTGCCGCGACTATCTCGACGCTGCGATCGAACTCGTTCGTCCTGGACGAACGACGGCGGAGATCGCCGCGGTTTGGCCGAAGGCGGAAGAATTCGGATTCCCCAATGAAGAAGCGTGCTTCGCGTTGCAATATGGCCACGGCGTCGGCCTCGCGATCTGGGAGAAGCCTGTGATCAGCCGGCTCGTGTCGTTCGATCATCCGGTGGAGATCAAGCCCGGCATGGTGTTCGCTCTCGAGACCTTCTGGCCTTCGAGCGACGGCTGGAGCGCCGCGCGCATTGAAGAAGAAATCGTGGTGACGCCGACTGGCCATGAAGTGATTACGCGCTTTCCGGCCGAAGAATTGCTGGTTGCGGGTGCGCATTACTTCACCGTCAATGGTCCGCTGCCAACCACTCGTGAAAGTGAATCTGCTCCCAGCGAGCGCGTGCTCGACATGATCGAGGCCAGTGCCAAAACCGAGCGCGTCGCAGTCACGCGTTAGATACGTCTCGGGAAACGCCTGGCTCATATTTCACCACGGAGGCAATGAGGCACAGAGTAAGTCAAAGATGGCTTGCCAGCATTGTCCGTGACTCCGTATCTCCGTGGTGAGAAACTCCGCTAGCTCACACATTGCCTATGCCCTTCAGCGTTGTCATGCCCGCTCTTGAAATGGCGCAGGATACCGGCAAGCTCATTGCCTGGCGGAAGAAGGAAGGCGATCGCGTGGCGAAGGGCGAGCCGCTGCTCGAAATCGAAACCGACAAGGCCGTGCTTGAAATCGAAGCACCGGCAGATGGCGTACTCGCCGGAATCAAAGCCTCAGCGGGCGCAGAAATCCCGGTCGGGCAAACGATTGCATGGATCGTCGCGCCAGGCGAACGGCCGCCCGCAGATGGATCTGGAACAGCCCCCGAGGCGCGAGCCGTGTCGCATCCGCAGCCTACACCTGCGATAGCAGCCGGCCCTGCTTCTTCGACTGAAGCGAGCGCAAGAATTTCTCCCAAAGCCCGGCGCCTGGCGAAAGAACTTGGCGTCGATCTGGCTCGTGTCCGCGGCTCAGGCACGAACGGAGAGATTCTTGCCTCGGATGTGCAGGCAGCTTCGACCGTAATGAACGAGCTCAGCGCCCGCAAAAACCAAGCAGGTGCTATCGAAGTGCCCTCTTCCTTCGGCCGCATCATGGCCGAGCGAACCGCGCAGAGTTGGACAACCGTTCCGCACTTTTTCGTGAGCCGTGACATCGACGCTACGCACTTGAACGATTATCGCGATCGCGTTGTTGCCGAGATAGAAACAACACATCAGGTTCGTATCACGCACACGGATTTGCTGATCGCGATTGTGGCACGCGTACTGTTGAAGCATCCGCGACTGAACGCGAGTTGGACTGCCGACGGAATTCACCTTCACGATTATGTCAACATGGGCGTGGCCATTGCAGTGAATGACGGCGTAGTTGCGGCAGTCGTCCCCAACGCGCACGCGTCGTCGATCGCCGATACTGCAATCCAGCGCCGTGACCTGACGGAGCGCGCCCGCGCCGGCAAGTTGCGTCCCGTTGATATTGCCAACGCAACGTTCACAATCAGCAATCTCGGCATGTACAAAGTGGATCGCTTCAGCGCGATCATTACGCCACCGCAGGCGGCCATCCTTGCCGTTGGCGCGATTACCGACCGTGCGGTTGCGCTCGAAGGCAAAGTTGTCGTCCGCCCCATGATGACCCTTACCGTTTCCTGCGATCACCGCGTGGTCGACGGTGCGCGGGCGGGCGCGTTCCTGGCAGACCTGGCGGAAGCGCTGCACACGCCGGGGAACTTCGTCGCCTCAACGAAATGAGGTCGAAATCAAGACGGAATTGAAGACGCTACTGAGATCAATCGATCGTCCAGTTCGTCCGCGGCGACGAGCGGACAAAAGAAAGAGGCCCGCTGTAAAAGCGGGCCTCGCCCTTGTTTCATTTGTTTGCGCCTAAGCGGCCTTCTTGGCTCTCACCTTGGCCCATCGGGCGCGTTGAGCCGCGGCGATCTTTCGCCGGGCGGCAACCGAGAGCGTCCTCTTGCGGCTTCCGCCGCCTCCACTTTGGGCTCCTACGACGCCGGACAGGGCCGTGATGGCCTTATCCAACTTCGCACGTTCTGTCTTCAGCTGCGCTAGTACCGCACCTAGGTCAGTCATTGCGTCTCTTTCGAAATAGATTTGAACTGCTTGGTTGGAAACATGATACGCGAAACTCGGGCATACACCCCGAGATCAGCAGTGTTTGTGCAGGCGCAAATCCCGCTGCGACGAACCGAAAAAGTGCTTGACAAGGTGTATAGTGTTATAGTTAAGTATAACACTGAGCGGCGAGGAATCAGCTTTCCCGCCGCCAACGGCCCGAAAGCAAAAAGAAGACAAGAACGAAGAAAAGGAGTTCGCATCATGAAATCGCTTCGCCTCACACTCACAGTTGCGATGATCACGGTCGTGGCAATGTCGATTGCCAGTATGGCCGCAGATACACAGAAATCCCCGTCGGACGCGCAGAAATCGTTCGACAAAATGAAAACGTTCGCTGGGGAATGGGAAGGCTCGTTCACGCTCGACCCACCGGACCCCGACATGAAGATGGACAAGCTTATTCACATCTCGCTGCGCATTACGTCACGCGGAAACGCCATCGTTCACGAGATGCAGGAAGCCGGCTCGCCCTTGGACCCGGGGAAATACGACCATCCTGTAACCATGATTTATCTGGATAGCGACCGCCTGACGCTGGTCCATTACTGCGACGCAGGGAATCGGCCGCGAATGACCGCACGGGCTTCAGCCGACTCCAACAAAGTGGAGTTCGACTTTCTCGATCTTTCCGGCGGAAATGAAATGGGGCACATGTACCACGCCGTGTTCACCGCGGTGGACGCCAATCATCACATCGAGGATTGGACGTATATGATGCCGGGAGACAAACCCATGCACGGGCACGTGGAGTTGACCCGAAAATAAAGACGCGGCGAGATGCCGCTTTCGTTGGAAACGATAGCTTGCAAGGGAACCAGGAACAAAGACCATGGACCGTGAGTGGAATGACAATCAGCCGATTTACCGCCAGCTTCGCGACCGCGTGGTCGCGATGATCCTGGACGGCGTGCTGCAGGAGGGCGATCCGCTTCCTTCGGTGCGGAATGTGGCTGCCGAGTATCGGGTCAATCCGCTTACGGTCCTGAAGAGCTATCAGGAACTGGTGGACGATGGATTGGTCGAGAAGAGACGAGGTCTGGGTATGTTCGTCAATGCTGGCGCACGCAAATTGCTGCTGCAAGGCGAGCGGCAGAAATTCCTGGCTGAGGATTGGCCAAGGATCAAGGAAACCATTCACCGGCTCGGCCTGACGCCGGAAGAACTGCTCAACGGCGCCAACCGTCCCATTTCAAAGAAAGAAACAAAGGAGCGCTGAACTATGGCATGCATAGAAGCGCGTGGATTGCGTAAGGTGTTCGGAACGACCGTGGCGCTCGATGGAATCGACTTGCGCGTCGAGCAGGGACGCATTCTCGGATTGATTGGCCCCAATGGCGCGGGCAAAACCACGGCCCTCAACGCGATTCTCGGCCTCACGCCCTATGAGGGGGAGTTGCGGGTTCTCGGACGCGATCCGTGGAGCGAGCGCGAACAACTCATGCGTGACGTTTCCTTCATCGCCGACGTCGCCGTGTTGCCGCGCTGGATCCGGGTTTCGCAGTTGCTCGATTACGTGGCCGGCGTGCATCCGAGCTTCGATCGTGGCAAGGCTGAAGATTTTCTGGCCAAGACCGATATCCGGCGGGCGAGCAAAGTCCGTGAATTGTCGAAGGGCATGGTAGCCCAGCTGCATCTGGCGGTGATCATGGCGATCGATGCCAAGCTGCTGGTGCTCGATGAGCCCACGCTCGGACTCGACATCCTTTACCGGAAACAATTTTATGATTCGCTGCTCAACGATTATTTCGACGGAAACCGGACCATTGTCGTGACCACGCATCAGGTGGAGGAAATTCAGCACATCCTTACCGATCTGATGTTTATTCACCAGGGCAAAATCGTATTCGCCTGCGGCATGGATGAATTTGAGTTCCGGTATGCGGAACTGACCGTGAATCCCGGGCAGATTGCGGAAGCGCGTGCCTTGAAGCCCATGTATGAGCGCCAGGTTTTCGGACGCAGCATCCTGCTTTTCGATATGAAGGCGGATGGCGTGGATCGCAAGCAACTCGCGGCACTGGGCGAGGTGCGGACGCCGAGCATCGCGGACTTGTTTGTGGCGGTCATGGGAAGTCAGATTTCCGAAGCGTCAGCCAACAACACATGGAACAAATTTCCGCGTGAAAAGCAGGAAGGAGTGATCCGATGAATACTCCAGCGAACAGCGCGTCGATCGTGCCTCGCGCAATCCCGACCGTGCAGCTTCTGTACTGGTCAATCCGCCGCGAACTGATGGAGTACCGCTCCATCTATCTCGCGCCGCTCGCAATCGCGGCCGTGGTCGTGCTCGGCTTTGTGTTCGTGCTCGCCCACCTTCCCGACATTATGCGCCACGCTGTGGCGCTCGATCCTTCCAAACGCGACCACCTCACCGGTCCCTTTGAAATTGCCGCAAGCCTGATCATGGCGGCGTCCTTCATCGTCAGTGTCTACTACGCGCTCGACACGCTCTACGGCGAGCGCCGCGATCGCAGCATTCTTTTCTGGAAGTCATTGCCGGTTTCCGATCTGACCGCCGTGATCGCCAAAGCGTCGGTTCTGTTGCTGGTGCTGCCCGCAATCGCGATCGTGATCACCATAGTGACTGAGGCAATCGTTCTGGCCTTGAGTATCGCAGTGCTCGCGGCTCAGGGCATGAGTGTCGCGGCCTTCTGGACGCAGCTTCAGCCGATACAGGCAATGAATGGATTGCTCTACCACATTTTGACCGTGCATATCCTCTGGTATGCGCCGCTGTATGCCTGGCTGATGCTGATCTCAGCGTGGTCGAAGCGCGCGCCGTTGCTCTGGGCAGCTTTGCCGCCGTTCGCCCTCATCGTGTTCGAAAGAGTCGCATTCCACGCTACCTATTTCGCGGACTTTCTGAACAGTCGGGTGAGTGGTGGTAACGGATCCTCTGGCGGAATGCTCAATCCGGAAATGCGCATGCATCCCTTTCACTTCATGATCGCTCCCGGCTTGTGGTATGGGCTTTTCTTCGCGGCTGCATTTCTTTTCGCCGCGGCGCGACTGCGGAGGTATCGAGGCCCGATCTGATCCTGCGCGGGGCGGGATCAGTTTTCCCGTAATTCACCGTACGTCAACATCCGTCACTGACGATTCGTGGCGACAGGAATAGTTCGCCCCAAAAAGGGCCTATAGAGAGGAGGAACGAACATGACCACATTGGAGAAAACGAAACCTACGAGCAGTCCGTCGCGGCATCGGAAGGTCCGTTTTGTCGGCGTCTACTACTCGCTCACACTCGCCGCGAGCGCGATTGTTCTTTTCGTCCACGGCAGGATGGCGTTCGCGGTTGATCTCGGCACTACCGTTTCTTATATCGCCGCCACGGCTTTTCTCTATGCCTTGTCGACGCATGGCTTGTCGAAGCCGACGAAACGGCAAGGATGAAGGAGTGCTCCCATGCCATTGCCTTTGTTGATTCTCCACATCAGCGGCGGAATTATTGGATTGCTCTTCGGAGCTGTGGCCATGTTCTATCGCAAGGGATCACCTGCGCATCGGGCAGCGGGAAACGTATTTGTGATCGCGATGCTGATCATGGGTGCGTGCGGATCCATCCTCGCTTTCCTGAAGCATGAGCCGAACAATGTCTTCGGCGGCATCCTCACCTTTTATATGGTAGGCACTGCATGGTTGGCGGGTCGAAGCAAAGAAAACCAGGCAGTTTCTTTTTTCGATTATGCCGCCCTGATCATGGCGCTCGCGCTCGGCGGCACGCTCATCACTTTGGGCGTTCGCGTGGCGACAGGTCAAATCGCCGGGGATGAAGGCGTTCCCATCTTCATGTATTTCTTCATGGGCGGCATACCTCTGCTCGCCGCCACTGGCGATGTCCGCATGCTGGTTCGCGGCGGAATCTCAGGCAGATCGCGCCTGCTGCGCCATCTTTGGCGCATGTGCTTCGGATGGTTCATCGCGACCGGATCGTTCTTCCTCGGTCAGCAGCAGGTGTTCCCCGAGTCGTGGCGCGGATCGCCCGTGTGGTTCGTTCCAGCTCTCTTGCCGCTGGTTCTGCTGATTTTCTGGCTGGTTCGCGTGCGCGTGACGAAGACCTACGCGAAGCTGCCTGTATTAACCGCGTAAATTCTTCAGCCTTTTAACGGAAAAAGTGGCGATCCAATGACCCTAACTA
>JASHOT010000289.1 GCA_030040965.1 Candidatus Sulfotelmatobacter sp. | reverse complement strand
AATCTTCGCGGAGCGATTGGCCCGGGAGGTAGAAAAGGGGGAGGGATTACGGGAGTAATCGGCGATGGAGATCCGATAATGAGCTGCTAACCTCATCCAGGCCAGAGGCTGTCGCGAAATTCAGCAGCTTCAGACAGTGAATATTTTCAACATTGGCGCAATTGTTCGCCGTGACCCGTGTCACTTTCGCAAGTGATACCAGTCAATAGGGTTCTGCAAGAGAGCTGATGCTGGGCGCTTGTTGATTTTCGCAACAGGGCATGATGCGCAATGCATCAGGGCGGCCTCCTCAAAACAAATTCTTTAGAACCTGCGACTTATCGGAGTTGTTGAAGATTCCTTCGGGGGGATCTCATTGAGACTTGTTGCATTCCACATCGAGTGCAGGTGTTGCATTTTTCGCTGGTTGATTGCATTCGGATCGATCGTCAGTCTCTATCCATCACAATCGGAAGAAGATAACTGCATGCGGAGCGCACGGCTCAAACCTGCTCGGCGTTTGGTTCGGCGATTGCCTTTAGATAAATGTGAGTGGCCAGGAAACCAAGAGGCACTCCGGGCGAGGTGGGTTATGGTAGTCATTCTGGTTCTGCTTACATTCGGACTCTTTCTGGGAATTGATTACGTTCGCAGCCGCAAACAAATTCAAGAGCAGCCGGTTCTGGCCACGCGCGAGACGGCGCCGCGCATCGTGCCCGCGCTGGTTGCCGGTTTTCAGGTTCCGGAAAATCTGCGTTATCACGCAGGCCATACCTGGGCATTGAGCGAGAGCCGCGATCTGGTGCGGGTTGGCTTGGACGATTTCGCTTCGAAACTGGTGGGCAAGATGGAGAGCATTGCATTGCCGCAACGTGGCCGCTGGATCCGCCAGGGACAGAAGATCTGGACGATCTTCCGCGATGGCAAGTCCGTCGACATGGTTTCGCCGATTGAGGGTACGGTCAGCGATATCAATGAGGCAGTGATGAAGAATCCGGAATTAGCCAAAAAAGATCCTTATGGTGAAGGCTGGCTGGTGACGGTGCAGGCTCCCGACACCAAGACGAACTTGCGCAACTTGCTGGGTGGAATGCTGGCCCGGGTTTGGATGGAAGAATCCGCCGCACGGCTGCGCTCGCGGTTGCCGATGGCCATGGCGCCGGTGATGGCGCAGGATGGCGGGGTCGCGGTCGATGATCCTACCGAAAACCTGCCCGATCAGGATTGGGCCGAGATCACGAAAGAATTTTTCCTGTCGTAGGGTCTGCGCAAAGGGAAAGCGTTCAGCTTCGCCCAACCTCCTGTTTTTGCGAGGGGAATTTCAATCCGAAAGAGCGTTTTCGGCCGTAGTACGAGCAAAAGCGCGAAGAATGAGAGTGCCAACGACGATCGCCGAAAGGAGCATCAGAACGCGCATGTACTGCGCCGCAGGAATCGCAGCGTCGCCAAATGAAGTGCGCAGAAGTCCGAAGGTCGCGCTGCTGGCGCACAATGCGAAATAAATCCGCTCGCGAACACAGCGCGAAACTCCCACCAGCCACGACAAAATGGCGGTGACCGTGAGATAGATCATCACCAGCAGGAAGTCCGATGGTACGCCACCATGAAGGATGCCCGACTTCGGCGAAAGAAACCCATGCAACGCAACCCCAAGAAACACAAAAGAATGAATCAGTGCAATCAAAGCCCGCTTGCGGTTGGTGAGGATGGCGTAATCGTTCATAACCATTATAGTTTGGCTTGTTCGACGTTATTCAGCGTGTGACGTGTCATACCCAGTTTCGTGATTTGAATCACAAATCGACTGGAGACGAACTGGAATCCGCGCGACGGCGATGGTACTATCGCGGGCGTTATGAAGAACTCTTTGACGCGATTATTGACGCTGATCGTCGCTTTCGCCGCATGCGCGAGGGCTGTCGCACAAATTCAGGACGCCAAGGCGCATCCGATTGTGCTTCACGCGGCTCGTTTGCTCGATGTAAAGAATGGTCGTGTAGTCAAGCCCGGCGAAGTTCTCATCGAAGGCGAACGCATCGTGGAAGTCGGCACGAGCGTGAAGCATCCCGCCGGGTCGGAGGTGATCGATCTCGGCGATCGGACTTTGCTTCCCGGCCTGATCGATGCCCACGTGCATTTATTTCTTCATCCCGGCGCGGAGGACTTGCAGACCATCCAGGAATCGGTGCCGCAGAGAACGATCACCGCGACTCTGGCAGCGCGAGATGACTTGATGGCCGGTTTCACCGCCGAGCGCGATATGGGGACCGAGGGCGCCGGATCGGCCGACACTGCGGTTCGCAACGCAATCAATCAGGGAGAGATTCCGGGGCCGCGCCTGCGCATCAGCGGGAATGCGATCAACATCCTCGGCGGACACGAGGATGCAATCGGCTACAACCCGGCCCAGCACGTGCTTTCCAATGCCGATTATGCCAACAACTCCGACGAACTCGTGGCTGTGATGCGCGAGCAGTTCAAGGAGGGCGCGGACTTCACCAAGATTTATGAAACTGGCCCGGATCGCGTGAAAGACGGCAAGTTCACGACGATCTACCAATACACGGAACCGCAGCTTGAGGCTGCGGTGAAAGAAGCGGCGCGCGTGGGCAAACGAGTGGCCGTCCACGCAACCGGAGAACCGGGAACTCTCTATGCAGCGCAGGCGGGCGTGGCGTCAATTGATCACGCCAATCAACTGGGAGACGAAACGGTTCGGCTGATGAAGGAGAAGCAGATTTTCGCTGTGCCGACCTTTACGATTTTTGAATACTTCGCGGAGCACGCTGCCAATCCCCAGCAAGCCGCGCGTGAGCACGAGATGCTCGATTTGAAAATCGAAGACTTCAAGAAGCAAGTCGCCGCGGGCGTACCGATGGCGGTCGGTTCGGACGTGGGTCCATTTCCTCACGGCACACAGGCCAGGGAACTGGTGTTGATGGTGAAGTTTGGAATGTCTCCGCTAGCCGTGCTGCAGGCTGATCTGGTGAACGGCGCGAAATTGTTGGGATGGGACGGACAGATCGGCGCGCTGGAATCCGGCTATCTGGCTGACGTAATCGCAGTTTCGGGCGATCCGCTGCAGGATATTGGCGCGTTGCAAAATGTTGCGTTCGTGATGAAAGCCGGCGTGGTCTACAAGAAGTGATGACCGCAAGAGGGCGAAATTTGAGCCCGCAACTGCAAAAGAATTCACCTACGGCCATTGCTGACGTTGTGGCCAGCTGTGGAAAACCATGATTTTGCGCGGTTTGCTGCAATCCTAATGTTGCCGTGGTGGCTGAGCGATTGCGCTTGCCGAGGGTGCTGCGCTGAAAAAGCAGCCGGCATCTATGGGTTGGGAAAAAATCTTACGGGCTCTTCTGGTCGGCACCATTGGGTTCGGTGGCGCATTTTCCGCGTCCCTTTTCGCCCAAGGGCCAGCCGCCGATGCACCTTCTGCCGCGGTGGAATCCGCTTCGCGCCCGATAGCGCCACAAAGCCTGAATTTCGGGCACAAATTCTGGGATCGGGAAAACTACGCCCTTTTCGCCGCTTCTGCCGCTCTGAGCGGCGCCGATTTTGCCGTCACGCGCGCCAACCTGCAGAGTGGCGGCAAGGAATTGAATCCCATCGTACGCATGTTTGGCACTTCCGATGCCGGACTGGCGGCAAACTTTGCGGGCGAAACTGCGGGCGTCATTGGTGTCAGTTATTTCTGCCACAAAACCGGCCATCATCGGATGGAAAGAACAATCGCGATGGTGAATATTGGCGCGTCTGCAGGTGCAGTAGGTTATGGACTCACGCACCAGAGCGCTTCACCGACCAACGCCGCGACTATACCAGCCCACCAGGCCCGCGCCTTCACCATCCGAATCAAGTTGGGCTCGAGATAATCGCTAGCATCTCCCTGATCATCACTACGGTTCGATAGTACCTGAATTTTTCAGGCGCAGAAAGGGATCTCCCTGGGCATAAAGCCGTTGTGCGGGAGATCCCTCGGCCCGCTGGTGAAAACGCGGGCCGTCGGGATGACGCATCAAGCAGGAGTCTGGATTGCGCAGTTACTCGCTATTCCTTCTCTTGGAGAATGCTGCCTTGCTTTTGGAGAATGCCACCTCGGCAGTATCCTGTTTCAGGAGCTCGGAAGAAAGCTGCGGCAGATTCCGACATCGTAAAATAGTCCCGCCACAATTCAGGGACACGATTCGATGCCTCACCTGATTGCATCAATACGCGAAGATATCGCCAATGTGATGGAGCACGATCCCGCGGCGAAATCTCGCCTGGAAGTTTTTACCTGCTATGCCGGCCTGCACGCTGTCTGGTTCTATCGCATCAATCACTGGCTCTGGAATCACCGATTTCTCCTGCTCGGGCGATGGCTGTCACAAATTGGCCGGCTTCTAACAGGAATCGAAATCCATCCCGGAGCGAAGATCGGGCGACGGCTTTTTATTGATCACGGGATGGGCGTGGTGATTGGCGAAACCTCAATTGTGGGTGACGATGTAACTCTGTATCAGGGAGTGACGCTGGGAGGCACGGGAAAAGAGCGGGGCAAAAGGCATCCAACTCTTGAGGACGGCGTGGTGGTTGGCGGGGGCGCGAAGATTCTTGGCAACATCACGGTCGGAAGAAATTGCCGCATTGGCGCAGGTTCGGTCGTACTGCGAAACGTACCGGCGGATTCAACCGTAGTCGGTGTGCCCGGACACATCATCTTCCGCGAGGGCAAGCGGGTGGTGATTACCGATCCGAAACAGATTAACGATCCGCTTTCCGAGGCGCTGGCTGCGGTTGCGACCGAAGTTCACAAACTGCGCGACCGCGTGCAGCAATTGGAGGGATCGGAAGCGCAGCGCGAGCCGCTTTCGGCGTCACTGCAGAGGATCATCGAGGATATCGATTACCAGATCTGACGCGACGGTATCCACGCAGTTGGCGCTCGCCATGGCACTGTGCGAGGAACAGCCTGGGGTTGCTGTTCCTCCTGCTGTGGGGCTCAGTGTTTACTCTTGTCGTCGGCGATGAGCTGAGCGACCTTCGAGTTCGGCCCAACGGGTTCGATCATTATGACGTGGCGCTCGTTCAGAAACATGCGATCGGGTCCATGCACTTCGTTGCCTCTGCGCACCAGAACGCTTTTCACTTCTTTCGTTTCCTGATTGACCTGGCTCTGGATATAGTAAACATCAGTCAGCTCGGGAAACGCGCCATCGGCATTGGTTAACTTGCCAAAATAGACCTGATTGTTATCAAGCAAGACAGCAGCGTAAGGAGTCGTGATTTCTGCTCCTTTTCTGTGCTGATGGTGTTCACAACCAACTGCGGCGACGAGGATCGCCAACAGAAAAGCTGAAGCAAGATAGATTTTCAAAAGGCTCCTCCAAAACAAGGTACGTGACCAGCGCAATATCTTACCATTCGATCGCTGGAAACCGGCGCGAGCACCCAGGCGCTGCTACACTCCGAAGGACGTTTAGGAGACACGTGATGGTGCGACCTGGCAAAGTCAAGAACTCGGCAAAACCTGCAACCCGTGCCGTTTGGGCCGGGGAGAAGAAAAATTTCTGGGAACGTTCGACGCAGGTTCCGGTGGCGCTGGGGGTGTCATTCGCATATGCCGACGTCGATGAGTGGCTTAGTGTCGCGCAAGGAAAGTCTGCCGGCCACATTTATAGCCGGAATACCAATCCCACGGTTGCCGTGTTTGAAGAAAAAATAAGAGACCTGGAATCGGCCGAAGCGGCCACCAGTTTCGCCAGCGGGATGGCAGCCATCAGCAACACGCTGTTCACGCTGTTGTCGCCGGGAGATCGAATTGTTTCCATCAAAGACACTTACGGCGGGACGAACAAAATATTCGTCGAGTTTCTGCCGCGATTCGGAATCCACGTGGCGTTATGCGATACGAATGATCATGATGAGATCGAAAGCGAAATAGGCAAGGGCTGCGACGTCGTTTACCTCGAGACTCCGACAAACCCAACCGTGAAAGTGGTCGATATTGCACGCCTCGCGGCGGCCGCACATCGACAAGGCGCGATCGTCGTAGTGGATAACACGTTTGCCACTCCTATCAACCAGCTGCCAGTGCAACTGGGTGCGGATCTGGCGATTCACAGTGCAACAAAATTTCTTGGCGGGCACGCGGATGCGCTGGGTGGCGTGGTTTGCGGAAAGGCGGATCTGATTGCGAAGATCTATCATTTCCGCGAGATCACGGGCGCATGCCTTGATCCCATGGCTGCCTACCTGCTGCTGCGCGGAATGAAGACGCTGCATCTCCGCATCGCACAGCAAAATAAGAGCGCGCTCAAGCTTGCGCAATTTCTGGAATCGCATCCGCGCGTGACGCAGGTCTTCTATCCGGGACTGAAGTCGCACGATCATTTCGATATTGCCCGCAAGCAGATGCGAGGCTTTGGCGGCGTGTTGAGCTTTGCGATCGAAGGCGGATTTAAAGCCGTGAAATCTTTCTTGCCTCGTTTGCGCTATGCACATTTGGCCGCGAATCTGGGGGCGGTTGAAACTGTGGCTGGGCCGCCAGCTACCACGAGCCATGTCGAGTCCAGCAGGCAGGAACGGGAAGCTGCCGGAATTCCGGAGGCGCTGATTCGCTATTCTGTCGGGATTGAGGACACGGAGGACTTGATCGCCGATCTGAATCAGGCGCTGGATCAGGGTTTCGCCGTGCCTCGTCGCAACAAGAAAGTGTCGTGAGCGATGAGTGGGCCTTATGCAGTTCCCAATTCGATCAAGCGGTTTGTCCGGATTTCGTAACAAGCCAAAAAACGTCTTGCATTCCGGTTGGCCGATTGCTAACGTCGAAAAAAACGGGCCACAACGGATTGGCAGGATGTAGCGGGCTCGGCTCCTTCCCCCTGGGATAAATCAGCAGGATCTCCCGTCGTAACGCACTGCGTCTTCTCACCGCGGCCCACAGAAACGAAAAATGAGAAAGGAGATCTATGACTAATCCCAACAAGCGCTTTTCAGTTGCTGGCAGCGAGCGCGCTCCGCTCGCAGGGGCACGTGATCTTGGCCCGGCAAATCCAAAAGAAATGGTCGATGTCACCATTCGCCTGCGGTCGCGGGCGGGGAAGAAGCCCGCACTCGATGCAGCCGAATTCAGCAAGCCAATTGCCGCGCGCAAGATTCTCAGCCGGAAAGAGTTCGAACAGGCCCACGGCGCCGATCGCAAAGACATTGAGCGGATCGAAGCTTTTGCCCGTGAACACAAATTGACGGTGAAAGAAACCAGCGCGGCGCGGCGGACGGTGATCGTCTCAGGAACTGTGACGGCGGTAAACGAGGCCTTTGGGGTGGAGCTCAAGAATTATCAGCATGCCACGGGCACGTACCGCGGGCGCACGGGGGCGATTCAATTGCCGGAGGAGCTGCAGGGCGTGGTGGAAGGCGTCTTTGGGCTCGACAACCGTCCGCAGGCCAAGCCACATTTTCGTAGGCGGCGCGAGCGAACCGGCGCTCCCGCCGATGCTTCCAGTGTGTCTTACTCGCCAGTGCAGGTCGCGACTTTGTACGACTATCCCACGAGCGTGAATGGATCCGGGGAATGCATTGCATTGATCGAGCTGGGCGGCGGATTCAATCCCAGCGATCTGAGCAATTACTGGTCTCAACTCGGGTTGACGACGACGCCAACCGTGTCGGCGGTTTCGGTCGGCAACGGCAGCAACAATCCCACCGGAGATCCGAGCGGGCCCGATGGCGAAGTAATGCTGGATATTGAAGTCGCGGGATCAATCGCCCCCGGGGCAAAGATCGTCGCGTATTTCGCGGACAACACGGACGCCGGGTTTTTGAACGCGATCACGACGGCCGTGCATGATACGACGAATAATCCGTCGGTCGTGTCGATCAGCTGGGGAGGGCCTGAGTCTTCGTGGACGCAGGCGGCGATGACTTCGATGGATCAGGCGTTTCAGGCGGCGGCGGCGATGGGCGTGTCGGTGACGGTTGCAGCTGGAGACGATGGCTCAACTGACGGGGTCACCGACGGACTGCAGCACGTGGATTTTCCCGCATCGAGTCCGAACGTGCTAGCCTGCGGCGGGACGAAGCTGGTGGGATCGGGCAGCACGATCTCGAGCGAAACCGTGTGGAACGAACTGGCCAACAACGAGGGCGCAACCGGAGGCGGAGTAAGCGGGTTCTTCGCGCTGCCCAGTTACCAGAGCAACGCCGGCGTTCCAGCGTCCACGAATCCATCGGGCTTCGTCGGGCGCGGGGTTCCGGATGTGGCGGGAGACGCCGATCCGACCACCGGCTACAACACTCTCGTCGACGGGCAGTCGGGCGTGATTGGAGGAACCAGCGCTGTCGCGCCGTTGTGGGCTGGATTGATTGCGCTGATCAACCAGAGCCTCGGAAAACCTGTCGGATTCCTCAATCCATTGCTGTATCAGGATATGACGGAAGCGGCAGACTTCAACGATGTCACCTCGGGCAATAACGGCTACTACTCGGCTGGTCCGGGATGGGACGCCTGCACCGGGCTGGGATCGCCGAATGGTGCGCAGATTGCCGACGCGTTGAGTTCTCCGGCGCTGGAAGCCACGGGAACGTAGATTGCAGGACCGGAAGTTTAGACGAAAATGGCGCGGTCGAAAGAGGCCGCGCCATCTTTTTGTTGTTTGCGAAAGTCAGTTTAGTCCGCGGCCATCCCCTGCGCTTCCGGCTCGAACTGTGGGATCTCGC
Organism: Candidatus Sulfotelmatobacter sp.; assembly: GCA_030040965.1. Classification (GTDB taxonomy): domain Bacteria; phylum Acidobacteriota; class Terriglobia; order Terriglobales; family Acidobacteriaceae; genus Sulfotelmatobacter. Next base: position 22,342 of record JASHOT010000289.1, on the reverse strand, counting down.
TTTCGCCAGGTTTCTCGCCGCGCAGTTCGGCTTCGAGTGCGGCGAGTTGCGCTTCGATATCCTGAGTGGCCTTGCGCTTGCGAATCACTTCCTCACGATAGCGGCGCAGGAAGTAGTCGATAGTTTCGACACGGATGCGGATGGAGCCGGTGGGCTTGTTCTCGTCAAGATCCTTGAAGCAGAAGTAGGGCGTGCCGGACTGCTCGATGATGCCTTCGATCACTCCGTAGATCGGCGCATCGTGCCCGCACTTGAAGCTGGAAATCTCGAGCGCCACAAGATTCGGATGCCGCGCCGTAAACTTTGCCGCCCAGACTTTGTGGTTGGTGCTGCAGGAGTAGGAATTCTTCCAGGCGTCGCCGATATCGAGCGCATGGCTGATGACGCCATCGCGCACTTCATCGCCAAAGAGGCGCTCGAGAAGATCTTCGTCAATAGGAAGGGTGTTCTGCGAGAAGATCGGATAGCCGAGTTTCTGGAATTCATCCAGAATCTCGTGGTTCAAACCGGGATCGTGATGATACGGACGGCCCAGCATGACGATGCCGATGCGATCTTCGCGCTCCAGTTGATCGAGCACCTGGCGGGCGCGGCGGCGAATGCTGGTTTCGTAATCGCTGAGCGCGTTGAATCCGGACTCGACCGCGCGATCATTCTCTTCCATCGAGAGGCCGAGAACCGGCTGGAAGGCCATCAGCATCTGATGCGCGAATAATTTGCGGTCGGAGAAATTGAGAACCGGGTCGATATATTTCAGATTGTTTTCGGCAAAGACGTCATTTTCTTTTGTGAACGCCGCCTTCACGGTTTCCGGTGTCGCCGTAACGGTCGGGCAGGCATTCGCGCCAACGATGTTCTTCAGTGCGGAATGCAGCACGTCGTACATGGGGAAGAAGATCGCGTCGAGCGGCTTTTTGCGATGCTTTTCCTGGATGAGATTGTAGACGTGCGAGATCCCGATCTTCGCCGGGAAGCAAGGATCGATTGCGCCGCGGTTCGCGCCGGCCCGATAAAGCTCGGAACTGGTGTAGTCGGAGTAAATAATGTTTTCCGGCTGCACGCCGAGGCACTCGAAATAGGCATTGAAAAGCGGCGCGTAGGTGTAAATGTTGAGCACACGGGGAATGCCGATGCGAATCTTCTTGCGATTTTCCATCAGCGCGTGGCGCTCTTTGTCGCCCTTCTTCCAGCCTGCCCAGCCCTTGGTGGGCAGCGGATCGGCTACGCTCTTGGCATTGGTGGGGCGGAAAACTTCCTTCGACGCGTAGTCGACGAAGTTCGGATGTTTGGCACGAATCGAGTCGAGCCCGGCCTTGATGTCTTTCATGTCGTTGACATCTTCGACCGTGCCTTTTTCGCAGGTCGCGATGATCAGACGCTGCTCGCCGTGCATGAGCGGAACTTTCGTGACTTTCTGAATCGGGATAAAGCTCTTGTCGTCTTTCGGGGCCGTGCGAATGTCGATGAACGTGCGCAGGCAGTCGTTCTTGCAGAAGTGGCAGCGCGTATCTTCATTGCGCGTGGTGCGGTATTCGATCTTGCGGACAGCGTCGAGACCGACGAATGTGGTGATCTGGCCGTTGCGCCAGAGGCGCAGCGATTCCTGTGCGGCGCCGATGGCGCCGGATTCGCCGCAATGTTCATGGACGATGATTTCCGGCTTCTTGCCGGTTTGGCGGAAGCTGTTGCGGATAAAATCGACTTCCGCTTTCACCACCGCAAGATTGTTCTGCGTTCCGCCCTGCAAAACGAAGCGTGAGCCGAGCGCCGCCAGATTTGGAATGCTGGCGACGTACAGGAAGACGTTCTTGGGCAATACGGCCGCGAGGCCGGCAAGAATTTCTTCGGCCCTCCAGCCCTGGCGCTGGAAATTCACGATGTCGGACTGCATGAACACGGCGCAGCCATAGCCGAACACGGGCATAGCCTGCGCAGAAAACGCCAGATCGGCATACTGATTGACGCTGAGGCCGAATCCTTCCGCGGTCGATTGCAGGAAGTATCCGTTACCGGCGGAGCACTGCGTGTTCAGCTTGAAATCTTTAACACGGCCGTTGTGCAGGATGATGATTTTTATATCCTGCCCGCCGACGTCGACGATGACGTGGGGATCTTCGTAGAACTTCAGCGCCGATTCGGTGTGGGCCACGGTCTCGACGAGAGCCACGTCGGCTTTGAGAACGTCTTTCAAAATATCTTTCGCATAGCCGGTGGTAGCGACGCCCAGAACCTCGAGCTTCGCGTTCTGAGCTTCCACCTGACCGCGCAGGTTCTCGAACATCTCGATCGTGTCCTGAATCGGATTGCCGTTGGAGAGCTGGTAGGACTTGCAGAGGATGGTGCCGTTTTCATCGAGCAGGACAGCTTTTGTGGAAGTCGATCCGCCGTCGATGCCGATGAATCCGCCGACGGTTGAGCCTTTCTGAAAGACCGCCGGCGTGAATTTCGGCCGGCGATAGGCTTCCTTGAAGACGTCGAGCTCCGCCGGCTCCTCCACCAATCCCTTGCCGCCGGATTTCGCCTTTTCCTCCTGCCGGCCGTAGTCGATGTAGTGGACAAGTTTTTCGTAGCCGCAATAGCAGCCGATGCAATCGTCTTCGGTGCGCCCGAATTCAATGGCGCCGATGGCGGCGAAGTACTGGGCGTTCTTGGGAACCTTAATCAGATCTTCGGGCTTGGCCCCGTCCGGAATCTGGACCTTGCGCTCCTTCCACATGCGCGGAATATTCGCCTGCCACGCTTCTCGCATGCCCTTGATAAAGCTGTTCGGTCCGCCCAGCAGAAGCACATGCGGGCGCAAAGTGTGGCCGCGGGTGAGGACGCTCAGGTTTTGCAGAATAATGGCCTCAAACAACGACGCCATCAGTTCATCCGGCGGAGTGCCGACTTTCTGCAGGCCGTTGATGTCGGTTTCAGCGAAGACGCCGCACTTGCCGGCAACTTTGTGCAGCTTGATTCCGTTGTATCCCTGCAGCGCCAGTTCGGCGGTTGGAATTTTGAGCTTGGCATTGATTTTGTCGATGACGGCCCCCGTTCCACCGGCGCACTTGTCATTCATCGAGGGAATTTTCTTCTTGCGGCCGCTTTCCTCGTCGTCTTTGAAGACGATGATCTTGGCGTCCTGCCCGCCGAGTTCAATGACCGAGTAGACTTCGGGGTGCAGTTTTTCGACCGCGAGCGAAACTGCCGTCACTTCCTGCACGAACTTCGCGCCAATCTGATCGGCGATTCCGGTTCCGCCGGAACCGGTCATGAACATGCGCGTATTGTGGCGATTGACGCCGACTTCCGCTTCGATCCGCTTCAGAAATTCGAGAGTCTTTTCCGGCTGCTTGGTTTCGTGGCGCTGGTAGTCCTGCCAGAGAACCTTATCGGTCGTCGCATCGACCACAACGGCCTTCACGGTCGTAGAGCCTACGTCGAGGCCGACGAGGAATTGGGTTTTGTGATCGTGCGGCTTCTGAGCGTGCTTGATTTGCTGGATCGAAGGAGTTTTGAGCTCCAGTCCCGTGATCTGGATGAGGCCCGCTCCCTTATGCTCGTGATGATCGTGCATGCATCCTCTATAGGTTTGAAAGGCACGCCTTAAGGAGTGCCATCCGAGTTCTTAGTTCTTATTATTCGACAAGGGCACGGCTTGAAGCCGCGCCCTTTCAAAATCAGTCGCCGGACATCGCGGGCACTGCCTCAACATTCACTCGCGATTTCTTCCAGAAATGCGTGTCCTTATCGATCCGGTCGCTGACGTGCAGGATGAACTGGGCTGCGGTTCCCGCCACTCCTTCGCGATGCGGCACGTGGTAGAACGGCTTCTTCAGCTCCGGATGCTCGTCGATGTAGGCGCGGATCTGGTTCATGGTCTTGCCCGTCGACTTCAAGCATTCTTCGAACTCAGCCTTGGCTTTTACCTTGGCTTCGCCGAGAGCCATCTGCACGCGGCTGTGGGCATTGACCTCGCCTTCGCCGGAAGTTTCGATGGGCAGGAAGATCATGTCCTTGAACTTGTTGATCACGGCAGATTGCACGCCATCGGATTGCGAGGACGGCATGCAGCCAAACGGTTTCAGAGCCAAGACCATGTGGGCCAGCTTGTGGACGGTGTAGTAAACGTTCTTGCCGACTTCGAGGTGACCTTCGCCGCCGCGCGCGAACTGGTTGTAGAACGGATGCGCCAGTTCGGCCAGCTCGGTCTGCGGCGCCAGGTGATGCGTGATGCCGCCGAGGTTCTTCGCGGTGCGGTGATAGAAGAATTTCCACATCTTCTCGCCGAAGCCGATACCCCAGAGCTTCTTGCGCAGGCCGATGTAATTGGCGAACTGCTTCTTGAACTCATGCCACTTGGGATCGCGATGCGGACGATTTACCGGCCACTTCGCGTTGGCATGAGCTTTCGCCTGGTACATGAGATACGCGACCCAGGTGGCGATTGGCTCAACCAACACCTGCGCGCCTTCGCGTTCCAGGAATTCGAACATGTGGAAGTTGCCGTCGCCTTCGGTGGTTTGCGCCCAGAATTCGCCGGTGATTTTGACCACCGGCTTCACGCGGGTGCGATCGATCTCGATCGCATCCATTTTCTCGCGGGCAGTCTTGAGCGCGTTCAGATAATCCTTGCCCCACATGTGCTCGTGCCATTTGCCGAACACGTTGAATGTGTTGCGCAGAATCTTGTTCGTCTTGACCTTGGGCTTGAGCCAGTTGGGCGCGCTCTGCTCGATCTCAAATGACTTGCGGTTCTTCAAATCTTCACAGAGGCCGTCGACCATCTCGTGGAAGACGCGATCGGTTTCGCCCTTGTTCACCTCGTAGGGCCGAATCTGGTAGATGAGATCGTTGATCACATCGCCCATATGCATGGCGTTGAGCATGCCGAACCCGAAGTCGATGGTGAACTTCAATCCGGGCTCACCGGAGGCGGCTTTAATGCCGTCGCTGTCTTTGAACAGCAGGACGCGGAAGCCATCGAAGCCCGCGTTCTTCAGCGCGAAGCGATACTCGGCCTCGTACATGCCGAAGCGGCAGGGACCGCAGGAGCCGGCGGTGAAAAAGACGTAGTTATTGAGAATCTCCTCGCGCGACAAACCTTCCTTCTCGAGGAACTGCAGATACTGCACCAGATTGCCGACGGTGAAATAAGTCGGATTGCACTGGCCGTTGTTGCCGAACTCCTTGCCGATCTGGAAAGCTGGCACGTCAGGGACGGGCAGCTTCTCGCAGCGATAGCCGCAGCCCTGGAAGACGGCGCGAATCAGATCCTCGTGTTTCCAGGTGAATCCGCCGAAAAGAATCGTGGTGTGAGGGCGCTGCTCGGCCGTGAAGGCGCGCTCCACCGGCCGATGGAAATGCGTGGGCCGGTCGAGTCCGGCAATTTTGCGCAGACGGGCGCGTTCCGCTTCCAGGCGCTGTTTGATTTCCTGATCGTTCTCAATATTAACGAGATGGGTCGCCATGTCTTCCTCCGGCGGTGATGAAGGTTAGGGGTTGGAGTTCGAACAAAAGATTTTGGAGTCGAATAAGCTCAGTGCGCGGCGCGGCCAGGGCAGTGCTGAGACAAGCAACTTTCTCAACCACGCTAGATCTCTCGCCGGACTGCATTTGCACTCCAGGAATATGAGTTAGGGCCCAAGTTCCTACGCCTAGCGAGTGCCGTGTAAAACGAGCAATCCGCAAGCGCCGATAGAAATGCCCCTGTGTGTAAGGGCAGCTATGGAGGCAGACGCCTCATTTTTGTCCCCAAGCAATTCACGGCGACGATGGCGCGAGTGGATGGAGATTGTTCTAACAGAAATCTAAGCTTTACTTCAAGTTGGGAGTGCAGTTTTTAAAGTGTACGGTCTCAAAACTGCACCCCAATTTTTGCCATGACAGCTACTTTCTCCCTGACGGAGCAGCCATCCTTTGCTGGAGTTGTTGGCGTTGCTGAGTGTGCTTCTGCACCATTTGTTGCGTTTGCTGCTGATGGCGTTGTTCCATTTGTTGTTTGTCCGCTTCACTGGCATTATTCCGAGCGGCCTGCTGGTGCTCGCGGTCCTGCTGTTGCTGCAGCTTCTGCCGCTCCTGATTCTGCTTGTTATAGAGATCCTCCTGCTGCTTCTGATACTTCTGATCCGCTTTTGCGTTGCCGGTATTTGGCGCCGCAGGATGCTCGAGAGCAGGAAGGTCATTCGGATGCGTGGCCGTAGGACGCTCGGCGGGCGCGGCTCCGTGATTCGCAGGAGGATGATAGGGTGCACCCGCTTCTCTGGCCGCCACAACGTCATGTCCAGAAAATTCTCCGGGGCGTGCGGTAGCGGCAATCGAAGGTCTTCCCTGGTTCACGGAAGCCCGCATCTCGCGGTTAGCCCGCGCGGCATTGATATGTTCAGTCTGAGCGGCTACCGCACCAATGTGGCGATCGTGCTCGGCGATCTCGTCGGCCGCCGTTGGACGCGCCACGATACCGCCTTCGCCGCCGTTAAAGCTGATGTGGTTGACGGTGACATTCACTCTGTCCACATACACATTGCGAATGTTCACGACGTTCGCAACTGCGCTGTTGTAGAAGAAGTGCCCGCCATCCCAGCGCCCGCCGACGAATCCGACTCCGAAGTAGCCGAACCCGTAGTCGATACCGCCGTAGAACCCGATGTGCGGCCCCCAGAATCCTTCATGGAAAAGGAAAACGCCGCCATCCCATCCCCACCACGGCGGAGTCCATAAATATCCGACCTCCGGGGCTAAAACCCAGGTTCCGGGAACCCAGTAATAATCCTCGTCATCGGAGTCCCAGGCCCAATAGCCGGGCGTCCAGATATAACCATCGCCGGGGCACACCGGTTGCTCGTAGACCGGCAAAGCGGGCGGGCCGAACCCGACCGTGATCCGAATCTGGGCCGATGAAGCGGTCGGCGTGATTGCGACAAACAGAGCGATCAACAGGGTACCCAACAACGCCGTTATGCGCATATGCATCTCCTTTGGTGAATCGCGGGCTATTGATTCACTCGCAGAAGCATCAATGTTCCGCTTTCCAGCTTCACATTGCCTTTCTCCGAGCTTACGACTGATCCTTGTGTGACATCACCCGGGGTCGACAGCTTGTAATTCGAAATACCGATGACACCTTGCGTAGTGGAAGTTATCGGCGGCATCGAATTGCTCTGGGGATTTCCCGGCGCACTGCCGGACTGATCGCCCCCTGGTGGATAGTTTCCGGGCGCTTGCTGCTGCTCTCCGCCCATGCCTGATCGGCCACCGGGACTTCCCTGCGGGGACGCACTACCAGCGGCTGGTGCACTCATTGCGCCGCCGCCCGGGTTGGCATTGTTGGGATTCTGACTGGGAGGCGCAATCACCGCCTGGATCGAGGCTGGCAACGTCATGTTGTCGCCGTCTTTCATAACGGCACGATCGAAAGTGATGCCGAGCTGCGATTCCTTCTGTTCTTTATTGCGAGCCTGAGCTTCGGTGACATGGCCCACTATCTTTGTATCTTTCGGCAGAAGGACCGTGCCGGTCTGGCTCTTCATATCCTCGGTAACTTTTACGTCAACTTCTTCGCCGGTCTTGGCTTTTTTGGCGTCCACGGTCTTGGTCAGTTGTACGGGAATCACACTACCGGCGGCAATCCGGGCGGGACCGGAGGGTTGCGCCGATTGTGCCTGAGACTGTGGTGGCTGAGGAGCGGTTGTCTGGTCTTGAGCGCGAGCGGAAGGCTGCGCTGTCCCGGGAACCCACGTCATGCCTCCGAGGGCAATGGTTATCAACAAAATCCGCATAAAGTCTCCTGTCGAAGAGGCGCAAGTCGTTTTTCGCTGCCGCATGATTAGATTGCGGTTCGCTCTCGCAGGTTTGAAAGGATGCTGCCAACAATTACAGACGCATTTGTTTTTCACTACATGATTCACTCTAGTTGCAAACCCGGGATTCTCCGGTAAGTTCTCAGCTGTCGAATCCATCGGGTAGCTGGTCTGCGTCAACACCCTTAAGTTCTAACGTTTCCTGCGAGGAACGAGGACTCCACACGGGGTGGTCGGACGCGGGTGCCGCTTTGGAAATCGAAAGCAGGAAATCGAAAGCACTTCTGACTTTTTGCGGAGAATGAACTATGCCGGTGAACCGATCCGCGGCCTACGCCATGTATTCCGACCGCGTGGCCATTCATGAAGTTTTGCAAACGCTGCGGCACGGAGGGTTCGAGAAGGAAGACATCTGCCTGCTGCTCTCCCGCCAGCATCCGCTGACGACGATCATGCGCGAGGCGAATCAACACACCTTTAAGCCCGAGAGCGTGGTGAATGCGGGATTGATTGGGTGGCTTTCGGAATTCGGTGCCGTCGTCATTCCAAGGTTCGGATTCTTTATCCGTGCGCAAGCATTTTTTCACGCACTCGTTGTGCAACAGGATTCGATTGCCGGTTGTGGTCGGCGCGGAACTCTGGAAAGTCTCGGTTTCGCCGATGACGAGGCGGAGCGGTTTCAAAACCAGCTGCAGGATTCCGGCGTTCTGCTCTACGTCAGCTGTCCCGAGGATGCGCGCTCACGCTGGGCTCTGGAATTGCTGCGCGCGACGGGCGCGGAAAAATCCGGCGTGCTACAGAGTGAAATGGCGATGGAGGCGGCTGCGGCCGCAGTCTGACGCGACTGAGAACCCTGCTTCCGACTACTTTCAGATCGACGTGCTAATAGGCCCAATAAGGCCCCACGCCCTGCGGGGTGGATTTATTGGCAATCGCGACGTAGACGTTGCGACCGTAAAAGAAGGGCAATCCCCAATCAAAGCTGCCCGGGTTCGGTCCTGCAAGCTGCCCAAATACGGCGTCGGCGGGGTCTTCGGAAAACAGTGTGTCCGCATTGGCGACGCTGAAGTTGATTGCAGCGCTGGTCCCGTTCGATCCCAGATTTGTTGCCGACAGGTTTTGCGTACTAGAGGGGCAGTAAAAGTAAGTCGCGTCGGAACATTCCGGAATTCCAGTTGAACCGCTATCGAGAAAGTATATTCCGTTCGAACCGCTGTCGATGAAGCTTTCCGAGTAAGACTGCCCCTGGAACTGCGTAGTAATGCTGGCGTTCGAGTTGAGAGTGTATATGCCGGCACTGCCTAGACTGTTGTTCGACTCCGTTCCGATCCCAAAGACCAGATAGCCACTGAGAGTGGCCTCCGGCTGGCTGACCGCCGGAAATTCGATCAGCACACCATTATTGTCATTGGCAAAAACAGAGACCGGGTTCTGCACCTGCGAGCCCAGCGGCTCGACTATCGGCTGGCACGCGGTGGACGATGGGCACTGGTAGTAAATGTCGTAGGAACTGCTGGTGGAGCATCCCGCGCAGTCCTGTGGAAACATTCCGATTCCAAGAATTCCATTCGCGCCCAGGTTCTGCAACGTGTCGGCGGATTGCAGACCAAAAGCTGTGCAGTCGCTCGCCACCGGAATCGCGGTATCGCTCAATACTTGAATCGGAACCGAACTCGCACTCTCGCCGGCAATCTGAATGTCCGCGCTTTCGACAGGACCCCAGGTGTAGGTCGCAATGAAGGGCAGACACTCCGCCACAGGATCGCCGCTGGGTGCGGTCTGCTGCGGAAGGGATAGAGTCAGGACCGAAGACAGGATTCGCAAGCCAACCGAACCAGTATCGACGAGTATGCCCGAGATCGCCTGGCAAGTGGAAGTTCCCGGCACGCACAGCGTCACGCTGGTGAATGACCCGTTTGCGTAATTGCCCGCTGGCCCTTCATTCACGGTGATGGATTGGACATTTGGACCGGTTGGCGTGGATGGCGGCGTCGACGAACTTTGGCTCTTACTGCTGCTTCCGCCGCAGCCGAAGCTAAGCGCGAGCGCCACGCAGATGACGGCGACGAAAAGTTGCTTCATTGGATTGCCTCTTGTGGAACGCCCTCGGGAACGATCTGCGGAAGATAAGCTTTGCCGGAGTAAGACTGAACCCGACCGTTCATCTGCACCACAAAATCCGGCTGAACAATCGTGACCGGCCGACGGCCTGGGCGGCCGGCGGCTTGTTGCTTCACCGCATCCGCGAACTGCTGGAAATAGGACCCCAGCAATTGCTGCATGTTGGGCAGCGAATCTCCTTGCCACGTCACCGCAAACACTTGACCCGCAGGCGAAACATACTCTCGGACGATAGAGGCTCCGTTGTGAAATCGGATTTCATGCACCTGAAATGCCGCCATCTGTGTGCGCTGAAGCGTGCCCTGAAAACGAGCTTGATCGGCCAAAACGGAATTGGTGTCTCCTCCAAGAGCCGCAAAGGAAAATGGCAGAATGAAAAAGGTGAATGACAAGAAGGGCAGAATGAATTTGCAGAAAGTTTTCCGCGGGCGCGAGGAAAGAACTTGCGAAACTACCAAAATGTGAGTGCGCGTCAGTAGGCTGGATTCCAAGAGCTCACCAATAATTCCCTTTTAATTCTTTTGGTCGGTTCGATTAATTTCCAGGCCCACGGGTTGCCCGATCACGGACGCTCCTGCCCTGCCGGCTTTTCAATTTTTTTCAATCGAATATTTTCATGAGTGAAGTTCAGGGGTAAGCCGGGGATCGCCTACAGGAAATACCGTAGAGAAACAAGACATACCCCATGCTATGAATTTCTGGGTACCTGTGCGGCCCGAGCGCCACCGGGAAGCGTTGGTTGGAGCGCGGTGTTTCCCAGACCCCTTTAGTATCCGATTCGCGCAGCCTGGATTCTTGCGCCGCTCGATGTGCGGGTCCGCAGGCAGCAGGTGAAACTCTGCACGGGCAAGGAGACAACCTTTGAAGAAAAGTGTCCACAATACCCTCGCCATCGACGAGAAGGGCGCGCTCGAGAACGTTCAAAAAGGCAACGGTTCGGTCGGCGTGGCAGAGTCCAGTTCTTCCGATCCGGGGATGATTCTTGCAAGCCTGCATGCGGTGCGCGACGGCAACTTTTCTGTGCGGCTGCCGGGCTCGTGGACGGGTCTTCCGGGAAAGATGGCGGATGCATTCAATGACATCGTTTCCGCGAATCAACAGATGGCGCATGAACTGAAGCGAATCGGACAAGCGGTCGGCAAAGAAGGGCGGACCCGCGAACGCGCGCGGGTGCATGAATCGCGAGGCGCCTGGGGTGAGATGGAAACTTCGATCAACACGCTGGTGGAGGATTTGCTTCGTCCCACTGCCGAAGTGACGCACGCGATTGCGGCGGTTGCCCAGGGAAACCTGACGCAGACTGTGCGACTGGAAGTCGATGGCCGGCCGCTCGAAGGCGAGTTTCTACGTTCGGCGAAGCTGGTCAACACGATGATCGAACAGCTCGGCATCTTTACTGCCGAAGTGACGCGAGTTGCCCGCGAGGTCGGTACCGATGGAAAACTCGGCGGACAGGCGCAGGTGCCAGGCGTCGCCGGAACCTGGAAAGATCTGACGGACTCGGTCAATTCGATGGCCAGCAATCTTACCGGCCAGGTGCGAAACATCGCCGAAGTCGCGACCGCCGTGGCGAGTGGCGATCTTTCGCGAAAGATTACGGTGGACGTACGCGGCGAAATTCTGCAGCTGAAGGAAGCCATCAACACGATGGTCGATCAGCTGCGATCGTTTGCCTCGGAAGTGACGCGCGTGGCCCGCGAAGTGGGAACGGAGGGCAAGCTCGGTGGACAGGCGATCGTGCCCGGCGTCGCCGGAACCTGGAAAGATCTCACCGATTCCGTGAACGCTATGGCCGGCAATCTGACGGCTCAGGTCCGTAACATCGCGGAAGTCACGACGGCTGTGGCCCGCGGGGATTTGTCGCGAAAGATTACGGTTGACGTGAAGGGAGAAATTCTCGAACTCAAAGACACCATCAACACGATGGTCGATCAGCTGAACGCGTTTGCCAGCGAAGTCACGCGTGTGGCCCGCGAAGTGGGCACGGAAGGGAAGCTTGGAGGTCAGGCGAAAGTGCCTGGTGTGGGTGGAACGTGGAAAGACCTTACCGACAACGTGAACTTCATGGCCTCAAACCTGACGGGGCAAGTGCGAAATATCGCCGAAGTTGCGACGGCGATCGCCAGCGGCGACCTTTCGCGAAAGATCACGGTCGATGTGCGCGGCGAAATTCTGCAGTTGAAAGAAACGCTGAACACGATGGTGGATCAGCTCAACCGGTTTGCCGGTGAAGTGACGCGCGTGGCCCGCGAAGTCGGATCCGAAGGGCGACTCGGCGGACAGGCGAACGTACCCGGCGTGGCTGGAACCTGGAAGGACCTGACCGATTCCGTCAACTCAATGGCCGGCAACCTGACGGCGCAGGTTCGAAATATTGCGGAAGTCACGACGGCCGTGGCGCGCGGCGACTTGTCGCGAAAGATCACGGTCGACGTGAAGGGAGAAATTCTCGAACTCAAAGACACCATCAACACGATGGTCGACCAGTTGAACGGATTTGCTGGCGAAGTGACGCGCGTGGCCCGCGAAGTCGGTACGGAGGGCAAACTTGGCGGACAAGCGCTCGTGCCGGGAGTCGGCGGCACGTGGAAGGATCTCACCGACAACGTGAACTTCATGGCCTCGAACCTGACCGGCCAGGTGCGAAACATTGCCGAAGTCGCGACCGCCGTGGCCCGCGGCGACTTGTCGAGGAAGATTACCGTCGACGTGAAGGGAGAAATTCTCGAACTCAAAGACACCCTTAACACGATGGTGGATCAACTTCGCTCATTTGCATCGGAAGTGACACGCGTGGCGCGCGAAGTCGGAACGGATGGCAAACTCGGTGGACAGGCGCAGGTCCCGGGCGTCGCTGGAACCTGGAAAGATCTGACGGACTCGGTCAATTCGATGGCCAGCAATCTGACTGGCCAGGTGAGAAACATTGCCGAGGTTTCGACGGCCATCGCCAGCGGCGATTTGTCGAAGAAGATAACGGTCAACGTGAGCGGCGAAATTCTGCTGCTGAAAGACACCATCAACACCATGGTCGATCAGCTCAATGCCTTCGCGGCAGAAGTGACGCGCGTGGCGCGCGAGGTGGGATCGGAAGGCAAACTCGGCGGACAGGCGCAGGTCCCCGGCGTCGCTGGAACCTGGAAAGACCTGACGGATTCGGTGAACTCGATGGCCGGCAACCTGACGGCTCAGGTCCGTAACATCGCAGAAGTAACGACGGCGGTGGCCCGCGGCGACTTGTCGCGAAAGATTACGGTCGATGTAAAGGGCGAAATTCTTGAATTGAAGAACACCATCAACACGATGGTCGACCAGCTGAACGCGTTTGCCAGCGAAGTGACGCGCGTGGCCCGCGAAGTGGGCACGGAAGGAAAACTTGGCGGTCAGGCGAAAGTCCCCGGCGTGGGTGGAACGTGGAAAGACCTTACCGACAACGTAAACTTTATGGCCTCGAACCTGACGGGGCAGGTGCGAAACATCGCGGAAGTGGCGACGGCGATCGCCAGCGGCGATCTTTCGCGAAAGATCACTGTCGACGTGCGCGGCGAAATTCTGCAGCTCAAAGAAACTCTCAACACGATGGTCGAGCAACTGCGCTCCTTTGCCGCCGAAGTAACGCGCGTGGCGCGCGAAGTCGGCTCCGAAGGGCGACTCGGCGGACAGGCGAACGTACCCGGCGTGGCCGGGACATGGAAAGATCTTACGGACTCGGTGAACGCGATGGCCGGCAATCTTACGGGGCAGGTGCGTAACATCGCCGAAGTGACCACCGCTGTGGCGCGCGGCGACTTGTCGCGAAAGATCACGGTCGATGTGAAGGGTGAAATTCTCGAACTCAAAAACACCATCAACACGATGGTGGATCAGCTGAACGCATTCGCCGCCGAGGTGACGCGCGTGGCGCGTGAAGTCGGCACGGAAGGCAAGCTGGGCGGCCAGGCGCAGGTTCCCGGTGTCGCCGGCACCTGGAAAGACCTTACGGACAACGTCAACGTCATGGCCGCAAACCTTACCGAGCAAGTGCGCGGCATCGTGAAAGTGGTCACGGCAGTCGCCAACGGCGAACTCACACAAAAGCTGACAGTCAACGCGAAGGGTGAAGTCGCGGCGCTCGCCGAAACCATTAACAACATGACTGGCACGCTGGCAACGTTTGCCGATCAGGTGACGACGGTTGCTCGCGAAGTCGGCGTGGAAGGCCGCCTGGGCGGACAAGCCAACGTGCCGGGCGCTGCCGGAACCTGGAAGCACCTCACCGGCAACGTGAACCTACTCGCCGACAATCTCACCAATCAGGTGCGCGCCATTGCCGAAGTGGCGACGGCCGTCACCAAGGGTGACTTGACGCGATCAATTCAGGTGGAGGCGCGCGGAGAAGTCGCGCAGCTGAAAGACAACATCAACACCATGATCGACAACCTCCGCCTCACAACAGACCGCAACACGGAGCAGGATTGGCTGAAGACAAACCTGGCGCGTTTCACCGGAATGTTGCAGGGGCAGCGCGATCTTGCCGAAGTTGGACGCTTGCTGTTGTCAGAGCTGGCGCCGCTGATCAACGTACAGCAAGGGCTGATCTACCAGATGGAGAGCGATGACTCGGCGGAACTGGTATTGCTCTCTACATTTGCCGCCGAAGGGGATGACAACAAACTGCGCCGCTTGCAAATCGGCGAAGGGTTGGTGGGCCAGTGCGCAGCGGAGAGGCACAAGATGCTGATCTCCGATCTGCCGGCCGGAACAATTTCGATTCGTTCGGGATTGATCGAGACGGTTCCGCGAAATGTGATTGTTCTGCCCGTTCTGTTCGAAGACCGGGTAAAAGCGGTGATCGAACTGGCATCGCTGACAGCTTTCACCGCGTCGCATCTGGCATTTCTGGAACAGCTGACGGCCAGCATCGGCATCGTCTTCAATAGCATCGAAGCTACGATGCAGACCGAGGCTTTGCTGAAGCAGTCGCAACAGCTGGCCACTGAACTGCAGATGCAGCAGAAAGAGTTGCAGCAGACTAACGAACAGCTGGCGCAAAAAGCACAACAGCTGGCCGAACAGAACGTCGAGGTCGAACGCAAGAACCAGGAAATCGAGCAGGCGCGCCGCGCCCTGGAAGAAAAAGCCAAGGAGCTGGCGCTCACTTCCAAGTACAAATCAGAGTTCCTGGCGAACATGTCGCACGAGTTGCGCACGCCGTTGAACAGCATCCTGGTCCTCGGCCAGCAACTCAGCGACAACCCCGATGGCAACCTGACGGGCCGGCAGGTCGAGTTTGCGCGAACCATTCACGGCGCCGGAACCGACTTGCTGAACCTGATCACCGATATTCTCGATCTGTCGAAAATTGAATCGGGCACGGTGTCGGTCGAAGCGGAGGAAGTGTTCTTCACCGGCCTGCTCGACAGCCTGGAGCGGCCGTTCCGGCACGAAGCCGAGAGCCGTCATCTTGCCTTCGAGGTTCACGCCGATCCGCATTTGCCACGCAGCCTGGTGACCGACTCCAAGCGCCTGCAGCAGGTGCTCAAGAATCTGCTCTCGAATGCATTCAAGTTTACCGAGCAAGGCGCAGTCAGCCTGTCGGTAAAACTTGCCTCCGAAGGGTGGAGTTCCGATCACCCCATCCTTGGAAAATCCGCGCCGGTATTGGCGTTTGAGGTGGCAGATACCGGCGTCGGTATTCCTGTCGATAAACAACGCATTATCTTCGAGGCTTTCCAACAAGCGGATGCCAGCACCAGCCGCAAGTTCGGCGGAACCGGACTGGGACTTGCCATCAGTCGCGAATTGGCCAGCCTGCTTGGTGGCGAGATCAAGTTGCGCAGCGCGCCCGGACAGGGCAGTACATTCACCCTTTTCCTGCCGCTGGTTTACAAGGGACCCTCGGTAGCGTCGAGCACACCGGCTGGGGCAGAAAGGAAGCAGATGCCCTTGCAGACTTCGGTCACGGTTTCGGTGCCTGAGCCTATCGAGGATGACCGCAACAATCTGCAGCCCGACGATGCTCTGTTGCTGGTCGTTGAGGATGACGCGCACTACGCGCGCGTGCTGCGCGATCTCTCTCGTGACCGCGGTTTCAAAGTGCTGGTTGCAACCGGAGGCTCGGAGGCACTGGCATTGGCGAAGGAATTTCATCCCTCCGCCATATCACTCGATGTGTTCCTTCCCGATATGCTGGGATGGACTGTTCTGAACCATTTGAAGCAGGATCCCAGCACGCGGCACATTCCGGTGCAGATGCTTACGCTTGACGAGGACCGGCATCATGGTTTGTCACGCGGCGCCTTCGCATTCGTCACCAAACCCACGACCACGCTTGGCTTAGACATGGCGCTCTCGCGCATCAAGGAATATGCCGCGCCGCGCCGCAAGCGACTGTTGGTAGTGGAGGACAATCCTGCCGAGCAGCTTAGCATTCAGGAACTGCTCGGCTATGACGACATCGATGTGATCACGGTCTCAACCGGAGCGGAGGCTTTACGAACCGTCTCCGACGAGGCCTTCGATTGCATCGTCCTGGATTTGCGCTTGCCCGACATGTCGGGTTTTGAAGTGCTCGAGCGCTTCCGTGATACGCCATCGCTCGCGGACTTGCCGATCGTTGTGTTCACCGGCAAGGAGCTCTCCCCCGAAGAGGATGCGCGACTTCACACGCTCGCGCGCAGCGTCGTTCTGAAGGGAGTGGAATCTCCCGAGCGGTTGCTGGATGAGACAGCATTGTTCCTGCATCGTGTCGTGTCCGATCTGCCTCCGGCGAAGCAGAAGATGATCGAGCAGCTGCATCGTTCCGATGAAGCGCTGGTGAACCGTAAAGTGTTGGTGGTCGATGACGACGTGCGCAACATCTTCGCGCTCAGCAGCGTGCTGGAACGCCGGGGAATGGCGGTTCTGAGCGCCAGTACCGGGCGCGAGGCCATTGCCATGCTTGAGTCCACGCCCGATGTCGCGATCGTTCTGATGGACGTAATGATGCCGGAGATGGATGGCTATGAAACCATGCAGGCGATCCGAAGCAACGCACAGCTGCGGCGGTTGCCGATTATCGCGCTGACCGCAAAGGCAATGAAAGGAGACCGCGAGAAGTGTCTTGAAGCCGGGGCCTCCGAGTATCTGGCAAAGCCCGTCAACACGGAACAACTGCTTTCAGCCTTACGCATGTGGCTTCACCGCTAGCAAGGCAGACCTGCCACAAGATCGGAGGTCCGCACGGAGAAAACCAGATGACCGCAAACGAGAAGGTCAACATTTTGATGGTGGATGACCAGCCGGCAAAGCTTCTCAGCTATGAAGTGATGCTGGAGGAACTTGGCGAACATCTCATCAAGGCGAACTCGGCGAAGGAAGCTCTGGAACATCTGTTGAAGATCGATGTTGCGGTTGTGCTTATGGATGTAAGCATGCCGGAGTTTGACGGCTTCGAACTGGCTGCCATGATCCGACAGCATCCCCGCTTTCAAAGAACCGCGATTATCTTCATCTCTGCCGTTCATCTCAGTGATTTGGATCGTCTCAAAGGCTATGAGCGCGGAGCCGTAGACTATATTTCTGTCCCCGTGATTCCTGAGCTGCTGCGGGCGAAGGTGAAGGTGTTCGCCGAGCTGCATCGGAAGACGCGGCAACTGGAGCTGCTCAATCGCGATCTGGAGCAGCGTGTGGAAGAGCGAACACAAGAATTGGGACGGAGAGCGGAGGCGTTGCATCGGCTCAATTTAACGTTAGCCAGCAAGAATCAGGAACTCGATGCGATCATCCACACCGCTCCCGACATCATTTTCAGCCGCACCGCCGACGGAAGCCGCGACTACATCAGCGATCGATTTTACGAGTACACCGGCGCACCTACCGGTTCGGCGAATGGCGAGGCGTGGATGGAATATGTTCACGAGGAAGATCAAGAACAGGCGAGAGCCCGTTGGAACCGTTGCGTCGAATCCGGCGCCAACTATGAAGTGGAATATCGTCTTCGTTCGGCTACCGGTTCTTACCGGTGGTTCCGGGCGCGAGCAGTTCCCATTCGTGACGAAAAAGGCGAAATCTTCCGCTGGTACGGGACGTGCTCGGATATACACGACAGCAAAATACTGGAGCAGTCGATACGGGAAAGTGCCAGCCGCCTGGAAAAGATGGTCGATAATCGCACCGCCGAATTGCGGCGGCTTTCCGTCCGCCTGATGACCATGCAGGATCAGGAGCACCGCCGTATTGCGCGCGAATTGCATGATGGATTGGGCCAGGAACTAGCCGTCGCAAAAATGGTGCTCGACAACATGCTGCAGGAAAAATCCATGCAGTCCGGCACGCAGGCGTGCACGGATGCGAGCCGGATTATTGATCGCGCAATTCAGCAGGTTCGCACGCTGTCCCATCTGCTGCATCCTCCATTGCTCGATGAAGTCGGTTTGCTCTCGGCGGTTACGTGGTATGTCGATGGGCTGACTGAACGGAGCGGGATTGAGACTTCTCTGGAAGTGCAACCGCCCGACTTTCCACGTCTGCCCGCGGAACTGGAGACTACGATCTTCAGAATCGTGCAGGAGGCGCTCACCAACGTTTTCCGGCATTCGGAGGCGCATCGCGTCTGGATCAACCTGACTCAGAACGATGGAAAAACACACGTCTGTGTCAAAGATGACGGCAAGGGAATTGGCGAAAAAGTGGCCGAACTCCAGCCCGATAGCCTCGGAATTGGCATCGGCGGAATCAGACAGCGAGCCAAAGAACTTGGTGGAGAGCTGAGAATTGTGAACACGAAGCCGGGCACAATGGTGGAAGTGATAATACCCTCCACCGCGCCTTCGAATGGCAGCATGTATCAGGATGAAATGCTTCTTGAGGATGTGCGTGATCCAATTGCAAGGTCTTCTTAAAAACGCAAGATTCCTATAAACCTGCGGTTATCACTGCCAAGCAACTGTTACTTGAACTTTTGAGGAAGCGGGTGCCGATTGTTCCCAGCAAACCGGCACTCGCTGTTGGGGCGTTGTGTCGAGGATTTGAGAATAGAATGCGCCACGTCTGGTCACAATACAGTGCACGCCGTATCTCGTTTTGCCTGTCACACTAGAAACAAAAACAAATAACGTTACGAAAATCTCAAAAACTCACTGGCGAGGCAAGGAATCAGCGCGAAAACAGCAGGTAAAACCAGATCTGACAAGCTTTTGATCGTGCTCTTGCCTGAAGATGAGAAACCCTTCCACCGTAAACCACTGCTTTCTGCGAAGCATCCTAATCGTTGTTCGTCGCGCGAAGAATCTTCGCTGAGGGCTTTTCATGTTGAAACAGCAAAATCCGCACTCTGGCACGATTGCGCTGAATCGTTTCCCGTCTTCTCAGAATAATGTTTCTTACAGTCGTGACGGGAGAAGGCCCGCGTCGTTCGACGTGAAGCAGTCACGCCAGTCGGTCGGCCCGATCGAAATCTGGGGACAGTACAACAACTATCGGGCAGCAGGACTCAAGGGATCAGCGGCAGTACACGCCGTCTTGATTGCGTTACTTGTAGCCAGCGCATCCCTCGGCCACAAAGTCGTTCAACAGGTGAAACAACCCGAACACGTCACGTTGATCGCGCCCCCGCTTGATTCCTACATCATGAAGCCAGCCAAAACGGAAGTCAGCGGAGGCGGAGGGGGCGGAGATCGGGACCAACTGCAAGCTCCGAAGGGACATTTACCCAAGCGTGCCATGCAGCAGATCACTCCGCCGCAGATCATTCTGCGAAATGAAAAGCCCAAGCTGGCGGTCACGCCAACTGTGGTGATTCCGCCGAAAGTGCAAGTCGCCGAAAATCACATGCCCAATCTCGGTGTGATGGCGTCGCCCGCGATGCCGTCGGCACCACCCAGTAACGGAACAGGAGCGGGAGGCGGAATTGGCTCAGGTTCAGGCGGAGGCGCAGGCATCGGCCATGGCCCGGGCGCGGGAGCCGGATCGGGCGGCGGTATCGGCGGAGGCGTCTATAAGGTTGGTGGAGGCATCTCTGCTCCTCGACCGATCGAAACTCCTGATCCTGCATACACGGAAGAAGCCAGAAGAGCGAAGATTCAGGGCACATGCATTCTGGGACTCATCGTCGACGCCAACGGACACCCCCGCGACATTCGCGTGATTCGCGGTCTCGGATACGGCCTGGACGCAAAAGCGTTGGAAACGGTGAAGCAGTGGGTGTTTGAACCGGCCAGGAAGGACGGCCAGCCCGTCAACGTAGAGGTGAGCGTGGAAGTCGGATTTCGTCTCTACTAAAACTGGCCGGAGGCGGGCAATTGCGAGTCGTTTGTCGCCGGTTATTCATTGCGGCCACTTTGCTGGCGCTAAGAAATCAAATCCGCCATACAGTCTTTGCGCGAAACACGGCAGTTCCACACCGTGCGGGCCCAACCCGCTTCACCTATAAAAGTTGCGCCTTCGCTGCAATAAGTGCCCTTCTGACTATCAGTTCCCGAAACCTTTTGCGTACAGCAAGGTGCACACCCAATTACAGCTACAGCCTGATAGAGCAAACGCCTCGAATTTTCTAGTCTCATTCACGAAGGCCGATTGCTCCCAAAACTGCGGAGAGCAAGAACCAAGGATTCGAAGGAGACTATCGTGGCAACTTGCGTAATTTCCTCAACTGCAACGAATCTAATTCCAGTTCAAAAGGGAGTAAAGCGGGACAACTCAGAGCGCAGCCTGGTGGAGCGCGCACAGGATGGCGACGAAGAAGCATTCGCTACCTTGTTCGAACTGCACAAGAAGCGGGTGTACTCCGTCTGCCTCCTGATGACCAAAGACGTGGCGGAAGCAGAAGATCTGACCCAAGAAGCATTCCTGCAGGTGTTTCGCACAATCGGAACATTTCGCGGGGAAGCAGCCTTTTCGACGTGGCTGTACCGGATTGCCGTCAACACCGTGCTGATGAAACTGCGCCGTCAGAAGTCGAGAGCGGTCGTTTCGCTGAACGAACCGGTCTCGCATGACTCACCCTCCTTGTCGCATGACATCGGCAAGAAGGATCCGCATCTGACCGGCACGATCGACCGGATTGCATTGCTGCGCGCCATCGAATCACTGCCCGATGGTTGCCGCCGTGTCTTCGCGCTGCATGAAATCGAGGGTTATCAGCATCATGAGATCGCGCGGCTGCTGCATTGCTCAATCGGCAATTCGAAATCACAGCTGCACAAGGCCAAACTGAAAATGCGCGACCTGCTGTTTCCCAAGCGCCGGATCCTGCGCCGTCGCGCCAGTCTTCGAACCGTCGAAGGAGCCATGTCCACGGACAATTTCTCCCCGGAAATTCCACTGGCCTATCAAGCCAGCGAGTAGAGCGCTCGAAACAACAAAGAGAAAGGATGGATGTCCGTGGCAGTAGGAGCGATCGTATTACTCCAATCGGAGACGAAGGGCAGCTTCAGCGGCGCTTCCCGACTGCAAGCGGGAACTCAGCCCGGGACGGAATCCCTGCACATCGATCCGCTCCCGTTGATGCAAGTATTCGGCAAGTCGACGTTGGAACGCACGCTGGATCGGATCGCTGCTTGCGGCGTGCAGGATACAACAGTACTCGTTGACGAAGATCTGTGGCCGTATGTTGCGAAATTACGATCTTCTTTTTCAGGTCTGCATTTCGACGTCGCCGACGATGTCTGGTTTCAGGTAGGGCGGACGCTGAGAAAGTTCCGCGATTTCGGCATTGAGCACGCCCTGATCGTCGATGGTTATTCCTACATGGAAGCAGATTTCGCGGCGTTACTTGAATTTCACCGCCAGCAATCGCACATGGTAACGCGGGTTCACGATGCGATGTTGCCGCTCGATTTGTGGGTGGCAGATTGCGACGCGTTTTTGGAGTCCGATGAGTTGGCGCACCGCCCATTCTCTGGCAAAGGCAATACTTTCGTGATGAAGGGATATACGAAGCGCATCGCTACGACGAAAGATTTTCGGCAACTGATCGTCGATGCTTTTCTAGGGCGTTGTCAGATGCATCCTTCCGGCCGGGAAATTCGCCCTGGGGTCTGGATCGAAGAGGACGCACAAATCTCGCGAGGAGCACGCGTCGTAGCTCCAGCGTATGTCGGACACGGAGTCACGATCAACGAAAATGCTCTGATCACGCGTTGCAGCAATGTGGAGCAGTGCTCGCAAGTCGATTGCTTCACCGCACTTGAAGATACGACGATTCTTCCGCATACCTATGTTGGTATTTCGCTGGACGTCCGTCATTCCATCGTGCAGGGCAACAAACTGCTGAACTTCGAACGAGGAGTTGTGATTCAGAGCGACGACGTCAGCCTCTTCCGCTCGACTCTACCGGAAGAGGTACAACCCAAGTCTCCGTTCGATCTGGTCCGAATCGCGAGGACCCAGGAAACTTCTCATTCGGAGGAAGCGCAAGTGCAGGAATGCTATGCAAAGAGCGTGCCGTCGATAAATCCCGCGACGGAATTTGAATCCTAGGAAAA
>JASHOT010000003.1 GCA_030040965.1 Candidatus Sulfotelmatobacter sp. | reverse complement strand
GGTCGAAATGAGGGATCTCTCACTCTGGCCCAATCCTTCTACGTCGGGCGCGAGATTCCAAACTTCTTCATCTTGTAGGCGAGCCCCGTCCGATTCAGACGTAATCTGGCGGCAGCTCCGCGGACGCCTCCAACTACCCAATTGCTTTCTTGCAATGCCCGCACAATCATCTCCCGCTCCACCTGTTCTATCGCATTGGATTGAACATCATCGTTCACGGCGAGAGGAACAACGATGTCGGTCAACGGCACTCTGAGTTGCGGCCCTGGGGACAACAGCACTGCTCGCTCCATCAGGTTCTGCAACTCGCGGATGTTGCCCGGCCACGTGTGCCTGCGCAGAGCCTCCATCGTGGCTTTCGGTATGCTCACGATCCGCTTCCCCATCCGCTCGGCGTACTTGTTGGCGAAATGGCGGACGAGTCGTTCGACGTCGTCCCGACGCTCGCGCAGGGGTGGGACCGTAATTGGAAACACGTTGAGGCGATAGAAAAGGTCAGACCGGAATTTCTTCTCGGCGACCATGGGCGCAAGGTTGGCATTCGTCGCCGCTACCACGCGAACATCGACTCGTTGTGTACGAGTGCTTCCCAGGCGTTCGAACTCCTGTTCTTGCAAGACTCGCAACAGTTTTGGCTGCAATTCAAGAGGTATATCCCCAATCTCATCCAGAAAAAGCGTTCCTTTGTTTGCGAGCTCAAACCGCCCGATCTTCTGGGCGATTGCGCCGGTGAACGCACCTTTTTCATGGCCAAACAATTCGCTCTCCAGCAGTCCCGAGGGAATCGCAGCACAATTCACTTTTATGAAGGGATAATTCTTGCGCGGACTGAGGTCGTGGATCGCACGGGCAATTAACTCTTTGCCGGTGCCGGTTTCTCCCAGAATCAGAACGGTAGAGTCCGCCGGAGCCACGATTTGAATGTTTTCAATGACGGCTTTGAGTCTTGAGTTGGCACCGACAATCCCCCGGAACTCCTCTTCAATCCCGGGGTCATCTTCCAGCGAGAGGTACGGTTCAACAAAATCCCCGGTTCGTCGCGGCGCCTGATCATATTGTTGAAACTCCCTTGATGGGAAAACCATGGGATTGCTTCTTGCACTGGACAAAGTACTGTCTGTCGTGCCTTGCCAAGGCGTTTGTAGCGCGGCGCTGCTGAACATTACGTTTTCCATGGCTCACTCACCTCTCTGTTCCGAGATCGTGCTCCTCTGCGCAACCTTGCATCTCAATTCCTTACGGTGATTAAGCCAGAAGTCCAGAACGGAATCTATTGGACGAAGGTGTCGCCGATACCATTGGATCAGGAAGGGGAATTTCGAAGAAGTTCGTTAGCGGATCTCTCCAACGAAAAATCGTCGGGCTAGCGTGATACGAAGGTGTGGGCAATACTATCGGTCAATTGATCGGAACGCGGCAACGGTTTAATTAACTTCCAGCGCGTCAAAAATCTTCGCAATCCCACCAACCCGGCGAATCGGCTTTCCAGGGGATCCTAGCTGAAGACATCGACTGGAAGCCATTCGCCGCCTTCCCACCGCCTGTGCGGCTTGCCGTTGTTGTTGGTCAGCCATCGGAAGCAGGACCGTACGTCGTCAGGGTTCGAGTACCGCATGGCGTGAAATTGATGCCACACAGACACCCGGAAGATCGCATTTATACCGTTATTTCCGGGGTGTTTTACATTGGCCTCGGCGACGAATTCGACCCCAGTAAGTTGGAGGCGTACCCGCCGGGAGCCGTGATCATTCTGCCTGGCAATACGTCTCACTTTCATTGGGCGAAATCCGGCGAGTACATCACGCAGGTATCAGCGATCGGACCCCTAGGACTGGAATACGTCAACTCGACCGACGATCCGCGAAACCAGGGTTTCACAGCATCCTGAATTACATCGAGCGGCCCTGACATCCCTTGCCGCGTCTCGAATTTGCCAGACTCATACCAAAGTATCGCCGATACTATTAGGCAATTGTCTTGCTCCGGTCCGTTTGCTGTCATGGGTTATCCGACGAGTCGGAGACGCCACGACGCAGGAAAGGAGAAGAGGAATGAAAATCTTGATGGTGCTCACGTCGCATGATGTATTGGGCCACACCGGACGCAAAACCGGTTTTTGGCTGGAAGAGTTTGCGGCGCCGTATTTTGTTTTCAAAGACGCTGGAGTTGATGTGACGCTGGCCTCTCCGAAAGGCGGGCAGCCGCCGATCGATCCAAAAAGTGATCTGGCGGAAAACCAGACCCCCGCGATGGCTCGCTTCAAGAAAGATGCGGCGGCACAAAAGGCACTTGCCAACACAGTCAGGTTGGTCGATGTCAAGGCAGAAGATTACGACACCGTGTTTTATCCTGGTGGGCATGGTCCGATGTGGGATCTCGCAGAGGATCCAGCGTCGATCGCGCTGCTCGAGTCCTTCTACAACTCGGGCAAGCCTATTGCGTTGGTTTGCCACGCTCCGGGCGTGCTTCGCCATGTTAAATGCAAGGGAGTGCCGCTCGTAAAAGGAAAGCACGTAACCGGGTTCACGAATGGTGAAGAAGAAGAGGTAAAGCTTACGCATGTCGTGCCGTTTCTGGTTGAAGATGAACTGCTGCGGCTTGGCGCCGTTTTTGAGAAGGTGGCAAACTGGCAGCCTTTTGCCATCACTGACGGGCACCTCGTCACGGGACAGAATCCCGCATCATCGACTGTAGGGGCTCAGGCTCTTCTGAAGGTCATGGCAGCTGTGGAAGTGGCGGCTTAGGTCTGCACTCCATGCGCAAGCCGCGGCTCGTTTCATTGGTTCTTTCGGCCAGGATAGAGAAAGCGTCTATCCTGGCTGTTAACGCTGTGACGAAGAATCGGACGATCAGCAACCTGACAAAGCCTCGGAGTTCAGGCCTCGATGATGCTGCCGGCGCGTCTTAACATAGTGGTAGACTGCTTCTCATGGCAATGAAGAAAAAGGCAAAGAGCAAGCGGCAGGCTTCGAAGAGTGCGGCCAAGAAGCAGACGAAGAAGTCCGTTGGTGGGCGCAGATCGCATCCGAAAAAGGCACGGAAGGGAAGTTCATCGACAACTCCTCGCAGACGAAAGCCTGTGCGACGCGTTGCGCAACGGTTGGAGCCGCCACGGGGTCTGGGAGGTGCAGCATTTGATCGGCAGTCGGTGGATTTGGAAGGTCTGTCCCGTGCCGCGCAAGCAGATTCGGAGAGCGTCGAGGAATTGGTCGGAGAAGGAAACGTCTTTGAAGCTGGTGCAGTGGCGGGTGTGCAGGCCGCGGACGATCAAGATACGAAGGAAGTGCGGACTCGCGAGGTCCTCGAAGACGATGTTCCTGATGAGTATTTGGAGAAGGACTAGCTGATTCAAGAAGGAGGCCAGCCTATGGAGCAACGCCAGCGTCAACGGCGCGTGCTCGGGAGAGGCCAATACGAAAGCGTAACGGATTCCATACGTGCTCTTGTTAAAGGTCTGATTCGAAGAAGCCCCACCCCGGTGCAAACCAGTCCAAGCCGTTCCGCATGAAATGTCGTTAATTTGCCCGACATCCTCCAACACAGCACTAGCCATAATAACTATCGAACACTGGTTTCGATGTTGGGGATTCACTCCTTTCTGATGCGACCGTTGGAAAGAGCGACGAATTCGGGCAGGCGCGCTCAGCCTGGAACGGTCAACAACTGTGATCACGCTCACAGACAAGGAGTGATGTGGGGGTGCCGAATTAAGAAGAGTTTGTCAGAGACTGCGCCCCTGTTGATAGGGAGGGGAAAGTGTCGTTGTCCAATTGGCCGATGGAAAGAAGTCAGGACTCCGTGATGGTCAAACGGGCAAATATTGCCGTTGTCGACGACGACGAGTCTGTGCGTGAGTCCCTACCGCCCCTCCTGGACGTGCTGGGCTTCACGGCCCGGGCATTCCGGTCAGCAGAGGAGTTCCTCGCATCCGGTTTCCTACCCGAAACTGACTGTCTGATTCTCGACGTCGCCATGAGAGGAATGAGCGGCCCGCAGTTGCAGACGGAATTGAAGCGTTTAGGCTCAGGCATTCCGATCATTTTCATAACTGCTCAGTCGGACGCGTCCCTGCGCCAACGCCTGGTCGGGAAGGGTGCAGTGGACTGCCTGTTAAAGCCGTTCAGCGACACATCTCTGCTGGCGACGCTCAAAGATGCGCTTCACCTGAGCTAAGAGTCTTGCCCCGCACGTCGGTTGCCTGCAGCTCCCCATCTAAAGCGAGATGAAAGCCCGGAGCGCCGCAGACAAAACATTCCTGGAGTAGAAAAGAACAACCACTGCGGCGAAAGTGTGCTGCAGAAGATGGCAAATAATGCTCTGCGTCTTTCCCAAGCTAAGCTTATTTCTCGCAAACAGGTGATTGGAAACAGATTCCTTGAGAGCCTGCACGTTCTGAGCGACTAACGTTGCCATCGACTTTCGCCACAACGGGCGAGATGTAGTTCCGTAGCCGCAGATGCTTGCCTCAGCTTCCTCGCGAGAGCTATAACCTAGACCCACGATGCTCGGTCCGGCTAGAAGATCGCGTAAGGTTTTCTCATCGGGATAGGG
>JASHOT010000288.1 GCA_030040965.1 Candidatus Sulfotelmatobacter sp. | reverse complement strand
CGAGCCTCGATGATGGCGAGGCCGCGTTCGAAATCCTGCCGCTGTTCGTCGTCCAGGCTCGTCTTTGACAATTGCATGTTCAGACTGCCGGCAATGGATTTGATGGGAGCCAGGGAATTATTCAACTCGTGACCAATCACTCGAATCAGGCGTTGCCACGCGGAACGTTCCTCTTCGCGCAGGGCACGACTGACATCGGAGAGGACGACCAGCGTATGCGGAATGCCTTGCTGGCGAAACGAACTCCGTCTTACGACCCACCGTGCACCGCTGGCGAACGGGAGCGACAGCAGGTTTTCGTTTTCGCACGACAGCGAATTCTGCAAACCGAGCTCTGACGCCGTTTTCCCGAGCAATTGCGGAGCAGACTGCTGCAAGAGTCTCACTCCGGCAGAATTCACCAGCCTCAATCTGCTGCCCGGATCGAAGGCAAATATGGGAATATCCACTTCTTCAACGACGCGTTGCAGTAAGGCAGCGGCCTCAATGGCTCCGGTGCGATGCCGGGAGAGAAGATCAGCCAGCGCATTCACTTCCAGAGAGAGTTCGCCCAGGGCATCGTTGGGAACCGCCAACCGAGCGCGAAATGAGTAATCTTCGTCGCGCAGGGAACCGACGACGTTGGCCAGTGTTTGCAGCGGCCGAATGATGTGCTCGTGCAGGGAGGCGCCGATCAACAGACAGAGGAGCAGTTCGGCTCCGAGTAGCGCCAGCTTGGACTCGATGGTCCAGGATTGCAGCCAGACGAGAACGCCACTCACGACTAAGCCCGGCAGCACGAGCAATGCCGCTAAACGGAGGACTCGGCGCTCAAAGGGGGCGCGCCGTGATTTTCGAGGAGAGTGCTGGGAAGTTTCATGCGCGCCTGAGCTAGAGCCCATGCTTTTCCATCCGCCGGTAGAGCGCACCACGGCTCAAGCCAAGCGCTTCCGCGGCCTGGCTCACGTTGCCCTGAAAGCGTTGCAACGTTTTGCGGATCAGAATACTCTCGACGGCTTCCAGACTCAATTCCTCCAGGTTCGGTGAGGAAACGCGCTGCACACCCAGGCCCAGATCGGCGGGCTGAAGAATTTCCGCGCGGCACATGAGCACAGCCCGTTCCATGGTGTGCTCGAGCTCGCGAACATTGCCCGGCCAGGAATATTGCATCAAGGTTTGCAGGGCAGCGGCATCCAGGGAACGAATTGGCCGGCGATAGCGCGCCGCGTAGTGCGTCAGAAAATGCATCGCCAACGCGGGAATGTCTTCCCGGCGCTCCCGCAACGGTGGGAGATGAATTTCAACGGTGTTCAGGCGGAACAGCAAGTCCTCGCGGAATTGACCCGCGCTGCAGGCAGCCTGAAGATCGGCATTGGTAGCCGAGATCATGCGGACATCCACGCGCTTGCTGCGAGAGGAACCAACGCGCTCCATTTCACCCGATTCGATCACCCGCAACAGCTTGGCCTGCTGTCGCAGCGGCACGTTGCCGATTTCATCCAGAAAGATGCTGCCGGCGTCAGCCAGTTCGAAACGGCCGATGCGATCGGTGCGCGCGTCGGTGAACGCGCCTTTCACATGGCCGAAGAGCTCGCTTTCAAATACTCCTTCGGCCAGCGCGCCCGTATTGACAGCCACAAAGGGACGCGAAACCCGCAGCGACAGAGCGTGAACGGTTCGAGCCACAACTTCCTTGCCCGTGCCATGCTCTCCGGTGATCAAAACATTGGCGTCGGAGGGAGCAATGCGGGTGATGGTTTCGAGCACATGCGACATTGACGGCGCCGCCGCGATAAACTCGGGCCTTCCATCGGCGCGCAGCAAACGATTCTCGGCCGCGAGGCGCTCGGCATCCTGCAGCGCACGATGCAGCTCCACCTGTGTGCGCACAATCGAAAGCAGGCGTTCGTTTTCCCAGGGCTTCTGAATGAAATCGCGCGCGCCGCGCCGCATAGCCTCTACGGCAAGTTCCACGTTGCCCCAGGCCGTCATCACAATGACAGGGAGAGTGGCATCGAGCCCGACAATTTCTGAGAGGAGATCGAGCCCTTCCTGACCGGAAGTGGTGTCGCGGGTGTAATTGAGATCGATCAATACGGCGTCATAGGAACTGGTGGCCAGGGCCTCGCGCACTAACAGCGGAGCGCGAACGGCGTCGAGCTTGTAGCCCTGCGACTTCAGCAGAAGCTGAATCGCGTCAAGAATATGTTGCTGGTCATCGGCTACCAGAATCCGTGCGGGATTCGCTCCGGTCTTCGCGACGGAAGGGAGGTTGAGGTCTGGTTTGGCTGAGGTCGGCATAGATCACGGAGCAGTGTTACTGACCGTACCGTTGATCGCATCCTGAATTGCGATTCCATTATGGTCTAAAGTGCTTCCGGTCGCACGGTCAAGTTCGACTTTCGCCTTTTCGTAGGTCGTCATGGCCGTAACCAGATCGAG
Organism: Candidatus Sulfotelmatobacter sp.; assembly: GCA_030040965.1. GTDB lineage: Bacteria > Acidobacteriota > Terriglobia > Terriglobales > Acidobacteriaceae > Sulfotelmatobacter. The sequence goes on along the minus strand of JASHOT010000288.1, from coordinate 32,771 downwards.
TTCGGCCAGAGCCAGATCGCGCTGGGCGGTCATGGTTTGATAAGTCGAGCCGGCACCCAAGGTCTGCTCTTGCCGAGTGATCTCAAAGGTGCGTTGGGCCAGATCGCGGGCCTTGCCGGCGGCATCGACCCGTGCGGCGGTCTGTTGGAGTGCATACTGGGCATTGCGCACTTCGATCCGAATCTGATTTCTAAGTTGCTCGCGCCTCAGTTCCGCCTGCCGGTATTCGAGCTCCGAGCGGTATTGATCGGCCTTGGCTACGCGATTGCGGATGGGAATGTTCAAGTTGAATCCGAGGTAGTAGTCCGGGGAAGAATTGTTGAAAGCATTCTCCATCGCGCCGCCGAAGGTGGTGGGAACAGTGGACGAGTTCGGTCCAAGATTGTAGATAGGGTTCAGCGGCCCGGCCAATCCAGATCCGCCATAGAATCCCACAAGCGACAGCGAGGGCAGGAGTGCGTTGCGTGCGCTTTGGCGAGTGATCTGCCGATTCACGAGATCCACGTCAGATTCGGCGAGTTCGGGGCGATCCTTGAGGGCGCGGGTAATGAGGTCCTGCACGGCTTCGGAGGGAGAGGCCTGGGTTGATTGCAGGTGATCGGTCGGAATCACGGGCACTGATTCGAGTACGGGATCATCGAGGCTCTTGGTGAGCGCATTTTTTATGAGCAGTTCCTGCAGCTGCAGACTGGTGCGTGCCACGGTCAAATCCTGGTCACGTTTCGAGACCTCAGCTTCGGCCCGCATCACATCCATGGCGGGAATGCTTTCCAATTCGAGTTGCTTCTTGGCGTTCTCCAGAGACTGCTGGGCAAAAGCCAACGACTTCTCATTTACTTGCGCCTGCTCATAGGCGTTGACCAAGTCCCAATAGATGTTTTCGATCTGCGTCACCGTGGCGATCACCTGGTCTTTGAACGCGATATCGGAAATTTTCTTATTGTTCCTGGCGATTCGCAGATAGCGGAGATTCGGGCCCAGTCCGAAGCCGGAAAGGAGTTGCTGCTGGAAACTAAATCGATACATCGAGCTGAGAGCCGGCGACAGAGTCTCAAAAGGGCTGTTGATGGTCTGGCGGCTGTTGTTGAACACGAACGAAATGCTGGTGCCAGTCGCAAAAGATTGCGAGTAACCGAAATTGGCCTGTCCGGTGTTGAGTTGCAGCGAGGGCACACCATAAATCTGGAGATTGGCCAGAGGGTTGGTTTGATGTTCCGCGCCAACGGAACCGGTGATCGCAGGATCGTAAGATTGAACTGGCGCTCCGGCGCCGAGCGTGGACTGCACCAAACCGGACGCGCCTGCTCCGGCTCCGCCCGCACCACTGGTCGTGCCGCCTGCTCCGGCGCCGGGCGCGCCTGCCCCGAATCCCCCGACCCCGCCGCCGGGAGTGCCTTGTACCACGCCGGCATTCACGCCGCGGAAAATTCCCCCGGCCTCGGTGCGCAGAATATCCGTGTTCGCGATGGGCAGATTGTAGCGAGCGATCGCGAGATCGAGATTGTTCTCCAAAGCCAGACGCACGGCATCCTTCAGAGACAATTGCAGCTTTCCGTCTTGAATGAGCTGGCCGAGCCGCGGGGAATTGGCGAGCTGCGGTGCCGGCACCTGCGCCGGTAAATACGCACTCACCGGATTGCGGGACTTGGGCATTTGGAACGATGTGGGAGGATTCACTTGCGCCGATAGCGTCGTCGCCAGGCCAAGAAGAAACCAAAGCAGCGATGACGGGAGTTGGCGCACGCTTGAGGCTTTGGTCATTGCTTCACCGCCTCATACGGCTGCAGCTCCGGATGTGCCGTGTCGCTCACCAGCCATCCGTCGCGCAACTGAATCGTGCGCGAGCCATAAGCGGCATTTGCTTCCGAGTGCGTAACCTGAACGATGGTCGTCCCCTGCTGATTGAGTTCGCGAAACAGTTCCATGATCTCCTTTGCCTGTGAGGAGTGCAGGTTGCCTGTGGGCTCGTCGGCGAGCAAAAGCGCCGGCCGGTGGATCACCGCTCGGGCTACGCCTACGAGCTGCTGCTGCCCGCCAGAAAGCTGGCTGGGGAACAGATCTTTTTTTGCCACGATCTGAAAGCGATCGAGCGTGTCGGCGACCAGACTTTGCCGCTGTTTGGCGGGAATGTCTTTGTAGGAGAGCGGCAGGTCAATGTTTTCGCGCACCGTGAGGTCATCGAGCAGGTGATAACTCTGGAAGACCATTCCGATGTTGCGCTTGGCCACCTCCGCACGCTGCTTGCGTTTCATGGTGTGGACGGGTTGCTCGCGAAACCAGTACTCGCCCTCCCAACCGTCGTCGAGCAGCGCCAGGACATTTAATAAGGATGACTTGCCCGCGCCCGATGGGCCCATGACGGTGATGAACTCGCCTTCGCGAATTTCCAGATCGACGCGCCGCAGCACCCAAAACTGCCCGGCAGGACTTTTGTAACTGCGTTCCAGATTCTTCAGCCGAATCATTGTCAGATTTTCTCCATCTGTAGATTTCTACTCGTAACGCAGCGCCACCACTGGATCGATATTCGTTGTTCGACGGGCGGGGATCCAGGCTGCGATCACCGCAACCAGCACGAGGACTGCAGCGGCAGCGATCAACGTGGGAGGATCGTTGGCCTGAATCCCGAACAGGAGCGAGCTGACCCAATGCGCCAGCAGGACCGAACCGAGAATACCGGCAACAGCGCCAACTGCGATCCACCACGATGCTTGCCACACCATCATTCCGATTACATCCTTGTGGGTCGCTCCCAGCGCCATGCGCACTCCAATTTCCTGCTTGCGCTGATTCACCAGCAGGGAAACAACCCCGTAGATGCCGAGTGCGGTCAGCAGAACTCCCACCAGGGCGAACAGCGAAAGCAGCGAAGCGCTGAATCGAGGCCGCTCGGCCAGCCTGGCGACCGTCTGCCCCATGGTGCTGGCGTCGACGGGAAGAGTGGGATCCAGTTCGGCGACTACGCGCCGGATTTCTTGCCCAACGGTTTCTGCCCCGATCGAGCTGCGGACGATCATGCTGATGCGCTGAGAATCCGGGTAATTGAAGATCACGTCATTCTCGGAATGACTGCGCACCATAAAGTACTCGGGGCCGAGGTCTCCTCCGAGCCCTTGATTCTGGGCATTCGCGGTGACTCCAATTACCGTGAAGGGCACCGTGAGCGCGGTTCTGTCGGTTCGAAACTGTACGGTCTTGCCCAGGGGCTGTTCAGTTGGAAAGAGCCTCTGGGCCAGCGCCTGATTGAGAATGATGGTGTGCGTTTGGGGAACGCGATCCTGCTCTGAAAAAGGGCGTCCCCTCAGTACAGGAATCCCGAGCACCGAAAAATAGTTTGGCGTCACCGAGCGCCATCCCACAACGCCTCCGATTCCTTCACTGGCGGCCAAAGGCGGCTCGCGTTGCGCCTGCATGGCGATAAAGGGCATCGTGCGATTTGGTGGTTCGGGCGGAAGTGAGTCGGCCAGCGCCACCGATTGTATTCCTGGAAGTTCGCTCAAACGGCGCTCGAGTTCCTCAAAGAAGACAAGCCTCTGCTTCGCAGACGAATACTTCTGCTGCCCTAACGTGATCTGAGCGGTCACGAGGTTCTGCGTGTCGATCCCGAGCGATCGGGTTTCCAGGTTGCGCAGGCTGCGGACAAACAAGAGTGCGCTCGCGAGCAGAACGACGGCCATCCAGACCTGCGCGATCAGCAGAAGTTGGCGCACGCGCCCTTTGCGCACTCCCACGATGGCATTCACCGTTAGCATTTGCGCGGGTTTTTCGAGCGCCGGGAGCGTGCCGAAGAAGGCTGCTGAAGCCAGCGAAACCAGCAACGCAAAGAATAGAATTCGCGCGTCGACCGAAGCTTCGGACAATCGCGGGATTCCCGCTGGCGCCAGCGTCACAAACATGCGTACGGCCAAATGCGCCAGTCCGGCACCCACAACACCGGCAAACATGGCAAGCAGGAAAGCCTCCGTCAACCGCTGCTGAAAGAGACGAGCGCGGCCGGCTCCAAGGGCGGATCGAACTGCCAACTCCTGACGCCGGCCCGCACTGCGCGCCAAGAGCAGGTTGGCGGCGTTGGAGCAGGCGATCGCGAGCACTGCCAGCGCCGATAGCAGCAACAGCCACGCTGCGCGGCGTGAATCGTGCGCCTGCAGATCGCGCATCGACCGCACCTGCAACTTGAGCGCTTGCCGGAACGGAGGGGGCGCAGACTGCACGAAATCGCGGAACAAGGGGAGCAGTTCCGCTTTGGTCTGTTCCACAGTGGCTCCGGGTTTCATGCGCCCGAATACACGCACTACCGGCCCCATCTCATGACGTTGCACCATCGATTCATCAAGGGCTTGCGGCAAAACCATGTCGACATGCGCCAGTGTGGGATACTCAAAATCGACCGGCAGCACCCCGATGATTTGCGTGGGGCGGCCATCGATCTGCATGGTGCCGCCTACAATGCTGTGATTTCCGCCAAATCGGTTCTGCCACAAGCCGTTCGAGATGAGCGCTACGGGCGGTGCGTTCGGCTCATCTTCTTCGTGGATGAAATTGCGGCCAAGCATTGGTTGAATAGAAAAAGTCGGCAGGAACGAAGAAGACACACGAGCGCACGCGATGCGAATTGGATTGTCTTCAGTCAGGTCGCAATCGTTCACGCCGGTGGAAGAGGCAAAGTCGGCGAAGGCAGCCTGATGCTGCCGCCAATCGAGATAATTCGACGCGAACAGAAACTCGCCATCGATGATCGGCGCGATGATGCCCACCGAGACCAGTTCTGTGTCATGTGGATACGGCAGACTGCGAAACAGAATCCGGTCGACCAGGCTGAACATGGCGGTGGTTGCGCCAATCCCAAGGGCCAGGGTCAGAACTGCTGCGATCGCAAACCCGGGGTTCTTGCGCATCTGGCGACCGGAGTAACGCACGTCATGTAGAAAACCTGTCATCAATCACGCCTTTCACTTGTAACGCAGCGCCACCACTTTAGTGGCGCGTGTCGCCGGCAAGTAACTCTAACTACTCCTCCCGCAGGGCAATCATCGGTTCGACTCGTGACGCCCGACGCGCAGGCAAAAGGCCCGCCACCAAGGAGGCGAAGACCATCACGAAGAGACCGATGGCAACCGACAAAGGATCAAAAGGGCCGACTGCATACAGAACCCTTGAAAGTGAACGCGGGTCCTCAAACTTGACCACAAGCTCTCCGCCAAGTAAGGCGACGGGAATGCCAATGAGTATCCCGGTACAGGCGAGGCTGAGGTTTTCTCTCATGATCAGCCAAAGAACGCTGGAACGAGCGGCTCCCAGGGCGATACGCACTCCGATTTCACGAGTGCGTCTGGCTACGGCATACGACAGCAGACCGTATATCCCGATGCAGACCAAAACGGTGGCCGACAGCGCGAAGAACGCGGAGAGCTGAGCGATCAACTGCTGATTTCCGATGGAGTCCTGTACCTGGGCCCCGAGGGTGGTGACATTGCTGACCATCACATGGGGATCAACCTGCGCGATCGCATTGCGGACTTCTCTGATGACCACGCCCGGGTCTCCGGAGTAACGCACAGAGAAGTTGCTGAAATATTGCAGATGCTGCGTCCAGGGAAAATACGCTGCCATTTGGGGCTGCTCGCTCAAGGTTACATATTTGGCATCTTTCACGACTCCGACAATCTCGATGTCGGCGCTGTGCGCGGGATCGTCGCCAATGCCAAAATAATGGCCAATCGGCGAGACGCCGGGGAAGAAGCACTTCGCCATGGTTTCATTAATGACCGCCACTGATGGAGCCTTGTCGTTGTCCTGCCGATTGAATATGCGACCAGCGAGAAGAGGAAGGCCGAAGGTGGCAAAAAACTTCTCGCCGACGACGTTATAAAGGACGTCGTCGCTGTTCTGCGAAGTGCGCGGTACACCTTGCGCAACAACGGGATCCGACCACTCCCCCTCATTGAAGGTGAACATCGAGAAGCTGGCTGCCCGGACGCCCGGCAGGTTCTGCACACTGTCTTCGATCTGGCGATGGAGGCCGGCAAGGTGAGAGTCCGCGTTATAGCCGGCGGCGTATTCGTCGAGCCCAAACAGCAAAACGTTGTGGGCATCGAAGCCCGGGTTGACGTTTGTAAGATTCAGCAGACTGTGCAGAAACAGGCCGGCGCCCGCCAGTAGTACCAGAGACAGCGCGATCTGGGCAACGACCAGCACGCGGCCAGAACGATTGCGCAGAGGTGTGGAAACGATGGCGCGGCCTTCGATCAGTCCCGGTGTACGGCCCGAATCACTGGCGTGCAGCGCAGGAACAGTCCCGAAGAGCAAAGTAGTGAAGACGGTGATTGCCAGCGTGAAGAGCAAAACCTCGAGATTGGGCGCGACATCGATGGGTACAGCGTGCCCATGTCCCGACACGAGATGCAGCAGGAGCGCACCTGAGCGCCAGGATAAGAAGATTCCGAAGGTCGCGCCGGATATGGCAAGCAGTGCGCTCTCAGTGAGCAACTGCAGACGAATCCTCGAACGGCTGGCTCCGAGGGCCATCCGCACCGCAATCTCGCGGGAGCGCGCCGCGCCACGGGCGAGCAGGAGGTTGGCGATGTTCGCGCACGCGATCAGAAGAACAAGCGCAACCACCGCCATGAGGATCTCGAGCGGGAGCGTCATCTGAAGCCTCAAGCGGGAGAGACCGCGGGAGGCGGGAGTAAGCTCGATCTCAGCGTGCTTCAGGTTGGCCAAGTCTTCCGGCGAGGGATGGTCGCCGAGATATTCGCCGCGGATGATCTGCCGAAAGAAGGTGTTGGTTGCCGCGCCGGCCTGCGCCGTGCTGATGCCGGGCTGGCGTCGTGCGATCAGATACAGTGACTGGAAATCTTTGTCGTTCAGGCCATTCCATCCCGGGGAAACCTCTTTTTCCATCGAGAGCGGAATCCAGAAATCCGGAGACTGGCCAACGGTGGTTCCGAAGAATCCGCGCTGCGCAACGCCAACGATGGTGAAATTTGTGTTCTCGATCCGCACGGTTTTGCCAACGATCGAGGGACTTCCCCCCTGCCGCATCCACCATCCATAGCTCGCGACGGCAACTGCTCCGGAGCCGGGGGTTCGGTCGTCATCGGACAGGAGCGTGCGGCCAAGAGCAGCGTGGACTCCGAGGACATCGAAGAAATTTCCCGAGACAAGGTCAAAGCGAGACAACCATGGTGGACCTCCGCTCAGCGACGCATGCGTCCCATACTCGATGCTGGAGATGGCCGCCACTCCGGAAAAAACGTCCTTTCGAGTGCTGAACTCGCGGTACATGGGCCACGAGAAGAGCTCCCAGCTGCGGTTGGGCATGCCTCTCATGCTGCCCACCTGGCGTCCCTGCCCGAACAATACCAACTGATCAGGAGAAGCTACCGGCAGATCGCGCAGGAGAATCGCATCGAGGAGCGAGAATATTGTGGTGTTGGCTCCGATGCCCAGGGCAAGGGAAAGAACGGCAACCGCAGTGAAGGCGGGGCTCTTGCGCAACTGGCGCAGCGCGTAGCGAACGTCTTGAAAGAGGCCCGTCATGGTTTTTCCTCACTCGTTGCGCAGCGCCACCATGGGATCGACTTTGGCCGCGCGGCGCGCCGGAATGTAACAGGCCAGCATCGAGACTGCCACTAAGAGCAGGATTACGGCAACGAAAGTCAGCGGATCAGTGGCCGTCACATTAAACAGCTGTGACTGCACCGTGCGAGTGAGCGCCAGGGAACTGGCAAGCCCTATGACGATGCCAATCACGATCGTGCGCAATCCCTGGCCCAGGATCATGGTCAAAACATCGCGGGAGCGCGCGCCCAGCGCGATGCGCACGCCAATCTCACGGGTGCGTCGGCTGACTGAATAGGCCATCACGCCAAATACGCCCGCCGAGGCCAGCAGCAGCGTCACGATTGCGAACGAGCCAATAAGAGTCAGATTGAATCTGCGCGAGCCGAGCGACGCGGAATAGATTTGAGGGAAGGTCCGGAATGTCGGAGCTATTTCCGGGTTAAGCTCCTTCAGGATTCTGCGTGCCGCCAGGGTGACCACTCCGGTCTCGGCATCGGTCAATATCGTGACGGTGACTTCCGATCGCGGACGTTGAAACAGGTTTACATACACAGTAGGACGCGGTGGCGCGTCAAGCCCGTAATCGCGAACGTCGCCTACGATCCCGACAATGGTCAGCAAGCGCAGATCGCCATCCATGTTTCCGAATTCAATGGTGTGGCCGATGGGGTCCTGACCGGGCCAGCGCTCGCGAGCCAGCGCATCGCTGATCACAGCGACGTGTGGAGAGTCCGCAACATCGCGCTCGTCGAACATGCGCCCGCGAAGAAGCGGAATTCCGATTGCCTGAAAATATCCGTCCGTAGCGACGCCGAAATCCGCGTTGCCAACGCGTTCCTTCTGTTGAGACCAAGAGTCAAGCAGGCGATTCAGAGAATCTACGTTGACCAGAGGCGGCTTGGGAAGCTCATCCGGCCGCATCAGGAAAAACATGCCATCGGGAAGACCTCCATCCAGCGGAAGTCCGTTCGTTGCACCTACCCTGCGGACACCGGGGATTTGCTTCAGCCGGTCGATCAGGTCGCGGTAGAAGATCTCCTGCGATGCCTTTCCTTTCGAATCGTTCCAATCGATCCCGGGCAGTGAAACATCCATGGTGATGACTCTGTCCACGCGAAATCCGGGATCCACTTCGAGAACGTTCATCAGGCTGCGGCCGAGCAACCCTGCGCCTATGACCAGAACAAGGGTGATGGCGACCTGCGCCGCCACGATTCCGCGGCCCATGCGCTGGCCGCGTTGAGAACCCGCCTGGCCGCGGCCCCCTTCTCCGAGGCCCTCGCGCAGGTTGTGCGATGTCGCCCGCATGGCGGTGAACGCCCCCAGTCCCACTGCAACGAAGGCGGAAAGCAAGAATGCGAACAAAAGCACTGGAATATTGATAGAGACCGTGTCCAAGCGCGGAAGATTATCCTGTGCCAGCGCCACTAATCCCGCGAGGCCCGCGTACGCTCCCGCCACGCCGAGGCCGCCACCTAACAGTACGAGGAGGAAGGCTTCGGCAAGGAATTGACGGATCAAGCGTCCGCGCCCCGCACCCAGAGCGCTGCGAACCGCAAGTTCGCGCTCTCTCGCCGACGCCTGTGCGAGCAGAAGGTTGGCGACGTTGGCGCACGCAACCAAGAGAAGAAATCCGACGGCTCCGAGCAGCACCAGCAGTGGCGTACTCACCTCGCCGGTGATCGACTCTTGCAGAGGAATGGCTGTTCCATCCTTGAGCAGGTAGTCGTTTTGTTCGCTCGATGACGCATGAATGCGCTGCGCAATCGCGCTGATCTCTGCGTTCGCTTGCTCGACCGTTACGCCGTCGCGCAGGCGTCCGACTGCATCGAAGTTGTGGGACGTCCGGCTGGGGTTTTCGCCGTCCAGATCGGCCGGAAGCCAGATCGCGGATTCCGTCGGAAAATGAAATCCTTCCGGCAGCACGCCGATCACCGAAAAGAGTGTATTATCAACTTTCAGCTGCAGCCGCGAAAAGTCCAACGACGAACCGAGATACTGCCGCCAATATCCGTAGCTGACGAGGGCGACCGGGGCCGCACCTTTATGATTGTCGGCCACGCCGAGGTCACGCCCGATGGCCGGCTGAATCCGAAAAACTTTGAGGAACTGGGGCGTAACGTGTGCGACGATCGAGCGCGTCGGCTCCGAACCGCCGGAAACCGCCTCGGGGTAGGCGCTGTATTTCGCCATCGCCTGGAAGCTGCGACTTTGATCGCGAAAGTCATCGAAGTTCGGGTCGGCAAGCCGGTTGTATCTGCCATTGGGCTGAACCTCAAAGAGGGCCATAATCCGGTTGGGATCGGCATACGGCAACGGCTTCAACAACACGCCATAGACCACGCTGAAGATTGCGGTTGTCGCGCCGACGCCCAGTGCGAGCGTGAACACCAGAACGGCCGTGAATCCCGGTCTGGTGCGTAACTGGCGCAGCGCGTAGCGAACGTCTTGAAAGAGGCCCGTCATAGTTTTTCCTCACTCGTAACGCAACGCGATCATGGGATCGACTTTCGCGGCTCTTCGCGCAGGCAGCAACGCTGCTGCGCCTGCGACGAGTGCAACGCCGCCGGTTGCCAAAACAAAAGAGACCGGGTCGAATGGAGACATCTGATACAACATAGTCCGGAGAAGGCGCACGCCCAGCAAGGCGGCTGGAAGGCCGGCTGCTATGCCGATCGAGCAGATCAGCAGGCTCTCGCGCAAGACCATCCACAATACCTGGCGCCGTTGTGCGCCCAGCGCCATGCGCATCCCGATCTCGGTGGTGCGGCGGTTTGTGCGATAGGAAGAAGTGCCGTAGAGGCCGGTGGCGACCAGCAATGCAGCTAACCCACCGAAAAATCCACCCAGGCGAGCAAACATTCTCGGCTCCGAATACGAAAGCTCGAACTGTGCCTGCTGCGTCATCGGGCTCTCCAGCTGAACACCAGGGTCGAGTTCAGTAACCACCCGGCGGAGCGTGGGCAACAAGCTCAACGGGTCGCCGTTTGCGCGGACTTCAAAGTTCACGGTGCCGCCACCATAAATACCCTGGATGGCGGAGTACGCCATCGGCATGGTGGGCTCATCGACGCTCGTGTACTTGCTGTCCTTCACCACTCCGACAATCGTTCGGTCGCCCTTCAGGCGGTGACCCAGCGGATTCGTGTTGGGCAAGAAGCGCCTGGCAAACGTCTCGTTCACGATGGCGACTTTCATGGATGTCGGCGTGTCAGCGTCGGAAATGTCGCGACCCTGGAGAATGGGAATGCCGAGCACATGGAAATAATCTGGGCCGACATCGTTGCTTCGTATCAGGGCGCTGTCGCCGAATTTCGCCACGAGGTTGACGCCATCCAGGGAATCGTCATTGTTGTTGCTCCAACCCGATCCGATGCGGTTGCCCATCAAGGTTGCACCTTCTACGCCGGGCAGGTTACGTACACGGACGAGCAAGTTGCGGTAGAAATCGAAAGTCTCTTGCGGCGTGCGCGCGCTTTGGGGGGTCACGCCGAAAACCACCAGACCGTCGGTGCGCAGTCCGAGATCCTGGGTCTCGTAGTTTCGAAGCGTGCGCAGCAGGAGGCCGGCAGCCACCAGCAACATCAGGCAGATCATTACCTGAAACGACATGAGCAATCTGCCGCGCAGAGAGCTGTAGCGGCTCCGAATAACGCTTGCCGTTGTCGCGCGCAGCACCTCCGCGGCTGGAGAACGCAATGCGACCCACATGGGAGCCAGACCGAAAACCAAGGCGCTGAGGACGGAGATAGCGAGAGTAAACAAAAGCACATTCCGGTCCGGGTCAAGGCCGCTCTCAATTCCGGACCAATCCGAGAGCGCGCGGGTCGCAACCGTCGCAAATACCCAGCCGAGTGCAGCTCCCGCCGCCACCAACAAGGCGCTTTCGCTGAACAGTTGCCGGAACAGATGCGCCTTTTCTGCCCCGATGGCAATCTTCAGACTGAATTCACGCTGTCTGGCCTCGTTGCGCGCCATCAGCAGCAAGGCAACATTGGTGCAAGCGATCAGCAGGACGAGCAGCACAAGACCCATGAGCATTTGCACGGGCTGGCGATATTGCTGGTTGTAACCTTCAATCCCTTTTGCCGGGAAAAAATCCAACAAAGGCTTCCAGCGCTTTGGGTCAATCGTGCCGATGCCAATCTTTGCGGCCTCACCGAAAGTGGATTGCAGTGCATTTTGTGCCTGCGCAGGAGTGACGTTGGCACGCAAGCGCGCCATCAGGCGCAGGCACCACCACTTTGGCGTGCCGTAAAGGGTGTCGCCATCTCCAGGAAACCCCCAGGCATTCAACTCGGGACGGTTCTGCAGAGGAATCCAGAAGTCGGTGGAACCGGCGGATTCGATGCCCGGGAAACCATTACTTGTAATCCCGATAATCGAGAACGGGACGTTCCTGATGTACAGGGTCTGGCCGAGGATGGATGGGTCGCGAGCGAAACGGCGGGTCCAATAATCGTAGCTGATCACTACGACTGGCGAGTGACTGGTTTCGTCCGCCAGGCTGAAGCCGCGGCCGCGCAGGATAGTCGCGCTCAAGCCGGAAAAGAAGTTGCCACTCACCTCATCGCCTTCAGCTTCCTCAGGCATGGCTGAATAGCGAACCGCTGTCTTGCCGCTGACACCGAGCGGCACGTAGGCGATGAGATCTTCAAAGACGTCCTGACGCTGGCGAAGCGCCTCAAACACAGACTCCGAAAAAGAAGTGTTGGAGTCACCGGTGTTGCCAGCGGCAGGAGGTTGCCACTGTCCATTGGCCTCGTGCACAAAGTAGAGCTGGTGCGGCTCGCGCACGGGAAGCATGCGAAGCAAGACGGCATCCATCACGCTGAAGACGGCCGTGTTCGCACCCATTCCCAGCGCAAGAGCTAACACCACCGTGGCGCTGAACCAGGGATTCTTATACAACTGCCGCAGCGCGTAACGAAGGTCCTGGAGTAGTCCGTTCATCTTTTTTTCCTCACTCGTAGCGCAACGCGACCATCGGATCGACTTTGGCCGCTCTGCGCGCCGGGATGTAGCTGGCGGCGATTGCGACCAGAGTCAGGATCAGAGCCGCGGATGCAAGCGCCAGCGGATCGGCGGTGCTGACTTCATAGAGCAAACCTGCCATCAGCCTGGTCAGGAAGAGTGCCGCGATGAGGCCGATTGCCAGACCGATTGCCGCAAGCTTTATCCCACCGCTGATGACGATTGCGGTCATCCGGCCGCGCGAAGCACCCAGGGCCATGCGGATGCCAATCTCCCGGATGCGCTGATTGACCGAATAGGACAGCACTCCGTAGGTGCCGACCGCGGCCAGCAGCAACGCCAGAATGCCAAACGCGCTCAGCAGTTGCATGTTGAAGCGGCGCTGCGCGACTGAGCCGTCAAGCCTGTCGTCCATCGTTCTGGCTTCATACAAGGGAATCGCGGGATCGAGCGACGCCAGCTGCGTTTGCATCGAGCGAATCTGCGCATTCGGATCGCCGCTGGTCCGCACCACCAGGTACATGCTGCGCACAAAAAACACCTGGCTCTGCGGGTAGTAGGTCTGCTCGCGTCCCACCTGGTCGAGCGCGTCGTTGTGAATGTGACTCACCACGCCGACCACAGTTCTCCAGAGCAGCTGCGGCGGTTTAGTCTTCGGGATGAAGCCTAAGGCGATGTGTTGGCCCAAGGGTTCTTCGTGTGGCCAGAAACGGCGGGCGAAATCTTCATCGACAATCGCCACCGGCGGCGCATTTTCGTTGTCGGAGTCGGTGAAAAAGCGCCCCCGCAGCAGAGGGATTCTCATGGCATCGAAGTATGCACCGGTGACAAAGCGGCGGTCGGCTTCGATGTAGGGCGCGTGCGCCAGGTCGGAAATGGGCAGGTCTTGCACGAGCGTGTGTTCGACGTAAGTGGTGCCGGAGGCATGACGCTGAGCGAAAGGGATGAGTGAAACGGCGCTCGCTGCCCGTACCCCGGGCAGCACTTTTTCTTTGTCGACCAGATCGCGGAACAAAGCAGCGAGTGGCGCGCCGTCGGGGTATTTCACTTCCGGAATGGTCACCCGCGCGGTTAATATGTGTTGCGTCTGAAATCCGGGATCGGTTTCCACCAGTCTGCGCAGACTGTGAATCAGAAGCCCGGCGCCGGTCAGCAGCACCATTGCCATCGCGATTTCAGCCACGACCAGCGAGTCGCGCAGCTTCTTGCCCCCGGCGCTCCCAGACGATTTCGCCCCATCCTTCAGCGACTCATGCAGTTCGCCCCCGGCAAAATGCAGGGCTGGGGCAACGCCGAAGAGAATCCCGGTGAAGATTGAGGTTGCCACCGCAAACAGGAGCGCTCGCATATCAACATCTACGATCGTCAGATCGGGCAGGGCGGCAGATGTAACCCCGCGCAGAAAAGGAATAGTCACCACCGCCAGAGCAACTCCCACCAGACCTCCAAGCAACGAGATCGTTACGCTTTCCGTTAATAGCTGGCGAATAATGCGGAAGCGGCCTGCACCCAATGCAGCGCGGATGGCGATTTCACGGGCACGAATGGAGGCCCGCGCCAAAAGCAAGTTGGCCAGATTTGTGCACGCGATCAGCAGCAGCAGAGCAACCGCGCCAAACAGAACGATCAGCGCAGTCCGGCGATCGCCAACGAGTTCGGTGTGCAGCGGAATCAGGACCATCCCGAACCCCTTGTTTTCTCCGTAATTCTGAGGGTAGGAACGAGTCAGGTCGGCCGCGAAGTCATTCAGTTCTGACGTTGCCGCCGCGATCGTAACGCCCTCGCGCAGCCTCCCAATGACTTCGAGATAATGCGAGCCGCGGTCGCGTCCGTTGGCGCGATCGAGTCCCAGAGGCAGCCAGAGATCGCTCGGCCCCGCGAAGCTGAAGTTTTCGGGCAGAACTCCGATCACCGTATAGGCTTGAGCATCCAACTGGATGGTTTTGCCAAGAATTTGCGGATCAGCCGCAAGACGTTTCGACCAGAAGGCATAGCTCAGCACCGCAACGTGGTTGTGCCCGGGTTGGTCGTCGTCTGCAGAGTAAGTCCGCCCGATCAGCGGCGTGACCTGCAGCAAAGGCCAGAGCGACGCCGTCGATTCGCTGGTAACGATGCGGACCGGTTCGCTGGCCTGCGTGCTGAAGTTTGCGCCGTCGCCTGCGCTGTAGGCGGCCAGCGCGGAATAGGACCGGAGATGGTCGCCCATGTCCCAGAATTCGGGTTCGGAAATCCAGTTTTGGGGGAGACCTTCATTCGAGAACCGTCCCCAGATCTTGATCAGTTGTTGTGGCTTTTCGTAAGGAAGAGGCTGCAGCAGAACTCCATTGACAATGCTGAAGATGACCGTATTCGCTCCAATGCCCAGAGCCAGCGTCAGCACTGCAGTCGCGGTAAAACCGGGACTCTCCCGCAGTTGGCGAAGAGCGTAGCGCAGATCCTGGAATAGTCCGGTCATATTTGCTCCTCTTCTGTGCTGCTTATTTCTTGGCCTTAAGCTCCTTCACTCGTAGCGCAGCGCCACCATGGGATCGACCTTGGCGGCGCGTCGGGCGGGAATGCTGCACGCAATCGCCGAGACCGCCGACACGAGCAGGGTCACGCCTGTATAAGTAAGCGGGTCGAGGCGCGAGACTCCGAACAACATCGCGGCGATGGCCTGACTCGCTATCAGAGCTCCCGCCAAACCAAGTGCAACACCGATTCCGATAAGAGTTATTCCCTGACGAACAACCAAAGCGACAATTCTGCCCCGCGATGCTCCCAACGCCGTTCGCACTCCGATCTCGCGTGTTCGTTCCGCGACGCTGCCGGCAAGAACTCCGTAAAGACCGGTCGCGGCGAGCACCAGCGCCACCAGACCAAATGCCTCGAACAGGATGAGAACAAAGTGACGCTGCGCTTCAGATCGCGCCAGCAGACTGTCCATGGTGGCGACGCGCACGACGGGCTGATCCCTGTCCACGGACCAGATTGCTTTTTTGATGGCTGGAGTCAGAGCTGCAGCATCGCCGCGCGTGCGGACCACCAGCGACTGTGCGCTGTCGACCCACTCCCATTGTGTGGACGAGGTGTAGAACGCATCCGGTTCATTCAGCGCCAGGGATGCCTGCTTGACGTCGCCAACAACGCCCACAATGGTGTGCCAGGGACCGTCCGCGCGGCCTATGTTGGGACCAAGCCGGATCCGGCGTCCGATCGGGTCCTGACCGGCAAACTTGCGGCTGGCAAATGATTCGCTGAGCACCACCGCCGGCGGTGCACCCGCCGTATCGTGCTGGTCGAGGAAACGACCACGGCGCAGCGGAATCCGCATCGCCTGGAAATAGCCGGGACTCACGGCGTAGCGAAACCCGGCATCGGCCTCGGCGTCGCGCGGGTCCGGGGTGAACTGCACGCCATAGGACTCAAGATCGCCGCTGAGCGGCAACTGGCTGGTGAAGGCTGCTTCATTCACGCCCGGAACTTGTCGCACAGCTTCCAGGACCTGCCTGAAGAAAAGCGCACGGTCCGTGTCCGATCGATAGCCGGACTCTTGCACTTGCATGGTGATAAGCTGCGACGCATCGAATCCGGGATCGATCGCGAACAACCGCTGCAAACTGCGCAACAGCAGACCTGCACTAGCCAGCAGTACGAAAGCGAGGGCAACTTCTGAGATTGCCAGCGTGCGCCGCGTCCGCCGATGTGTCCCGGCAGCGCCCATCGAACTTTGCCGCACGTCAAGGCGCAGGTCACGGCGCGCAGCCTGCAGCGCGGGAATCAACCCCACTGCGACGCCGATCAGGGATGTAGTAAAGAATGCGAAGATCAAGACGGCGCTGTCCACGCGGATCGCATTCACCCTCGGCAATTCCGCAGGGCTGAGCGCAATGAGGGCTCGTACGCCGAATCCGGCGACCGCTACGCCGAAAGCCCCTCCGACAAGGGCGAGCAGCAAGCTCTCGGTGAGCAACTGCCGGAGCAGCCGCGGTTGTGGGGCGCCCAATGCCGCGCGCATGGCAAACTCGGCCCGCCGCTGCGCTCCGCGGGCGAGCAACAGGTTGGTCACGTTAACACACGCGATCAGCAGCACCAGGATCACCGCCCCGAAGACGGCGAGCAGCGCCGGCTTCACGCTGGCGACGATGTCATCCTGCAGGAAGTTTGCGATTAACCCGCGCTCCAGCGACGCCCAAGCAGGCCGGGGGAATTCCGGAACCGGAGTGCGAGCGATGGAGGCGAGGTCATCTCTGACTTGAGCCGTGCTGACGCCGCCACGCAGGCGGGCCAACATCCGCAGGTGATGCCCCCACTCTCGGGTTTCGTGGCTGACAATATTTCCCGTGTCGTACTGCAAGGGTGCCCAGAGCTGTGCGGACGGCATCAATACGTCTTCAAACGAATTCGGCATCACGCCAATGACGGTATAGCTGTCATCATCGAGGCGGAGCGGACGGCCCACAATCGCGCGGTCGCTGCCCAGCTGTTGCCACAGCCGCGCGCTAAGAATTACAACCTTGGGGCCGTTGGGTACGTCGTCTGAGGTTTGGAAGTCGCGCCCCAGGGCCGGCATGATGCCGAGCGTTCGGAAAAAGCTAGAGGTGACTGTCTGGCCGTCGAGCCGCTGTGCCTGGTCGGCGCCGGGCAGCGTCGGTTGCCACAGCTTCATCACCGCGAGGGATTCAAACGAACGGCCCCGCGCCGCGATTTCGCGGTAGGTGTGAAAGGTTTGCGGGACGCGGGAGCCGCCAGCGCCTGCGTACCAAATCATCATGAGCCGGCTGGCGTGAGCATACGGGAGTGGCACAAACAAGATGGGGTTGAGCGCGCTGAAAATGGCCGTTGTGCCGCCGATCCCGAGCGCAAGGATCACAACCGCCGCGCAGGTGAATCCGGGCGCTCGGCGCAACTGCCGCAGTGCGTAACGAATGTCTTGGGTCAGTCCGTTCATCTCATTGCCTCACTCGTAGCGCAACGCCACCATGGGATCGACTTTGGCGGCGCGACGCGCGGGGATGAGCCCGGCGAGCACCGCCACGGTAGTCAGCAGAAGAAGAACCGTGATCAACGAAAGCGGGTCGGTGGTCTTTAACCCAAACAGGAAACTGTTCAGAACACGGCCACCGAGCAGAGCCAGGGGAACTCCAACGATAAGACCCGCCGCTACAAGAAGCATGGCTTCACGCACTATCATCGCCATGACGTCGCTTCTCCGGGCGCCGAGCGCCATGCGCACTCCCATCTCGCGCGTCCGCCCAGCGACGGTATAGGACATGACTCCGTAAAGCCCTACACATGCCAGCAGCAGCGCGAGTCCGGCCAGAAATCCGGAGAGCTTTGCGAGAGCGGTCGAACTCGCCGCGCTGTCGTTTACGAGCTGATCGAGCGTGTTCACGAATCTGATGGGAAGGTGCGAATCGGTCGCTTTGATCTGGCCAAGTACGTTGCTCACCACCGCAGATGGCGAGCCGGCGACCTGCGCTTCGAGCACGATCTGGCGAGGATCGGGGATTTGCTGGAACGGCAGGTAGATGCGCGGCTTTACCGGATCGCGCAGGGAGTTAACCTTAGCATCATGAGAGATGCCTACAACGGTAATTGGTTTGTCCCGCGAGTCTGGATCGTCAATGGTGAATTGACGTCCGACGGGATTCTGCCCCGAAAAAAAATACTTCACCATCGCTTCATTCACAACGGCGACGCGAGCCGATGTCTCTGTGTCCCGCGCTTCGATTCCCCGGCCGGCAACAACGTGCATTCCGACCACGCGAAAATAATCGGGACCAACATTGTCTGTCGTGGCGATGCGATCATCGGGGTTATCGGTGTTGAATCCGGGCACAATGATCTCCTTGGCGCTTTGACTTCCAGAGAACAAGCCATTCTTTGAATAGGTAGCTGCGCGCACGCCGGGAGTGTTTCTAAGGCGAGCCACAAGCTGTTCAGCCAGCTGCTTCATCTTCTCGCTGGTATAGCCCGCGCTGACCGCATCAACTCTCGCGATGACCAAGCGGGTGCGGTCGTAGCCGAGATCCTGTTTCAACAGGTTTTGCAGGCTGCGCAGCAGCAAGCCGGCAGAGAAAAGCACCAGCAACGACAAGGCAATTTGACCGGCAATCAGTCCCTTGCCCAATCCGAATCGGGAGCTTTTCTCTGCTGTCGCCCGGCCCGCATCTTTGAGAGCAGGTGAGACGTGCACGCGAAGCGTTTGCAGCGCGGGGAATAACCCGAAAAGAATTCCTGCAATCACCGACACGCCTGTGGTGAAGGCAAGCACGCGCCAGTCGGGCGCGAGCGGGAGAATTGTGCCCGATCCAAACATCCCCACGAGCAAACGCACTCCCCAAATCGCCAGCAGAGATCCGGCTCCGCCACCCAGCAGTGCCAGAAGAATGCTCTCGCTCAGGAACTGCCGCAGGAGCCGGCCTCGATTCGCACCGATCGCCAGGCGGATGGCAATTTCGCGGTTGCGACGAGACGCGCGCGCAAAAAGTAAGTTGGCCACATTCACGCAAGCGATCAGCAGCACGAGGCCGACAATGCCCATCAGCAGGAGCAGCGAAGTGCGGTAGTCGCCGCGCAGGTCCGAAAGCCCGACGCCGCCCAGCGATACGGCGATACGGTTGTCGCGAATTTCCCGCATGTCGTCGGCGGTCAGCGTCGCTCCATAATTTCCGCGCAGTGCCTGCTGAAACACCAGATTCAGATTGGCTTCGGCCTGGGCAGGGGTGATTCCAGGTTTCAGACGCCCGATCAGCAGGAGCCACGAAACGTGGGGTGAATTTCGCCAGTGACGCCCGCGAACGATTTCCGGTTGCATGCTCAAGGGAACAAATAGTGCCATTCGTTCGCCGACGACGTCGCCTTCGAACCCTGCGGGGGCTACACCTATAACGGTGAAAGGGAAGCCATTGAGTCGAACATCTTTGCCGATGACCGAGGACGATCCGGCAAACTTGCGCTGCCAATAGTCATAGCCCAGCACGACCACGGGATTGGCATTCTCGTCCCTGTCATCAGAACTGGAGAACAGGCGGCCCGCCGCGGGCTGAACTCCGAGCACATTGAAATAGTTGCCGCTCGCCATTCGGCCCGTGACGCTTTCGTTGGCCGATTGTTCTTCACCGGTTTCAACTTCGATGTGGTGATCGCTGGCGGCGGCGCAGAGTCCACTGAAAACGGAATTGCTGTCCCGCAGCTCTTTATATAGAGGGTAGGAAAAGATGTCGGTCTGTGGAGTACCGGAGGATTCTGCGTTCACGTTGGTGGGATCACCCACGGCAATGAGCCGCTGCGGACTTGTCACCGGCAGCATCTTGAGCAGGAGGGCGTTGACGACTGTAAAAATTGCCGTATTCGCGCCAATGCCAAGAGCCAGCGTGGTCACTGCGACCGCCGTGAAGCCAGGATTCTTCCTCAGCTGCCGCAGGGCGTAGCGAATGTCCTGAATCAGTCCGTTCATCTCGTTGCCTCACTCGTACCGCAGCGCCACCATGGGATCGACCTTGGCGGCGCGCCGCGCGGGGATGAAGCACGCGGCAAGGACTACTAGGGCTAATGCGATCGCAACCCCGGAATACGTTGCCGGATCGCGTGTAGGGACGCCGTAGACGATCGTGGAGAGTGCACGGCTCGCCAGAAGTGCCCCGAGCAGTCCAATGCCGACTCCAACGAGCCCCACCTTCATTCCTTCGCTCACCACCAGCAGCAGCACGTTGTCGGGCTGTGCGCCCAGGGCAATACGCAGGCCAATCTCGCGCGTGCGCTGCATGACCGAATAGGCAAACACCGCATAAATGCCGATCGCCGCAATCAGTAACGCCAACCCGGCGAACAAGCCGAGCAATCGCGCATTCAGCCGTGGTTGTGCCGCGCTGTTCGTGATCCAGTCCTCCATCGTGCGGATATTCGCCAGCGGAACCGCAGGATCGAGTTCACGCATCCTTTCGCGCAGCATAGGCACTACGGCGTCCGGCGCGCTTCCGGTCCGCACCACAATATCCATGACCACGATTCTGGGCCGGTACTGACCCGTATGCCATGCGACGGGATAGTAGAGGGCGGGCGATTGTTGATTCAGCGAGGTACTGCGCACGTCGCCCACCACGCCTACCACCGTGAATACGGTCTTAGGATCAGCAGCGCGATAGAAAGTTCTCCCGATTGGATCCGTGGCTCCCCACAATTTCTTCGCCGTGTCCTGGCTGAGGATCGCGACCGGAGGTGAGTCCGGACCGTCGCTATCGGTGAAGGTCCGGCCACGCAGGAGCGGTACCAGCATGGTGTTGAAATAGCTGCCGCTCACCATGCGCCAATCAATTGCCGCTGGCATGCCCGGCGGCAGCACTGATTGTTGCGCGAAGACGGGGCTGGTCGTGTAGCTGCCCGCTCCGAAGGGAATTCCGCTGGATACCGCCGCGCCTCGGACTCCAGGCATGCCCTGAATCGAATCGAGCAGCGAACGATAGAACTGCGGCATGCCGCTCGATAACGGGTATTTCGCCGTCGGCAGTGCAATCTGAAACGTAATCAATCCATGCGAATCAAAGCCCAGTTGGACGCGCTCCAGGTTCGCCAATGTCTTGATGAGCAGACCCGCACCGATCAAGAGGATTGTGGCCAATGCAAGTTCTGAGGCGGCGAGGCCTTTACGCAGACGGGCGCTGCTTCCACCGGACGTGCCACGTCCGGTCTGCTTGAGGACGTCATTGAGATCGAGCCGCGTCATGCGCCAGGCTGGAGCGAAGCCAAACAAAAAGCCGGTAAAGACCGTCGCCAGCAAAGCAAAACACAACACGGTCGCATCGACATGCACCTCAGGAATTGCGAGCATAGTCGGTGGCAAGGCGTGGCTGATCTCGCCGACCGCCCAGAACGCAACCGCAACTCCGACTACGCCGCCAATCAGAGCCAGCAGCACGCTCTCGATCAGCAACTGCCGCAGCAGACGGCCGCGGTTCGCCCCGGTTGCGGTGCGCACAGCCATTTCCTGCTGACGCGCAGTCGCCCGGGAAAGCAATAGATTTGCGATATTGGCACATGCGATCAGCAGCACAAACCCAACGGCGCAAAGCAGCACCAGCAATCCCGTCTTCAGGTCTGAGGTGACAAATGTTTCCTGGATGGTAAAAAGATGAATTCCCCACTCACGCATCTCTGGATAGGTCTGATCAATATGCGCTGAGATTGAATCCATCTCCGATTGCGCTTGCTGTATGGAAACTCCAGGCTTAAGCCGTCCGAATACGAGCAGCACGTGGTTGAGACGAAGTTCTTTCGCCGGATCGATCGTGAGCGGTGTGAACACCTCAGCCGCCGAAATCAAGCTCAGAGGCGCGGGCGCGATGCCCACTATCGTTGTGGCTTGCCCGTTGAGATTGACATTCTGACCAAGGATCGAGGGGTTTCTGCCGAAACGCCGCTTCCACAAGCCCTCGCTGATCATCGCCACCAAGGGCGATCCCGGCTTTTCTTCGTCATTGGTGAATGCGCGTCCTGCCACCGGCGAAAGACCGAGCACCCGCGTGAGGGCCGGACTAATCTGATTGCCGTACAGCTGTTCCGGATCGCCACTTCCGTTCAGGGTGTAGGTGTCGAATCCAACCGCAGCAATCTCTTGAAACGAAAGCTGCTGCTCGCGCCAGGAAAGAAAATTTAAAACCGAGGCTCCGAAATTGGGCAGGTTCAACCGATCATTTTTTTCCGCGATCTGCAAAATCCGGTCCGGCCGCTCGAAAGGCATGGGTCGCAGCAATTCTGTATTGACGAAACTGAAAATGGAGGTGTTCGCTGCAATCGCGAGCGCCACTGTCAAAATCACTGCCGCCGAGAAGAGAGGCGCGCGCAGCGTCTTGCGGGCAGCGTAGCGTACGTCTTGAATCAAGCCGCTCATACCTGCACTTCCGCCATCAATTTTTTCAGCTCTTCTTCCGCCACCACTTTGCCGTCGAACAAATGCACTTCACGCTGCGCGTGTTTGGCGAAGCGCGGATCGTGCGTCACCATGCAGATGGTGGCGCCATCTTTATGGAGATTCGCCAGCAGTTCCATGACGGCTTCGCCATTGCGCGAGTCGAGATTGCCCGTAGGCTCATCGGCGAGAAGAATCGACGGATGGCCCGCAAGCGCGCGGGCGACGGCTACGCGTTGCTGCTGGCCGCCGGATAGCTGCGACGGATAGTGCCGCAGCCGGTGCGCCATGCCCACGCGCTCCAGCGCTTCCATCACGCGCTTCTTGCGCTCGGCCGAAGGCATGCGCTGGCGGTAAGTCAACGGCAGTTCCACGTTTTCGTAAACCGTCAGGTCACCGATCAAGTTGAAACTCTGGAAGATGAAGCCGATTTCCTGGTTGCGGATGCGGGCCCGCTCGGCAAAATCCAGGTTCTCGACCGGCTTGCCATTGAGAAAGTAGCGCCCGGCGGTCGGAGTATCGAGCAGTCCGATGATCGAAAGCAGTGTCGACTTCCCGCAACCCGATGGGCCCGACATAGCCACGTATTCGCCTTTGTTGACTGCGAGGTGCACACCGGACAGCGCATGGGTTTCGATCTCATCGGTGTAAAAAACCTTGGTGAGGTCCTCAATTTGAATCAACACATCGCCAGGCTGCATCATCGGTTTTCCTCTCTTGCGTTGCAATCGGGAAGATATATTTTCTCCAACTTGGTATCGCTTCCTGCATTGTGCGGGCTACTCTGCCCGCAGCGTCTCCGCCGGATCAATCCGGGCCACGCGCAGCGCCGGCACAAAGCTCGCGCCCACCGCAACGGCCGCCAGAAGCGACGGCACGACCGTCAGGGTTATCGGATCATATAGACGGACGCCGAATATCTGACTTTGCAGGACGCGAACCGCAAACAAAGCCAGAATCACTCCTGCGAACATTCCGGCTCCGGAGGCGACAATGCCCGAGCGAGCCACATCTAGCATCGCTTGGCGCAGTTGCGCCCCCAAGGCTAGTCGTAGACCAATTTCGCGCGTGCGCTGAGCCACCAGGTTCGACACCAGTCCATAAATCCCGACCGCCGAGAGCAGCAACGCCAAACCTGCCATTACACCCAGCAACAGGACTTCGGCTCGCTGCCACCTCAGGTTCTCCGCGAGAATGTCATTCATCGAATAGAAACCGGAGAAAGGCAAGTCGGGATCCGCTTGCGCCAGCGCCTTCTGCATCGAGCCGGTGATGCCTTCGAGCGGTTCCTTCATTCGCACGATCCAGCTCGGCTGGAACCAGACATGCGCAATGTTCACAGTTCCCTGCGCCATCTGCGTGGCGGGAACATAAAACACCGGCTCGTACCCGATCGGCGCACCGCGAGTCATCCCCGGCTGCTTCGCGACGTTGCCAATCACGCCGACGATGGCGTAGGTTTGGCCGTCGCTCTGAATGTGCCGGCCGATGGGATACGGTTCGCTGAAGTATGTGCGTGCTAAGGCCTGGTTGACTACGCAAACCAACTCGGAGTGAGCCGTATCGCTCTGTGAGAAATCGCGACCTGCCAGGATTGGAATGCGGAGCGTCCGAAAATATTCAGGCGTAACGTAAGCCAAACTCGAAGCAGAGTCTCTGCCCGCCAACGGTCCGTCGGCCGGGTTCATGGTGTAATTCAGTCCACGTTCGTATGGAACGCTGAGTCCGACGGCTGCTTCTTCCACTCCTGGAATCAGTTTCATCGCGGAGACGCTTTGCTCCAGCAGATTGTGAAACGCCGCGGCGTCATGGTAACGGGCATCGTCAAGGGACGCCCTGGCGGTGATCACGTTGGTGGCGTCGAACCCGGGAGTCAGAGTTTCAAGATAGACCAGTGAATGAATGAGCAGTCCAGCGCCCGTCAACAAGACAATGCTCAGCGCAACCTCACCTGCAGTAAGGAATTGGCGCCGGCGGCCTGCACCTTGAATAACGGAGTGACTCGCGGCGGCGATCGCCGAACGCAGCACCACACGGCGCGTTCCCAAAGCCGGCAAGACGCCAAACAGCAGGCTGGCGGCTAACGATGCGGTGAAGGTAAAGAGCAGAACGCGAATATCAATCCGCAGTCCGCCGAGCGGGATAAGGTCGTCAGGCAAGAATCCGCTCAAGAATTTCAGAACGCCGATCGTCAGTGCCAAGCCGGCTCCAGCGCCCAGCAGCGCGAGCAACAGGTTTTCCAGCCACAACTGACGCAGAATCATCCAGTGGGTTGCGCCCAGGGACAGACGTGTCGCGATCTCGGGAGTGCGCCGCGCGACGCGTACCAACATCAGACCAGCGAGATTGGCGCAGGCGATCAGCAAAATGAAGCTCACCGCCAGCATCAGAATCAGAACCGGAGCGCGAGTGTCGCGACTGACGTCCTTGGTCATCGGCGAAGCGTGATACCACATGTGCCCCTTGTAGGTAGTCTCCGCCTGGTCAAAGTACCGGTTCCGCAGATGCGATAGCTGTGCGTCGACCTGCTGCCAGGTTGCGCCCGGCGCCAGCCGCAAAAGGATTCCGCAATTGTCCCCGCCGCATTCCCCGGTGGGAGCAGGCTGAAGCGGCGTCCAAACATCAGCGAGCTGCGTTGCCTGGGCATGCGACGGAAGCACACCCACAACGGTGTACGGCTCGCCTTTCAGGTGAATGGCGTTGCCGATGATTTGACGGTCGCTCTGAAATGTCGATCGCCAGAGGTCGTAGCTGAGAATGACGACTGGGGGTCCCCCGTGCCGGTCCTCCTCACCAGTGAATGAGCGTCCCAAAAAGAGCGGTATGCCGACGACGTCAAAGTAATGTGCGGAAACTCGCGCCTCCTGAACATAACGCACTCCTGCGCCGGGGGAAGAGCCGGCCTGCAGATTGACTCCACTCACCAGTCCGTACGAAGCCGCTCGCGCTGCCGGAACGTTGTCTCGCACCCACTCCCAGGTATCACCATCGTGGCTGTCATCTTCTTGCGTCACGTGCTTTCCGGTGGCCGGAACAGTGCCTTCGAAATGCGACAGGAGTACGCCAAGGCGTTCGGCCTGCGGGTAGGGCAGAGGCCGGAGCAGAAAACCGTTGACCAGGCTGAACACGGCTGCGTTTACACCGATACCAAGCGCCAACGTTAAAACCACGGCCAAGCCAAAGCCGGGATTCTTCTGCAACTGGCGTAAGGCGAATCGGAAATCATGCTGCAATCCCCTCATCGAGGTTCTCCCTTCCGCGTGGCAGCTATTCCGGAACGTTATTCAAGTCGAATGCGATCGGTGTTGTCCCAACGCGACATGTCGGAAAGTACGACGGTGTCGCCTTCGTGTAATCCCTCCAGAACCTGAATCGAATTCACCGATGCGCGTCCCACTTTCACGGGAACGCGAATCGCGTCATGTCCGTTGCCATCGAGCTTGAAGAGGCTGATGGTGCTGTTTTCCTGGCCGAACGCCGGCCGGCCGACATAGAGAACGTCATCCAGGCGCTCCAGGTCGATGGTGCCGTCCACACTGAGATCCGGCCGGGCGCCTTTGGGCAATTCGCCCGTCAATTTGACGTCTACGGTGACCGTTCCGTTTTGTACTGCGGGATCCACGCGCATGACGGAGCCGGAAATGACGCCGTTATGGGTGTCGATTGATGCGGGCTCGCCAATCTGCACATCGCGGGCCTGCGTTTCGGCCACTTTCACCTCGGCCATCAGGTGATTCGGCTGGACCACCTTGGCCAGCATCGTGCCGGGAGTGACGTGCTCGCCCACCTGCAGCGGCAACTCCACCAGAACGCCGTCGATTCCGGCGCGAACTTTCAGGGCATCGAGCTGTTTTTGTTTCAGCTCGGCCAGAACTCGCATCTGGTCAACTTTGGCTTGCTGTTCGGCAAGTTGCGAATCGATCGCCTTCTGGGTGCTGGCCAGACTTTGCTCCTCCAGGCTGTTGCGCGTGGTGAGCTCGTCCGATTTGCCTTTGGAAGCTTTGTAGGCCAAGCCCGAAATGACGCCGAGATCGTAAAGCGCCTTGTCGGTCTGCGCCTGCAGTTGCGCCTGGTTGTAGTCCGCCGTGACGGTGGCCGCGCCCGCTTTTTGATTCATAAGATCACTTTCGAGCTTCATGCGCTGACTCTGGTACTCAGCCTGGGCCGCTTTCCATTGAAGCTGGGCGTCAACCGCGACCTGCTCTACCTGGGGATTGCTCATCTCCACGAGAATGGTGTCGGCTTTGACCATCGAACCGGGCAACATGCGGATGCGGACCACGGTTGCTTCGGTCTCGGCGGGAATCTGCAAGACAGATTCCTGCGCGGGCACGAGCGATCCGATCCCGCGGACCTGGCGCAGCATCGAGCCGCGTTTTACGGTGTCGGTCCACACCGTGCCGCGTTCCACGGTCGGAGCCGCCGGCTTCAAACGGTAGACGGCTGCCGTGAGGACCGCGACAACGACGACCACCACGGCCACCGCAGCGATCTGACGCCGGCGTTTTTGTTCCTTGAACTCGGGACGAGCGATATCCATCGCAGAGTATTTCGCAACTCCCACACCAATCGTTGTTTTCAGAACAAGTCCTTGAAAGCGAGGGGGATAGGTCGACACGTTGCTCTCTCATTGGCAGCATGAGTGTCCGGATGAAGGTTTTAACTGTCCATTGTCGGACAGTCCGGATGAATCACGCTTGTGTCGAAACCAGCCGGGCTCTTGGGGATTCCGTAATCCGAGGTGCTTTGGCTGAGGCGTGACAAAGTAATCTGAAATTGCGATCCGGGTTTCCTACAATTGGCCAAACCAGCGTGCAAAGGGGCGTTTGCAATGCGCAAGGTGGACTTCGGGTCCAACCGCTTTCGGCGAACTTTGTCTAATTCGTCTCTGTGTTGTTTCCTGTCTTGTTGTTTCCTCTCATTTCTCTTGTGCGGCTTATCAGGCGTAGCGATCGCGCAGGACTCCGGCACCAGCTCTCCACAGAATCAGCAAGGAAGTCCTGATCAGGAATCTTCCGGCAGCGATCTGGCAGCAGCGGCGAAGCGGGCAAAAGAACAGCGAGCGCAGCAAAGTGCGCCCCAAACCGAACGGTCGCAGGCAGTCGCTGAAATGGCCAAAGAATTGTCCGATCCCGAGGACGAGCCCATAGCGGGCGCGCCCACCGGATACCGTTACTACTATTATCAGCCCGGGGACTACGCGGTTCTTGTCCCTGCGGATGCCAAGCCGGAGTTGCGCGACGATTACGGATTGCATCTGCGGTCATCGGAGACTTCCAGCTCAAGAGTCGAGATCATTCTCGGCGAACCGCTGCCGGCGGCAGGTAGCACACCGGAAGAAGTTCTGCATAACGCGAACGATTTGTTCTTCGGAGCATGTTCGGTATCGATCAGCGGAGTAGGACCTTCCGTGAATGGGCATGCGGCGCACGATATGGCCTACCAACAGTGTGCCATGCCGGACGAGTTGGTTGGCCGGGGAGAGTTCGTAGTTGGTGATGGTTACGTCGTACCGGTAATTTGTGGCTATCCCAAAGATGGGACAGAAACGAACATGAACAGGTCGCCAAAGGATATGCTGCGCTCGGTGGATATACAGCGACAGGCTTATCAAGTGTGCGGCACGATTTTGACTTCTCTGAAATTCCATCCTTATGGGGACCGCTTGGTCGGGAAAAAGCTGTCGCCTGCACGCAGCAAACCGGCGGTTACGCCTGTGGCATCCACCGGCGCCAGCCCGGCGGGAGACGAGACTTCGCTGGGCGCGTTTGCGCGTGCGCACAGAAAGACCCCACAGAAAGCCGAACTGACTGACTTGAAGGGCAGTGGCGGCGATTTCGAGTCGTATGCGTTTCGTTATTTCTGCACGCAAGACAGAAATGTGTGCTTATCGGCGAACCTGCAGGTGCCGCAGAACGCGAAAGCGAACGCACAATTCCCGACGTCGGGCAAAGGACTGTTTCAGTTTGAAGTGCCGGTGGGAAAAACGACTGTGATCATTCAAGGAAATGCGGGTCCATCGACGGAGTCGACAGTTCTGAGCAGGGAGCAGATGATCAACGGGAAAATGGCCTGGTTCCTGGGCTACATTCCGGTGGAACATTACTCCGGGGTCAAGCCAGCGACCGTCTTGAGCGAAAGCTTGACCGAGATTGGAGGATTCCCCGCGCGGACTGCGACATTCCGGAACGAAACGTCTGCAGAAACGGTGCTCACTTTTATGACGGTTTATATGTTCCCGGGAGCGTTTGTGCCCTGCGCTGCACGGTACCCGAGCAATTCTCGGGCGATGCTCAGAGTTTATGTGAGCACGTGACGCAATCGCTCGAGTTTCCCAAGCAATTAGGGGAGGAATTACAGGCCGGCGATGATCCTGCGAAAGATGATCCACCGAAAGATGATGAGCAGTAAATCCATATGAGCAAGCTGAGCAAGAGCAGGGAAAAGATGAGCCCTAGAAAGATATTTCTGCTGACGGTTGCGTGCCTTGTTCTGCCGGTTCCGTCGGTGATGGCGCAAGACGCGGGAGACGCGAATCAGCCATCGTTGGGCGACGTTGTGCGTCATCAGAAGGAAACAACGCAGAAAAAAGCGAAGCGCGTGGTCAGTGATGAAGATGTGCCGGGGGCGACGACGCGCAAGGTACGGGGTGATTTTGGAGTGCAGGTGATCATTCCGAATCTCATGATCTATGGCAAAGCGCCGGTAAGTGTGAGGATGAACGTGCCGTACACGCCTGAGCAGAAGGCATTCGTGTGGTTCGGTCCGGACCTGAACCGCTGTTTCAATGTCGAGTGCGTGAAAACGACTTATCTTCGCGATTTTCATCAGGGGATGGCCGGCGGTACGCTGAAGATTCTTTTCGAGAGTGACGATTCGGTAGACGGGTATCCGGCCCGGATTGCGCATCTTGAGCTGGACAGCGATGTTCGAGGCAAAATGCTGGGCGTAGTGGCCTTGATCGCAACGCCATTTTCGTCGGTGGCACCGACGTGTATGTATCTCGAGAAAGACACCACGGAAATGCAACCGGCGTGCGAAGAGTTCATCGCGTCGCTGGAAATACATGTCCCGCAGAACTATATCTATGTGCAACGTGCATTACATTAACGCGTCTGGTAGCGGCGTGCCTCGCAGTGTCTCGCGATTGGCAGGATTCTTGGTGGTCAGCGCGACTCTGGCGTTGGCCCAGACTTCCGCTTCCTCACCCCTTGCGGCGAAGTTCACGCCGGGAGCTTCTGTGAGGTACGAACTTGAGGCGCTGGTGCATGTCGAAAGCGAGCACGCGCCGTACGTCCAGTTGACGGTGCCGAGCGATTGTTCCTACACGCTCAAGGCAGTGATGAAGCTGGATTTCACCAACCGCAGCGCCGAAGGTGCAATCAGCGGAAACGTGTCATTCCAGGGGATGGAGGCGACGATTCCGGAGTGCGCGTACACGAGCAAGCAGCGCACGACCGATGCGGTCAATGAGTTTGCGAAAAAGGAAATGGCGTTTGAGATTTATCCCGCTGGAGATGTGCGGTTGACGCGGCCATTCGAAAGCCATGAACCGGAACTAGCGAGCATCCTGCGCAAAGCGGCATGGGATGCGCTGCAACCGCGCTTGACCGATGGCGCGGTTTCCGCCGGCTCCCCGCCGGCCTCAAGCCGAAGATATCTTTACTGGCCCGACACTTTTGTGGAAGGCATGGACGTGGCGGCCACGGCGTTGCACTATACGCGCGACGTAGAGATTGCCAACTCGAACTGCGCGCTGCTGGAGTACAAGCAGGTTTTTTCGCCGACGGAGACAGAAGCCTATGTGGAGACGCGCAGCCAGGCTTCGGACTTCACCGGAACCACGGCAGTCACGGGACGCAGCACTGTCTCTGTATTGTGGGAGCGCGCGGCGCAGAGGATGGTCTACCTGCACCGAAAAAGAACGATCGACACCGGCCTGATGCTCAAGTATGTGCCGAGGGAACAAACCGATAAGGTCGGGCGCTACCTGGTCGAAGAGGAATCTACGCTGCGTTGGTTGCCGGAGGAAAACTCGGAGAGCTGGCTGGCAGCGCTGCATTCCTTTGAAAGCTCCGCCGAGCAGCCCGTGGCGCAGCCGACCGTGGCCGCGCGAAGGCGCGAGAACGCCGAGAGCCGCGAGATCTCTGATGTTCTGGATCGTACGCCGAGTGGATTCGAGCATTGGGGAAGAGTTTCTGCAATGGACCGCTGTGTTTCGAACTGTCGCTCGCTCTGCCGGAAAACGCCCGCGTCGCGGACTCGGGAAACACAACCGTGCTGTTGCTTTCGGGGGCGGGTCAACAGACTGTCACCATCGCGGTGGGTCCAATATTTGATCTGCAATGTTGCGGATTGACCGAAGAAGAACTGCTGCAACAGAGGACGGAACGGTTCATCCGAAATAATCTGTGGTTTGCGCGGGGGACGGGAGAGCCGTTGAATTTCTCGAGCGCGAGCCTGCATGATCGTCCAGCGGGAGTCAGCGATTTCAGCTCTGCAGGGCGCGATCTGAAGCCAATCCGTGGACGGCTGGTCATGGTGATTGCGCCGTATAACCGGCTGGTTCCCGTGAGTTGCGCCTATGACGCCGCACAACCGGCCTTGGACGCGGTGTGCCAGACGGTCACCGAGTCGGTGGTAATTCGCTAGAATCTCTTCACCCATGTTGCGGCCAGCCGTGGACTCGCGTCTATTGATCGTGTTCCGCTAAAGTATCACCTGATGAAAATCGGCCTCTGGTTCATCTTCGCTCTTTTTACATGCCGGCTTTTCACAGTGAGTGCAACCGCCGAAAACGCAGGTCAGTTCGACGTCAAAACCGCCGAACGGTTTGCCAATCTCGCCCTCGCCTGTGTTCACAAGGAGTATCCCAACCACATCAGTCACACTATGAACAGCGACGCGGATGCAGCCCCGCCCCGCAAACTGACGCCGGCTTTTTACGGCTGCTATGACTGGCATTCCTCCGTCCACGGGCATTGGCTGCTGATTCGATTGGTCAGGACTTTCCCGGATGCTCTGTTTGTTCAATCTGCTCGCGAAGCCCTGCGGCAGAGTCTCACCGCAGAGAACATCGCGCAGGAGGCGGTATATCTCCGCGGCGAGGGACGCGCCAGTTTTGAGCGTCCCTACGGTCTGGCATGGCTTCTGCAACTTGTCGCGGAGTTGCAGGAGTGGGACGATCCGCAGGCCAAGGAAATGGCGGCGAACCTCCATCCGCTTGAGGAGGTCGTGCTGGAACGGCTGAAGAACTGGCTTCCCAAGCTCTCCAATCCTGTACGTATCGGCGAACACGACCAGACGGCATTCGCGCTCGGCCTGATGCTCGATTATGCACACGGCAATAACGATCAGAGATTTGCCGAACTGGTCGTCTCGAAAGCCAGGCAGTTTTACTTCAACGACAAGAATTGTCCTCTGGCTTATGAACCCTCGGGCGAGGATTTCCTTTCACCGTGCCTCGGCGAAGCGGACTTGATGCGACGAGTGCTGCCGAGCCAGCAGTTTGCACGCTGGCTCCGCGTATTCATGCCACAAATTCCTACATCGGGTGGCGGTAATTGGTTACCGCCGGTTGCGTCGCCCGATCCCAGCGACCCAAAGCTGGCTCATCTGGATGGACTCAATCTCAGCCGCGCATGGATGCTGGAGGGCATCGCTGATGGTCTTCCGAAGAGCGACGAACGATTGGCAGCAATCAAGGCAACTGCCGAGGCGCACCGGCGGGCTGGTCTCGCGGCGGTTACCGGCGAGCATTACGAAGGCGGGCACTGGCTGGGCAGCTTCGCAGTTTATCTCGTCACGAAACGGGGCATTCCGAGGACGCCCTGAAACGTTTGACCGAATCCCATTCGGTGCGAGATGATTTGCCTGGATGGAGCCTGAACAGACTATTAGCGAAATCGAATGGCTGGAGCGAACTTTCGCTTTGGCGGACCCCAGACCGCTTAGTCCAGCCGACCTCGCGGATGCGAATCGAAGGCACGATGAGAGGCTGGCCAACAGCCCATGGTTTCGACTTTGGCATCGTTATGGCATCTGTTGTCGCGGAGAATCCAGCAGTACGAGGTTGGAAGACTCATTTCCGCGCGATTCTCAATCCCAATAAACGATGATGCGGTCACCGTTGCCGGGGATCATCGCGCGGCCGGAATCAGTGTCATCGCGAAAATCAGCACATACCGGTTGCTGGGCAGGCTGAGGGTGCGTACCACCTTGTTACTATCGAGCGCAAACGTATACGCGAACATATAGAAGTTGCGCGAGTCTTTTGAGCCGTCGGCGGTGAGGCGATAGGGCATGCTGAATGCGATCGATTCGCCGTCGAACTTATGCGGAACAG
>JASHOT010000287.1 GCA_030040965.1 Candidatus Sulfotelmatobacter sp. | reverse complement strand
CGAAGCCGTCGGAGCCTCCGGTGTAGAGGGTCACTTAGGTGACTTGGCGAGCATGCAGGCTGGTGATCGCCTTCTGGCGCCAGGCGGAACTGTTTCCATTGTAACTATATTATTATAGCTTTCGCGCCGTTCCCGCTGGGATTGCTCGATCAAAAAAGATCCAAACATGACCACCGTTGCCGGACCGAGAACGCTCTTAAGGCGGCGGGCACATCGAGTTCCTGGCAAGTACCGAGAAATGCGGCGGCATCCTCCTGCCATGTCTTCTTGTCAAAATCCACGGCCAAGAACCAGCATGTCTCGTCTGGCAGAAGCGGATAAGCGCCGACGGTGAGTTCGCCCGCCAAATGCTGGCGAACCACCTCGTCGGTTAGAGGATGAAAAATCCGAGTTTTACGGTCGACTTTCTTGCGGTCTTCGGGTCTGCTCGCATAGTAAGCCTTCCAATCTCGATCTGCCTTTGGCATGTATCCAGTCCGACCATCGGGGTTTTCCCATCGAACCGCATAGACATCGTCCCGTCCACGGAAAAGGCTTCTAAACAGGGCAATTTTCGCCTTCGAGTCGGAAGCATGATTGACAGCATCGATTGCTGTCCCCACGCTTTGGACCCGCGTAGGCCCCTGAGTCTGGAATGCAGGGATTGGGATGCCGTGCTCAGACAGAAGCTTCCGTAGGCGGTTGTTTTCCTCCCGTACACGGTCAGATTCCACTTGCGCGGATTGAAGCTCTCTTTGAAGTTCTTTGCCGGGCATAGCTGCCCAGTCATCCTACCAATCAGTGAGCCATTTTTGTCGAACTCGGCGGCCGGTTCCGTCCGTAACAACGGGTCGGGCATTCGTTAAAAGGCTTGCGTTTCACCAAATAACCATCTAAACTATAGAT
This sequence comes from Candidatus Sulfotelmatobacter sp., assembly GCA_030040965.1. Taxonomy (GTDB): domain Bacteria; phylum Acidobacteriota; class Terriglobia; order Terriglobales; family Acidobacteriaceae; genus Sulfotelmatobacter. The sequence continues at coordinate 3,100 of JASHOT010000287.1, read as the reverse complement.
GGTTAATCGCAATGCAGGACCTTACACTCAAACTCAAGCAGGCCAGCGCCGTACTCGGAGTGCCTCCCAAGGACCTTCAAAACCTGATACAGCTCGGGGTCATCCGTCCTGCACGCCGCAACAGTGTGTGCTGGTTTGACACGAATCTCCTGCTAGAAGCGAAAGTGGCTTTTTATCTCAAGGAAACCCTCGGCAGTTCGAGTGAACTATTGGCCAAGTTCACAGAGGTGTTTTCGAAGAATCTTGGCCAGACAACAATGGGCGAATTGGGAGACGTTTGCCTCCGTTCTCGGCCCGTCAACGGCACAAATGCCGTAGAAATCAAGATCCCCGTTCGCTCGTTGGCTCAGGAACTCGAAGAACAGATTCCGCTTGCCTCGGCTTACAAGGATCTTCCCAAGGGCCGAAAGAGGGCTGGGTGGAAGAAGGATTTCTTGCGGAGCGTCCAGAAGGCCGCCGCTGATCTGGGGAACATCTCAGAGGAAGAGATTCTGAAAACCGTTCGTGAGAACCGCTCGGGACGAAAGAAGCTGCCGGAGATTACCATCGTTGCCCGCTCCAAAAAGAAAACGGCCTAGAGGCGTTGTCGATACTTCTGTCCTGGTAGCAGGGATCGCGGGATTCAAGTCAACGGGGATAGATAGCCCCCCAGAACCCAAGCGCAGAAATGCTCCGGGACTGGATCGTAGGGGATACGTTTGTCTGGCTGGTAAGCGATGAGATTCTTCTGGAATACAAGCGAGTCTTGGGAAGGCTAGGCGTCCGGCGTGCACTCATCGGTAAGATAGTCAATCTTCTGCGCGAGCAGGCGGAACTTGTCCCAGCCTCTTTTCTTCCAAATATCTCTCCGGACCCGGGAGACGATCCTTTCTGCGGTTGCGCTGAAGCTGGCCGGGCAGATTTCATCGTGACGCTCAATCCGAAAGATTTCCCACAGTCGCTACTATCAGCTCACGTGATCAAACCCGCGAGCGCATTCCAACTACAGCCCGCCAAAACCTTTGACGCCGTCGGCGAAGAGGCTACACGGGGTGGAAGGAGACGCCACTGCGTTGTTGGCAATGGTGTTCATCGTTTCGGAGCGGATTCGGTGAGAGTTGCCGACGATCAGGCACGAAAACGCCGGAAAGAGCGCATCCGCGAAGTTTTCCTTGTGGCACTTGGGGAGTTGAAAATCTTCAAAAGTGACACATTTGCTTACACACTTTCACATTCGACGGGGTTAGGCTAGAACGGATAGACGAGTACAATGCGCTTGTAATAAGTCATTTATAGGTATTGCCGGGATGGCGAAATTGGCAGACGAAGCGGACTTAAAAGCGGGCGATTACTATCTCGTAAACCATAGTAGATAAACAAGATACGAGCATGCGACACAGACACGTCGGATGTTTGTGGTGCTAAGCCGTTTGCAATAATAGCGATAAGTGGTTACACACATTTCTGCGGAACCACTTCTACCTGCATCCGGAGCCAAGCCCCGCATTAGCGAGCAATTGGATGTTCAATCCGAGAGTCGGAGCGTGTCTATCAAGGCGGAGAGAGCTGCGGGTTGATTTCGACGGCTAGGGTAGTAAAGAAAATAGCCCGGGAAGGTAGGGCACCAATCTTTCAAGACCTGAACTAATCGCCCCTCGGAAATCATGGGCCTGAGAGTTTCCTCCATCGCCGTTCCAATCCCCACGCCCTTCAACACCGCTTGGATTACTAAATCCGGATCATCGAAAGACGCGGGACCCTGAGGGCTGACTGTGAGTGTCTTCCGGCCTTTCTCGAACTCCCACCGATAGAGACCATTGCTGAAGCGAAAGCCTATGCAGGAATGATCTTTCAGGTCTCGAGGGCTTCGGGGAATATTGTGTGACTTGAAATACTGCGGGGACCCGACGACCGCCAGACGCATCTCTCGGGTGACCCGGACTGCAATCATGTCTCGTTGGATGAACTCGCCAAGCTGAACGCCGGCATCGTACTGCCCGGCTACAAGATCGACGGGGTCATTCGAAGAAGTGACTTCCAGAACGATTTCAGGGAAGGTGCGTGCGAAGTGAGCCAGCTTCGGCAGAATCACCATTTGAGTTGCAGTTCGCGGGATGACCAGCCGAATTCGTCCCGTTGGACTTTCTCTTTGCTTTCTCGTTTCAGCTACAGCTCCCTCTATTCGCTCTAGTGCGGGCGCGAGATCCTGGAGAAGTGTGGCGCCGGCGGCTGTCGGAGAGACGCTTCGCGTGGTCCGCGCGAGTAGCTGAAGCCCAAGTCTCTTTTCGAGGCCTCGCATGGAATGGCTGAGCGCAGATTGCGAGACCCCCAGTCGTGCGGCCGCGCGGGTAAAGCTACGTTCTTGCGCGACAATGGCGAATGCTGAAAGCTCTCCTAAATCGTTTCTCATGATTCATGAATGCTACTCATAACTCCTTGCGATCGCAACCCGCTTGTGTCATGAACGATAGAAGCCTAGTCTTTTCTCAGATTAGGAGAATGACAATGCAAAAACGCAAATTGGGCACAAGTGGACTGGAAGTGTCGGAGCTAGGGTTTGGTTGCATGGGGATGAGCTTCTCTTATGGACCGCCGAAAGACACGAAGGAAATGACGGCCCTGTTGCGTGCTGCGGTAGAGCGCGGCGTCACGTTCTTCGACACAGCAGAGGTCTATGGTCCTCTTATCAATGAGGAACTCGTCGGCGAAGCGCTTGCCCCGTTTCGCGGCCGGGTTGTGATCGCCACAAAGTTTGGCTGGGAAGCGAATCCGCAAGACGGTGGCAAATGGAGCGCGTTGAATAGCCGGCCCGAACACATCAAGAAAGTTGCGGAAGAATCACTCAAGCGCCTCAAGATCGATGCCATTGATCTCTACTATCAACATCGGGTGGATCTCGACGTTCCGATTGAAGATGTAGCCGGAGCGGTCAAGGAGCTTATACAAGCAGGCAAGGTAAAGCACTTCGGCCTTTCAGAAGCGAGCGCAAAGACGATTCGCCGCGCCCACGCGGTGCAACCCGTGACCGCTCTGCAGAGCGAATACTCTCTTTTCTTCCGCGAACCGGAGGAGAGCGTGATCCCCACGCTGGAAGAGCTTGGAATCGGGTTCGTTCCGTTCA
>JASHOT010000286.1 GCA_030040965.1 Candidatus Sulfotelmatobacter sp. | reverse complement strand
ATGGGAAGAACGGCGGCCGATTCGGCGATCTCGGCTCCGGCGGTTTCGTAAGACAGCCGCCGCAGAGCACGTGAGAATTTGCTGACGAATTCAAGCATGCTGCACCAATTTCCAAACATGAATGGCTGCGTATAAGACAACCGTGGCCGCCAGCGCGACGCCGTAGGGAACTTTGAGTGCTTCCGGATTGTCGAGAGTGACTGCCGAACCCGGCAAGCGGAAAGTGACGAGCGAGATGAGGATGTGACCGATGTTGCGGGCGGTCTGGCGCAGGCGCCGCTTATAGAGAATGAGCAACAAGGCCATAACTCCGGCTACAAAAATCGAACCGACCAGAAGCGCGATCAATCGCTCCTGTCCCACAAAAGCGCCGATGGCACCCGCCAGTTTCCAATCGCCAGCACCGAGGCTGCGCAATAGGACGAAGGGTAACAACAGCGCAAGTCCCAGGCCAGCGCCGATCAGCGAAGCTTTCACGCCGCTCCATCCGCTTACAGCAGCGTTGGCGGTGATGCCGACGAGCAATCCCGGCACGGTCAGCCAGTTGGGGATGCGGCGGCTGCGCAGGTCGGTCCATCCGGCGACCAGGGCCAGAGCGACGGCACCAGCCAGGATTGCTGCCTTCAAGGGCATGTCCCAGAATACGGAAAAAGACGCATGTTGTGACGATTCCGAAAGTTTGCGCGAGGAGGGATGCCGGCGTGCGCTATCTTGCCCGGACTGCGCGCTCCCAAACCCCGCAAGGGCAGCCCCTTCGGCGGATTCTCACATAGCAGGGAGGGGAAGTCAATGAACGGGAGGGTGCGGTGGTGCCTCAGTTTGAAATCTCAAACGAACCGGCGTCATCTCGACGTCCCGCGCCCTCAGGTAGACCCCCGACTTCAGTCGGGGCGGCGAAGCCGCTGGACGAGGGATCTAACGTATAACAACACTTTGTACACAGGGAGATCCCTCACTCCGCTTGTAAGACAGGTCCGCTCGGGACGACGCAGCAGGGACAGGTCGAGACTCAGTCGCCGGCGGCAACGAGGTCTGGCGCGGACTTCTGGGCCACGGCCAGGCTACTTTCGGCAAAGAGCGCGTGGTAGATCCCGCCTCCGAGCGCGCCACCGATAAGAGGAGCGACCCAGAACATCCACAACTGTTGCAGCGCCCATCCACCGACGAATACGGCTGGGCCGGTGCTGCGGGCGGGATTGACGGAGAGGTTGGTCACGGGAATTCCGATGAGGTGAATGAGGGTGAGGCAAAGGCCGATGGCGAGTCCTGCGAAGCCTTTGGGCGCGCGCCGGTCGGTCGCACCCATGATGACGAGCAGAAAGAATGCGGTGAGGACGACTTCGGCGACGATGCAGGCGAGGAGGGAATATCCGCCGGGAGAATGCTCGCCATAGCCGTTGGAGGCGAATCCGTTGTGCACGTCGAAGTTCGTGGCTCCGCTGGCGATGATGTAAAGTACGCCGGCGGCGGCGATGGCGCCGACCACCTGGGCGGCGATGTAAGGCAGCAGTTCCGAGGCAGGGAAGCGTTTGCCGGCGACGAGACCGACGCTGACCGCGGGATTGAAATGGGCGCCGGAGATGTGACCTACGGCATAGACCATGGTGAGAACGGTAAGGCCGAAGGCGAGGGCGACGCCGACGAACCCGATGCCGAGATTGGGAAAGGCGGCGGCCAGCACGGCTGCGCCGCATCCGCCGAAGACGAGCCAGAAAGTCCCGAAAAATTCTGCCGCGGCGCGTTTTCCGATTGGCATAAAGGCCTCCTGAGTGGATAAGCGTGCAGATGACGTTGTGGCGGCCGAGTTTTGTGAGGAGAAAATGTAGCACAACCAACAGACTTAATTCATGCAAATTCTGGGGCCGTGGGTGAGTTTGGGTTTTCGCTGAGCGTCGTCCCGAGAGGAGCCGTTTTTCAGGCGGAGAGAGCGACTCGCGCGGAGTGCCACAGCGCTGCTCGCGAGATCCCTCGGCCCGCTGGTGAAAACGCGGGCCTTCGGGATGACGCAACTGAGTCGGCGGAACATCTGTCCGAATTCAAATGGAGCCACTACGGTGGAATCGTCATCGTTGGACTCCTTCGGGTTACGAAGGCGTGGGGTGCAAGGGGATGCCGATTGTCCGTTCTGGCATGGAGTGCTAGGCTCGGAGAAAGTGGCTTCCACGGTTGCCAATCCGCTGAAATCGCCTACGGAATCTTTGTTAGGCAGAGTTGCGCAATGGCTGCAGTCGGCGAGCGCCGAAGTGTGGGTGAAATTTCTGCTGGCGCTGGTGGGGCTGGGGCTGGCATTTGCGGCAGCACTGTTCTCGACGGTTTCGCGCGATGCCGGCAACGTCGTGGCGACCGTGATACTGGCGTCTGCGTCTTTGGCGCTGGCCACCCTGGTGGGGTTGGTGACGGTACCGTATCTGGCGCGGCGGGTCGCTGTGGAACGACTGCGCGAATCGTTTGATTACGACGTGACGCGGGCGGGGATTGTTTATGTGATTGTCACGCTGCTGATCGGCATTGCGGCGCTGAATACAGGAAATAATCTTCTCTACATTGTGGTATCGGCAATGCTGGCGGCGATCCTGGTGTCAGGAGTGGTCTCGGCCTGGGTGCTGCGCTGGCTGGAATTGGATATCGTCTTGCCCGAGCACGTGTTTGCCGGGCGGCCCGTATTCGGCCGCGTGGTGTTGCACAATCCGCGCCAGGTGGTGCCGTCATTCTCGATTCGCGTGGTTTCGACGCGGAAGACGCGGAAGAAACCGGAGAAGCAGTGGCAATGGGAGTCGACGATATTTGCGTTTCCCTTCAACCGGCCGGAGGATCAGCAATGGCTGCGGCTTCCCGACCGGCGATTGCGGCGGGTAACGGTGATTCCACCTCCGCCGGGAATTTTTCGGGGGATGGCCTACTTCCCATTCTTGCCGGCGCAAGCGGAGTTGTCGGCGGATCTCGAATTGAAATTCGAGCAGCGCGGACGCTATCGCGAAGACAGTTTTGGGCTCGCGACCAGCTTCCCGTTCGCATTTCTGACCAAGACCCGGCATGTTTCGCTGCAGCGGGAGGTGCTGGTCTATCCGCGCATCGCGCCGACCGAGGCGTTTTTCGAGATCCTGCCGCGGGTGCGCGGGGAGTGGGAGAGTTTTGTGCGCGGGCGGGGAGTGGATTTGTATCGCATACGCGAGTACATGCCGGAAGATTCGGCACGGCACGTGGACTGGAAGGCGACGGCGAAATCGGGATCGCTGAAAGTGCGCGAATTTGCACGCGAGGACGAGAGAAAACTGTGCGTCGTCTTCGACAATCCGGAGACAGGGAGGATTTCCGAGGCAGCGTATGAGAAGGCGGTAGATCTGGCCGCGTCGCTGGCGTGGCACCTCGCGGAACAGCAGGCGGAGATTTCTTTTTTGCTTCCGGGACATCCGCGGACCCGGGATCTGCATGAATTTCTGGGTTGGCTGGCGGTGATTGAACCGGGACGGAGCGAAGCGCAGACGAGTCGCATCGGAGGTGGGGCGCTGGGCGAGAATGTTTTGAATATGGATGTACTACGCGAGTTCACCGAAGGCCCATCCGACAGCTACCACGTAGTGATCACGGCGCGGTCACGGGCGAGTTTGCCGCCAGTATCGATGAACTCATGTTCGTTCGTTTTTGTCGGTGATGAGGCGGGCGAGCGAGTTTCCCATTAACGAACGATTCCGAGCCCCAAGAGACCGATATGGCACGAAGGTAACGTTGCATCCAAATTGGTGCAGGGAGTAACGTTACCTACGATTACTCCAGTGCATTGAACATCGGTTTAGAAAAAGTTAAGGTGAATCATCCAACTGCACTTTTGGATGCGGACCAAAGTGTAGGTTTCCGGCCGTAGGGTCGAGAACCAAGACAGGCTTGCCGATGAGCGAGAGAACCACACTGCTTTATTACGCACTTTGGATCGCGCATCCCGTGCTGCAACTCGGCATCGCGGGGCTGATGGTCCGCCGCGGACTGCATCGCAAGTTCAAGTTTTTCTTCGGCTATATTCTGGTTCAGCTTGCCACCTTCGCGGTTGTATTTCCTGCTTATTGGCGCAGCTCTTCCGCAGTTTTCTACCTGTATTGGGGCTTTGAGGTTCTCAGCGTCGCGTTCGGCTTCGCCGTGATTCACGAGGTGTTTGTCGATGTCTTCCGCGCCTTCCATACGCTGCGCGATCTGGGCACGGTGCTGTTCAAGTGGGCCGGCCTGGTGATGCTGCTGGTAGCCGGGGTGGTTTCGCTTTCGGCCAATTCCCCGCGGCTGGCGCCGTGGATACAGGCGATCATTACGTCGCAGAGATGCGTGCGCATCATCCAGGTGGGAATGATTCTGTTTTTGCTGTTTTTCTCGACTTACCTGGGAGTGAGCCGCAAGCAGCAGAGTTTTGGGATCGCCCTGGGATTTGGTGTGTTTGCCATGATCGAGCTGATTCTGATCAGTTCCTGGATCGGCAAGCACCTGGCTGACACGTGGATGGGCATTGTGAACATGACGGCCTATAACGGAAGTCTGGGCGTGTGGCTGTGCTATGTTGCGATGCGCGCCCCGGCGCGGGATGCGGCGGCGAATCTGCTGCAGACGAAACGCTGGGAACAGAGTCTGTCGGATATACAGCATCCTTTACCGGCCGATTCGCTGATTCCGATGTTTGAGGGCATGGTAGACCGGGCGCTCTCGCGGACGCAGCCGGAGACGCCTCTGGTGCGTGAGAAGCGAGAAGCGACCGCACAATCCTGGGTGCCTGTTACCGGACAGTTCGGATTTCCACGGATGCGATGATTTAGAAACAAGAACGTTTTTGTTCGGATTTCGTAAACCGATTTTGCGGCCATAAGCCCGCGCAGACCTGCGCGCCGGCTATTCAACTAAAACTTTATAAATCTCTGGGAACCAAAGGGTTAACAGATGCCTGGGGGCGGCAGGCATCGGGGCGTTCGCGCATCTGGGAGGGGAGGGTTGCGGCAGGTTGTGAAATTTATTGCATATGGTAGTTGACAGGTGCCTTATAATGCGGCACCGCAACAAATTTCCCTACGGGAAAACCTGTAGGGGGATTTGGGGATGCGGATAGGAGACGAACCCATGAAACGTACGGTCAGGATTTTGATCCTGGCGGTAGGAATTGTGGGCACATTCCTAGCGGCAGCCGCCCAACAGGTTCCAGCCAAGGACGGAGGCCCGCTTATCCTGTGCCCACCTAGAACAAACTGTGGTCCCTAACCTGCCCCCGTAGTAGAAACGGAAGCAGCGGTGACCGCAAGGTCACCAAAGTAACCTGCCGTAACTTGGGCCGATCCTTAAGGGCTCGCAATCTTTGGGCTGACGGAATTCATAAGCCGTCGGCCCCTATTTTTTGGTGACCGATTCCTTGGATGACCAAGAAAGTCAGGAGGTTTTCCCGGATGCTGCTCCGAGGGCGCGCCGCAATTCCGCAGGATTTTCAATCGGAGGCTGGCAGGTTGATCCGGAACAGAGGACGGCAAATGATCTGCCAGATTTCACTTGCGGGAGATTTGGAATGGTGGCTGCGAGAACGGGTGGAAGATTCTCCGCCACGGCCTGATTCGCGGCCAGCCTGATGACCGTTTTGTTGAAGGCGAAATGAGAGATGGCGGCGGAGTACAACTCAGGAGTCGAATCGTCTTCTCCGATGACGATCACCTGCAGCGGACTTTTAAGCAGATGAGTTATGGCGATGCCATAGGTGGCGGCGAAGATTCCGAATTGAGCAGCGATTCCGGCAAAGACTTCCAGAGTTTGCTCGGCCTTCTCGCGATAGCCGGGGTCGTCGGTGAAGTGATGAAGTCGCAGGAGCGCGATCACGGCCATGGGATTGCCGGCGGGAGTAGGGGAATCCTGCAACGGCTTGCGGCGGGTGGCAAGCACGCCAAGATTCTTGCCATCAGCAGCCGGTTCGCGGTCGAAAAATGCTCCGGAGGCTGCGTCGTAGAAGCGGGCGATCATGGCGTCGACAATCGACTTGGCGAATTTGAAATAACTGAGATCGGCGGTTGACTCGTAGGCGTCGAGGCAGGCGAGTGTGGTGAAGGCGTAGTCGTCGAGAAGTCCCGTGACTTCGCGATGTTGCACCTGCGGATCGGAATAGGCGACAACGTGCAGAAGCGAGGATGATGCCGGCTTCCAGGATTGTGCGAGCACGCGATCGAGCGAGCGCAGAGCGAAACGGCGGGCGTCGGCGAGATCAAGAACTCTGGCGGCTTCGAGATAAGCCGAGACGTAAAGGCTGTTCCATCCCACGTAGACCGTTTTGTCGATGTAGGGAGTGGGGCGTTCGAGCCGTGCGGCATACATTTTCTTTTTCGCGGATGCGAGCAGTTGGTTGATCTTTTCGATCGGAAGGTTCATTCGCTTCGCAATTTCCTCTACGGGGGCGCGCACGAAAAGGACATTCTTGGCGGGATTGTGGTGCATCTCGCCGATTTCGTTGATGTCGTAATGCAAGGCGGCGACTTCCGCTTCCTCTGCAGTAAGAACAGCGCGCGCTTCGTCGAGCGTCCAGGTGAAATAGTCGCCGTCGTCGTCCATGTTGATGTCGGCATCCTGTGAGGAGTAAAAGCCGCCATGCTCGCGGTCACTCAGCCACTCATCGGTCCAGCGAATGATGTCGCGGGCGACATGGGCAAAGAATTTTTCTCCGGTTGCCTGGTAGGCGTGAACGTAGTTCTTCAGCAATTCGGAATTGTCGTAGGACATTTTCTCGAAGTGGGGGACGATCCAGCGCTCATCAACCGAGTAACGATGGAAGCCTCCCGCGAGCTGGTCGTAGACGCCGCCATTGGCCATGTTGGTAAAAGTGGTGACGATGACGTTGCGCAGCTGATCGGCCGGGGAATGCTCCGCGGAGCTTCGCTCCGCCTGGACGGGCGAGGCGCCCGTCCCCACACGTGCATTGCCCACATGCGCATATTTTTCGATCAACAAATCGAGGGCCGAAGGATGGGGAAACTTGGGAGCGTTGCCAAATCCGCCGTGGCGGGGATCGAACATTTTGAATGCCGATTCCTGAATGGCGTCAACGATGGCGGCTGAGACGCGGCCGCTGCGTCCTGCAAACGATTCCGATTGCGCGATGGCAGTTTCGACCATGGCGGCTTGCTCGGTCACGTCAGCATGTTTTTCCTTGTAGGCATTGGCGATGCTCAACAGCACGCGGCGAAAGCTGGGACGGCCATAACCGTCGTTGGGAGGAAAATAAGTTCCGCCGTAGAAGGGCTTGCCATCCGGTGTGAGAAAAGCGGTGAGCGGCCATCCGCCTTGTCCGCTGACGGCTTGCACGGCGGCCTGATAGCGGCTATCGATGTCGGGGCGCTCGTCGCGATCAACTTTGACGGCGATGAAATGCTGGTTGACGATGGCCGCGATCTCGGGATCGTCGTAGGATTCGCGATCCATGACATGACACCAGTGGCACCAGACGGCTCCGATATCGAGCAGCATGGGTTTGTTCTCGCGCTCGGCGGCCGCGAAAGCTTCCTCACCCCACTCGTGCCACTGGATGGGCTGATGCATAGCGGAGCGGAGATAGGCGGAGGAAGCGCGGGCGAGGGAGTTGAGGGTGGTGGTGGACGTCATGTGGTCAGTCTAAACCCTATTTTCGAATCGAAGCGATTGGCGGTTAGGTCTGCAGTTGTTTCGCGATCCGACAATACAGATCGATGGCTTCAGCCAGCTGCTCTTTCTCCATGTACTCACCTTCGGTGTGGGCAACGTGGATCGATCCTGGACCGATGAGCAAAGGTTCGCCCCAGTGCGTGAGGCGGGGAATGTCAGTGGTGAAGGCGGCGATCATGGTGGGCAGGCCATCAAGGGTACGGAAGCGCTGAAAAGAAAGCTCGAGCGGGAACGTGACTTCAACCGCATCGCCCGCAGTCGTCAGAATTTGCTTCCGCAAGTCGTTCGTCGGGCCAATCAACCGGTAGAGCAGGTCGGCGTGAGCGTAGTCGGGGATGACGTTGGGTGCGCGTCCGCCTTCGATCAGGCCAATGTTCAAAGTGCACGGTCCAACTTCAGGATGGGATGGCAGAGGCATGGCGCGGAGGCGGCCGAGGGCGGCGATCAGCTTGTCGATGGCGGATTCGCCCAGCTCCGGATACGCGGAGTGGGCCATACGACCTCGCGCGGTGACTTCGGCGCGCAGCGTGCCTTTGGAAGCGAGCGCCAGGCGGTTTTCTGTCGGTTCGCCGTTGACCAGAAATCTGCAACTGGATGGCGCCTGTTCATTCGCGACTTTGGCGCCGAGACTGTCGCGCTCTTCGCCGACCACAAAGAGCAGGCCGACATGGATTCGATCGCGGCGAAGGCGTTCGGCGGCGGCGATCTGCGCGGCGATGATGCCTTTGGCGTCGCACGAACCGCGGCCGTAGATGCGGCTTTCATCCTCGGATGAAAGGATGAACGGAGGAACCGTGTCCATATGCGTGGAGAAAACGACGGTGGGCAGAGGCTGATCGGGTGAGGTCGCGTAAAGATTGAAACGATTCTCTTCGACCGGCATTTTTCTTGTCTCATAGCCGAGGCGGCAGAGTTCGCCATAAAGGTAATTGCCGACGGCGGCTTCGTTGCCGGTGGTCGATTCAATGTCGACGAGCTGGCGCGTGAGCGTGACTGCATCCATGGTGGAGAGGATATCAGTACCGAGTTGCGAGTACCGAGAGGGCCACGCCGGTTCTCCGTGTGGGGTACACGGTATTCGGTATTACTTCGTGTAATCTGGAGCGTGATCACTCCTGCATCATCGATCCGATCTCTTTTCCTCGACGGTCCTGCCGGAAAACTTGAAGCGCTGCTCAACGCGGGAAGTGAGAATGCGACGCACGCGGCAGTGGTGGCGCATCCGCATCCTTTGTTTGGCGGGACGCTGCACAACAAGGTGGTGTTTCACACGATGAAAGCGCTGAACAGTTTTGGATTTCCGGTGTTGCGCTTCAACTTTCGCGGGACCGGTCTGAGCCAGGGCGAGCATGATCAGGGAAAAGGCGAAGTGGAAGATGTGAGGACGGCGTTGGAGTGGCTGCATCGTGAGTTTCATCTGCCGTTGATCTTTGCCGGCTTTTCATTTGGGGCGGCGGTGGGACTGCGCGCAGCGAGTGCGGATGAGCGAGTTCGCGCGATGGTGAGCGTGGGTACACCTGTAGCGCCGGTTGCGGCTGAGGCGGACGAACCGCGCGAGTACTCGTTTGAGTTCCTGGAGAATTGCGAGAAGCCGAAATTGTTTGTGAGTGGGGCGAGGGATCAGTTTGGTCCGAGAAGGAAGTTGGAAGCATTGGTGAATTCGCTTCCCGAGCCAAAGAAGCTGGTGCTGATTGAGGGCGCCGATCATTTCTTCGCCGGCAGGCTGCACGAATTGCGGGCCGCGATTGAAGCGTGGGTGAAAGAAGCTATCAGCTCTCGGCCGTCGGCTTTCAGCTAAGGATTTGCGTGGTTGCGGCCAATCGGGATGATTGGGCCTTACGAAGTCAAAATCCCCACCCAACAAAAACCGCGTTGGGTGGGGCACCCGCGCAGTGAGATTCTCCGCGCGCTACTGAAGCACCGCTCATCCACCGTGCTGGCTAGTGCGATAATTCCTGCCAATGTCTGAACCCGAAAAAGAGGCGAAGTTCTGTGAGATGCGGGCGAGCGCGCGCGCAATTTTTCGCATCGTGCTGGAAGAAGCTTCGATTGCGCGAGGCTTCGCCCGGCATGCGCAGTGCGAACGTGGAATTTTACGGGTCTGCGAAGATCTCTACGATCTGCATTCCTACTCGCGTGTGCTCGTGATCTCCGTCGGAAAGGCCGGGCATACGATGGCTGCCGCGCTGCGGGAGCAAGTGGGCGGGTCGCTTGAGGGCATGGTTGCAAGTTCTGTCGATCCGGCGGAGCAACTGCGCGGTTTCCGTTATTTTCGCGGAGGGCATCCCACGCCGAATGCCGAGTCGATCCGGGCGGCGACTGCGGTGTTGCGGGCGCTCGATGCGCAGCCGGCGTCGGCGCTGGTGATTTTTATGATTAGTGGGGGAGGATCGTCGATTCTGGAAAAACCGATCGATGACGAGATTTCGCTGGACGATTTGATTGCGACCTATCGCGCGCTCGTGCATTCGGGCGCGCCGATTGCTGAAATCAATGCGGTGCGCAAGCATCTTTCCGGGGTGAAGGGCGGTCGGCTGGCGCAGGCGGCGTATCCGGCGCAGCAGGTGTCGCTGCTGGTGACCGATGTGCCGGATAACGCTCCCGATGCGCTGGCTTCGGGCCCGACAATGCCGGACTCTACGAGCGTGGAAGATTGTTACCGGATTGCTGAGAAATACGATTTAGTGAAGCAGTTTCCGCAATCGGTAGGCGAGTTGTTTGAAGGGCATGCGATCGAGGAGACGCCGAAGTCGAGCGATCCAGCGTTTGTGCGCGCGCGCTGGTGGACGCTGCTGTCGAATCACACGGTGGTTGATGAAGCCGGGACAGCGGCGGAGCGGGCGGGATTTTTTGTGCATGTGGATAATTCCTGCGACGACTGGGATTATGCGCGAGCGGCGGAGTATCTGGTCGGTCGAGTTCGCGAATTGAGGAAGCAGTTTTCGCCCCTGTGCCTGATTTCCGGCGGTGAGGTGACTGTGAAAGTGACGAACGGGGGCGTGGGAGGACGCAACCAGCAGTTTGCATTGGCGTGCGCGGAAAAAATTGCGGGCGAAAATCTTGCGGTGCTCAGCGCAGGAACCGATGGAGTGGATGGGAACAGTCCGGCAGCTGGGGCGGTGGTGGATGGATCGACTTTGCAGCGGGCGCAGGAAAGGGGGCTGGATCTGCGCAATGCGAGGGAGCGATTCGATGGATTTCCGTTTTTCAGCGCGCTCGGAGATGCGATTGAAACGGGGCCGACGGGGAATAATCTGCGCGATTTGAGAATTCTGCTGGCGTGGTGAGTGCTGAAATTCCCACCCTGTCGCAAAGGAACGCGACAAGGGT
>JASHOT010000285.1 GCA_030040965.1 Candidatus Sulfotelmatobacter sp. | reverse complement strand
GGGAGCCCTCACGGCCCTTGGCGGATCGCGAACTCACCCGCACTGAACATGGCTTTGCCGAACGCTTACTTTGTCCAGCTTGGCCTTCCGCCTCTGATCGTGCGGTCTTAGCTTAATCCGCCGAACCGCCGGATGCGGACCCGCATATCCGGTGGTGTGGCAGGGAGGGAGGGGTGACCCTCTCCCCTATGCCGATTACGATGATTTCGTCTGCGTCGCGGAGCAAGCCGGAGAATTCTTTTTCCAGAGTCGTCTACAATCGGAGGTCCCTGCTAAGATTCCCGGTTAAAATCTAAGACAATGCAGTCCAGTACTTTCCTTCGCGCGGCGATTCTCCTGATTTTCTTGGTTGTCAGCGGGCCCGGCCCCTCAAATGTCCGCGCGCAACAGAGCGTTCCATCGGGAATTTCTCTACTGACCACTCTTCGCGTGCGAGACTCCGCCGGTTGGTGGCCGACGAAGAGCATCGACACGAAAGATCAGTTCGTGGGCACCGCGGCCTGCGTCAGATGCCACGCCGCGAAAGCTGCAAGCTTTGATCGCGCCGCGATGGCGCATGCAGCCGCGCGCTCAGATGACTCAGAGCTCGCCCGCAGACATGACGCTCTGGAGCTTCAAGTGGGACCGTATCATTACCAGCTTGCGAGCGTCGACGGCAAGGGCACGCTGAAGGTTAGCGACTCGAAAGCATCCGTTTCGGTGCAGTTAGCTTGGGCGTTTGGAGTCGGCCGAATGGGCCAGACATACATCTACGTGCAAAATGGAAGCTACTATGAAGGGCACGTCAGCTTCTATGCCTCCCCGCAGGCGCTCGATATCACACCAGGGCAGACGCGTGCTATTCCGACGAGCCTGGAGCAAGCTGCCGGGCGACGAATGTCGCCAGACGAAGCACAGTACTGCTTCGGTTGTCACACGACCGGGTCGATGATCAAAGGACAATTCGACCCGAGCGCAGCTTCTCTCGGAGTGACGTGCGAGCAGTGTCACGGTCCAGGAGCCAGCCACGTGGCAGCGGAAAATGCAGGAACCGCTCAGCCGGGTGAGTCATCCATTTTTAATCCCGCACGGCTGGACCACGTGGAGTCGGTGGACTTCTGTGGCGCTTGTCATCGCACGTGGGAGGACGTGTTGACGCTGAACGCGGACGCGGGAATATTTAACGTTCGCTTCGCACCTTATCGTCTGGAAAACAGCAAGTGCTGGAAAAAGAGCGGCCAACGCCTGACGTGTACTATGTGCCACGATCCGCACCAGCCGCTTACGCGCGACGATTCGAGCTACGATCCGGTTTGCCTGCAATGCCATTCATCGACTGCATCCCAGACTGCACCGACTTCACCAGCAACGACGAAAGAAAGAAAAGTCCGGCGTCCAGCAATCTGTCGTGTGGCAACCAAAAACTGCGTTTCGTGCCATATGCCCAAAGTTGAGCCGCTGGGGCTGCACTCTTCGTTTACCGATCATTGGATTCGGATCGCGCGGGAACACGAGCCTTACCCTGAGTAGGGCGAGAGGGAAGCGGCACAAGGTCGCGCGAAGCGTCGATCTGCCCGTCTCGCGCGGCAGGCAAGAGAGTATTTGGCGTTACAATGTGAGGCACATGTCACTCGCAGTCCATCGATCCATCTTCTTCTCAGCGATTCTTTCCTTATCCGCAGTTCCGTTCATGGCCGGGAAGGCTGGGGCCCAGTCGTCAAAACCGACGGTGACCGCAAAAGCGACCGATACGCAGAAGGCCGTCGCGCTCGCGGAAAGTGGCCACTGCGGCGAAGCGCTGCCTCTTCTAAAGCGCGCCATGCGCCAAGCCGAGGATCGCGATCTTAAGAAGCGAATCGCGCTCGACGGCTTGCACTGCGCCATGGCGCACGACACGCCTTACGATTCTCTCGATTTTCTCGCGGTGCTGAGCCGGGACTTTGCCCACGATCCGGAAGCGTTGTACGCGGCCACGCACGCGTATTCCGATCTTTCCATGCGCTCGTCGCAAGATCTCGCACGCGAGGCGCCGTTCTCGTTTCAGGTTCACGAACTGAACGCGGAGGCGCTGGAAGTGCAAGGCAGATGGGACGAAGCTGCCGTGGAGTATCGCAAGATTCTCGACATCAACCCCATGCTTCCCGGCATCCATGCGCGGCTGGGCCGGGCGCTGCTGTCGAAGCCGCATCCCTCACCAGCCGAACTGGAACAGGCTAAGAAAAGTTTTGAAGAGGAACTCGAGGTCGATCCGCGAAATACAGCGGCAGAGTACGTTCTCGGCCAACTCGCTGCCGACTCGGGTGATTTTGCCACTGCCATTCGGCACTTCTCGCGTGCCACCGAACTCGATCCGAGCTTCAGCGAAGCCTACCTTGGCCTGGGTACGGCATTGAATTCGGCGAAGCGGTTTAGCGAAGCTGTCACTCCACTGGAAAAATACGAAAAGATGGCTCCCGACAGCCCTACGGCACATTATCAATTGGCACTCGCTTATGCCGGAGTAGGACGGAAAGATGACGCGAACCGGGAAGCGGCCTTGCACCGGCAGACGGCGGCGGAATTGGAAGCCGTAAAGCGCAAAGCGGCCACTGCGCAAGAAAAACAGCAATCCCCGGATGCCCAGCCGGAGCAGAAGTGATTTCATCCCGGAGTTTCCCGGTGTTGCATGCCGGACCTTCACTCACCGGATCTGTGCTTACCGCGCGACGACAGTTCCTTCGATCTCTGGCGGGAAGCTTATCGATTCCTCTCCTCTCCGGCCTATACCCACGGTCCCTATGGGCGGCTGAGCCATCGCCCTATCCGTTTTCTGAAGTTCCGCCATCTGCGAGCGGCATTACCTGGGTTCACACCTCCGGACACTCTTCTGAGAAATATTTGCCTCAGTCCACCGGAGCGGGTTGCGCCTTTCTTGACTACGACAACGACGGCTGGATGGATATCTACCTTGTCAACAGCGGCCCGTGCGATATCTTCACGCCCGCGAAGCCGCTGCGCAACGCGCTCTATCGCAACAATCGCGACGGGACTTTCACCGATGTCACCGAAAAAGCTGGAGTGATCGGTGGCGGTTATGGCATGGGAGTCGCTGTCGGAGACTACAACCGGGACGGTTTCCCCGATCTCTTTCTCAGCCAATACGGCCGAAGCATTCTGTATCGCAACAATGGCGACGGCACTTTCACCGACGTAAGCGAGAAAGCCGGAGTCGTCGTCCAGGGATGGGCGTCGAGCGCCGTTTGGTTCGACTATGATAACGACGGCAAACTCGATCTGTTCGTCTGCCGCTTTGTCGATTTCGACAAGACCAAGCATCACAATTGTGGAGCGCCGAATATTCCGGCGTTGAAGGGATTGAACGAGTATTGCTATCCGCGCATTTACTCCCCCATGCCAAGTTGGCTATTCCATAACAACGGGGACGGCACGTTCACCGGTGTCAGCGAAAAGATGGGCATCGCCCAGAATCCCGGGAAGTCCTGGGGCGTAGTCGCGACCGACATTAACAATGACGGCTGGATGGACCTATTCGTTTCCAATGACACGGACGCCAATTTCCTTTTCGTCAATCGCGAGGGAAAGAAGTTTGAAGAAATCGGATTCACCGCCGGCGTCGCCTTCGGCGAGGGCGGTAAGGCACGCTCTGGTATGGGGGTCGATTCAGCCGATGTGAATCAGGATGGCTGGATGGACTTGTTCGTTACGAACCTGGATCACGAACTGTTCGGTTTTTACCAGAATCGGCACGATGAAACCTTCGACGATATTGCCGCACCCTCGGGTGTTGCCAATGCCAGCAAGCTGATGAGCGGTTGGGGATTGAAGTTCTTTGATTACGACAACGATGGAAATCTCGACCTGATCATCGCCAATGGCCATCCTGATGATCTGATCGAAAAGATCTACGACAATGTCACCTACCGCGAAGCCCCCATGCTGTTTCACAACTCAGGCAAGGGCATGAAGAATGTGAGTCAGGACAGCGGACCCATCTTCTCGCGCCCGATCTCGGGCCGCGGACTTGCACTGGGAGACTTTAATAACGATGGCGCTGTGGATGTCTTGATCTCGTGCAATGATGAAGCTCCTCTTTTGCTGCAGAACAATTCCGCACGTGAGAACCATTGGCTCGGGCTCAAGCTGGTCGGGGTCAAGGCGAACATTGATGCGGTTGGCGCTCGCATCACCTATCAGGCCGGCGATTTGAAGCGAAGCGTGATGAAAGTCGGCGGAGGCGGCTTTCTTTCTTCACACGATCCGCGAATTGTGCTCGGCCTTGGCCAGAAAACAAAGATCGATGTGCTCGAAATCAAGTGGCCGCAACCCAGCACGGTTGTCGACCGGCTTACCGATCTTCCCATCGACCGCTATATCACGATCACCGAAGGTCAAGCCAAGTGAAGTAACCGGATAAAGCCGAGCCATCGTTTGAGAAGAGTTCCGGGAAAGGATTCATTGCGCAATTGTCATTAGGATTTGCTCGTTTCGCCCGACATCAGGCAAGAAATTCCGACGCCTAAAGTCTTTCGCTATCTCGCCGATCAGGTCATCGTATTGCAGGGAATACTTGCGATTTTTGAGAAAGCACACCCGAGATTAGGAGAGCCTCATGTCAACTGGAGCAATATCAATCAACCTGAACCAGGGCAACAGCTACACCAGCTACTTGCAGCAGCGGCAGCAGGATTTGGCGCAGCTGGGGCAGGACCTGCAATCCGGTGATCTCACCGACGCGCAGACCGAATACAACACGATTGAGCAATTGGGACAGAACGGTCCGTTTGCCAATGGGGACGCGTTCTCGCTGAGCAATCGGCAAAATGATTTTAATGAGATCGGTCAGGCGCTGCAGTCAGGCAACCTGAGCGCGGCGCAGCAGGCCTTTACGCAGCTGGCGGATACATTCCGTCAACAGCAGGCGCCTCCGCCCGTTGCGGAGTCTGGATCGGGTGGAGGATCGGACGGCTCTACGAGTGCGACGGCAGCAAGCAATGGACCTGAGCTGGTTCTGAATTTGGCCAATGCCCCGGCGGGTGAGCAGATCACGATCGATCTGAGCAGCGGATCGAATGGGAACGAACAGGTGACGATCAGCGCGGCGAATGCGCAGAACTCGAATCCTGAGCAGATCACTTTGAATCTGAACCCGAACAGCAATCAGGAAATTGTTCTGAACCTGTTCAACGCCAACGGCAGCAACGCGATAGGCAGCACGAGCACCAGCAGCCAGAGCGGCAGCGGCGTTAGCGTGAACGCATAGGCGCTTCGATACCTTTCTTGCGCGGTGCAGTTTGCGTCGGCATGGCGCTGAACTGCACCGCCCCCTCGTTTTTAAAGAACTCGTAACCTGCCATTTTTTTTGCTCGTAACCTGCCGACTCGGAACCGCCCGCTTGTAACCGGCCTGCCCTCCAGTATGGCGGGCGATCCTCCTCCGTCTCGAAATCTGTGACGCGTGAGAGTACACTTAGCCCACCGACTTTCCGCCATTTCTTCAAGGAGTATTTATGAGACGTGGGCTCATGCTTCTGCTCGCGGTCTGGCTCGTGGCAACCGCAATCAACTTGACTCAATATGCGCAGTCTCAGGATGCGCAATCCTCGCCTTCGCAATCGTCGCCTGCTCAATCTCAGGCTGCACCGGCTCAATCGGCGGCCCCATCTCAGGCCGCACCATCTCAGCCAGCACCGCCGGACGCTTCGGCGCGGTCGCAGGAGCGCATCATCAAGCAAGTGCGGCACGAATTGCTGATGCTTCCCTATGTCACCCCTTTTGACAACTTCTCTTATCGCGTAGACGGCTACACCGTCACCTTGATGGGACAGGTGGTGCGGCCGAATCTGAAATCCGATGCCGGAAATGCGGTCAAACACATTGAAGGCGTGGAGAAGGTTGACAATCAGATTGAGGTGCTTCCCACTTCCATCATGGATGATCGGCTGCGGCGGCGCTTGTACCGGGTCATCTACGGATATCCGGGATTCGAGAAATATGCCATGGTGCCACAGAAGCCGATCCGGATTATCGTGAAGAACGGGAACGTGACGCTGGAGGGAGTGGTGGACAGTGAAGGCGACAAGACGATCGCTGGCATTCGCGCTAATCAGGCAGCGACATTTACGGTGACGAACAATCTGCAGGTGGTGAAGCCGTGAGCGGTTCACTTCTTCTGCTGCGTCATCCCGAGCGAAGCCGCTTTTCAGGCGGAGCGAGGGATCTCCGTATGCAATGGCCGTGTTTAGGGGAGATCCCTCGACGCGCGGCTTCGCCGCCCCCGACTGAAGTCGGGGGTCTACATGAAAGCGCGGGCCTTCGGGATGACGCCTCAGAAAAGCTTTTCAGAGTTTGATTCTAAAGTTAACGAATCATTGGGAGGATTTCATCCATGTCTGTTAATTCCGTAAGTCGACGCGCATTTCTGGAAACTGCCACAACAGTCACGGCCGCCACCATGCTGACGGGTGGAATGAGCTGGGCCGCGGCCGAGCATAGGGTTGAGAAGAGTGAGATTGGCGTGCAGCTCTACACGGTGCGGAAAGCGATGGCGCAGGATTTCGACGGCTCGCTGGCGAAGGTTGCGGCGGCCGGATATAAGAACGTGGAACTGGCTGAATTTTCGTTTGATGGCGAGGTGAAGTACTTCAACCGCACTCCCAAGGACGTGCGCGCGGCGCTCGATCATGATGGTCTGGACGCGATTTCGACGCACCTGAATTACAAGTTTTTGACTCCGGAGACGTTTCCCAAGGTGCTCGAAGCGAGTCATGTGCTGGGCCACAAATACATTGTGTGCCCGTGGATCGACGAGGAGTTTCGCAAGGGGCCCGATGTCTGGAAGAACGCGTGCGATACGTTCAATCGAGTGGGCGAGGAGAGCAGGAAGGCCGGATTCCAGTTCGGTTATCACAATCACTGGTTTGAGTTCCTGCCGGTTGATGGCAAGTTGCCGTATGACATTCTTCTGGCCGGGTGCGATCCGAAGCTGGTGAAGATGGAAATGGATTTATGCTGGATTACGGCTGCGGGAGCGGATCCGGTGAAATACTTCGAGCGCTATCCGGGACGATTTCCGCTGGTGCATGTGAAGGACCTGAAGTCTCTGCCGCACATCACCGCCGGTGGCCCGCAGAATTTTGGCGACACAACCGACTTGACGGAAGTGGGCAGCGGCATTGTGGACTGGAAGAGAATTTTCGCGCACTCCGAGCAGGCGGGAATCAAGTACTACATTGTGGAGCATGACCACCCGGCGCAGCCGTTTGAGAGCATCAAGACGAGCTACGACTATCTGGTGAATTTGAGGTGGAGTTAGCCGGGACTTCCTCATATGTCATAGAAAACAGGCTACATTCTTCCTATTGACGATACTCCTAAAACGTATATAAAATAGTACGTAATTGGAGTACATCATGAATGCCTTGGCGGTGGTTCCCGACCTTGGGCTTGATCTGAGAAAGTTGCCGGACCTGGCCGATGGGGCGACGCGAGCGCGGCTGAGCGCGCCGGCGATTGAAGCGTTCTTTGCCATCGTGGAGAAGTGGCAGCTGCGCAATGAAGATGCGATGGCCTTGCTCGGTGGCGCTTCGCACGGGCGTTATTTTGAGCTGAAGAAAAATCGCAAGGGCCTGCTCTCGCAGGATGAATTGACCCGCATCTCGCTGCTGATTGGAATTTTCAAAGCGCTCAACATTCTGTTCAACCGGCGGCTGGCGAATCAGTGGACTTCGCGGCCGAATCTGAATCCCATGTTCAACGGCGCGCCGCCGCTCGAGTTCCTGACACGTGGAGGAGTGCCGGGAATGATTGGCGTGCGCCGCCTGCTCGACAGCCGTCGCGGCGGAAAGTAATCGGAGATAGATGTGTTACCGGTTACCGCCATCGACCAACGCGATACCCACCGACTGATTCCCGCGCAATATGCCGACGATGGAGCGTCGGTGCTCACCCGCCTCACCGACGATCCCGACATGCTCGAAGGCATTTACGAACTGGACAACGCGACCAATGATCGGCTGCTGGCCGAGTCGCGGCTGGCGCCCGGGATCGATGAACGGGAACTCGTCTTCGGCATTCCGCAATATCGCATCATCAATGCGGCGTTTTGCCATCCCTCGCCGGGAGGAGCGCGGTTTAATTCTCCTGATCGCGGAGCGTGGTACGCGTCGTTTGAACTGGAGACGTCGCAGGCCGAGGTTGCGTATCATCGGCAACTTTGGCTGGAGGAGACGAAGTGGGAAGAGGAAGATGTGGCGGACTATGCCGATTATCTGGCGGATTTTCGCGCGGACTTTCACGATTTGCGCGGAACGAACGAGCATGCGGATTGTCTTTCGCCGACGAGTTATGTGGCTTCGCAAGCACTGGCGGCGCAATTGCTGGAGGTGGGTTCGGCGGGAATTGTTTATCCGAGTGTGCGACGTAAAGGGGGAACATGTGTTGGATGTTTCCGGCCGGTGCTGGTAAGCCACGTACGAAGAGGAAACGTGTTTCAGATCGTGTTCGAGAACTGGCACGCGGAGCCGAGGATTCGGGGGGCGGCGTGAATCTAGTAGGCCATGGGCAAAACGATGCCTCGCTGCGTTCCGTGGGGGCTGCACACTTCAAAAAACGAAACTCCATCGCCGCGCAGGCTTTCAATGATGGTGCATTTTCCGCATAGGGGAACCGGATCAGGATTTCCCCACGTCAGCAAGGTCTGTTGCAAGTTGTTCTCCAAAACATTAATGAATGTCTCGACGGTAAGACCGCGCGAGGCCACCCCCACCCAAAGACAACACGCCTCGGATTTGCAGTCGGCGCAATCCCGTTGTTTCTGTGGGATCGCACCCAGGTCGTCTTTCCAAGCAGGCCGCATGGATTGCAGGTAGTCGACGTCTCTGAATACGTAGCAGGGCAGGCCTGCTGCGGGAGCAATGACGAGCGCGCGTCCGTGAAACTCGTTGTAGTCCCGCTGGAGTTGTTCGCTGAGGCATGAAAGGCATAGAGGCGTGATCTGCTTAACCTCTGATTCCGCTTTCTCTGAGTATCCATGTGCAGCGGGGCCGTGGCAGCGAGCGCATGGCTTCTTGCGCGGGTCGCGCTTGAGGAAGTCGAGCAGTCCCATTGCTAAACCTTGCCGAACGGGTCTTCGAGCGAGGGGCTCTGCGGAGTGAACAGTTCCGCGCCGTTTTCGGTGATGTGCATGTCGTCTTCGAGGCGAATGCCGAATTCTCCACGAATGTAAATACCGGGTTCGTTGCTGGTGGTGATGTTGGCCTGCAGTTTCGTCGGGTTACCGCGAACGAGATAGGGCCACTCGTGGCCGTCCATGCCAAGGCCGTGACCGAGACGATGCGAGAAGTATTTGTAATCGGGGCCATAGCCGGCGTCGGTGATGACTTTGCGAGCGGCATCGTCGATTGAGCCGCATTCGGCGCCGGGCTTCGCCGCGGCGAGAGCGGCGGACTGGGCGCGATGCACGATATCGAAAACTTTTCTCATCTGGTCGCTGTCTTTTTCCTGGGCCTTGCCTAGAACAAACGTGCGTGTGATGTCGGATTGATAGCCTTCGACGACACAGCCGTCGTCGACCATGATGATGGTTCCTTCGCGGATGGTCTGCGGCGTTGTCGAGCCGTGGGGATTGGCGGAGTATTCGCCGACCATGACGCTGGCCTCACCGGGGAATCCCATGCGGGCGTAGGCTTTTTCGATGAGATCTCCGACGTCGTGCTGCGTCATGCCTTCCTTAAGTGAGTGATACACAGCTTCATAGACCGCGAGCGTGACCCGGGATGCGAGGCGCATCAGCGCGATCTCCTGCGCGCTTTTGATCATGCGGCAACCGGCGGTGACCGGAGTTGCGCTGATGAATGTGGCCTGGGACGCGGCTTTGGCGATGCCATTGGAAAAAACGAATCGGATGGTTTCGTCGATTCCGATTCTGCCGGTTGAGATGCTGCGGTCTTTCAGGCCCTGAGCGAGAAGCTGGTAAGGGTTTTCATCTTCCTGCCAGGTGCGGACGTCGGCTTGTTCGCCGTCGGGAGAGTTGGCGAGTTGCTCGCGGGCGCGGCCTTCCTCAAATGCGGGACAAATGTAGAAGGAGGCGCCTTTTGCCGGGAGGACGAGGGCGAACAGACGCTCGCCACCCCACCAGCGGATCCCGGTGAAATAGCGCAGGGAAGTTCCTTCCATGAGCACGATGGCATCGAGAGAATTTTCGGACATGAGGGCCCGGGCGCGATCCTGTCGATGCTGGCGTTCTTCTTTTGTGATGGGAGTGGCTTCGCCGCGGCGTGACTGCAGGCGAGCGATCGATGGAGGAAGGGAAGAGTAGGAGGACGATGCGGTGTCTTGCGCCGTGGTGAAGGGATGTGGGAGTGCAGCGGCAGCAGCTGTCGTGGAGGCGGCAATAAATTTTCGTCGAGAGATCATGATGAGCTAGATTGCAGGTGACATTAATTGCAGGTGACATTATAAGAGGGCCAGGCTGTTGTGATCGATTCCCAATCGAAAGACGGCTGCGCGACTCAGGCGCTGAAGCGCGCCCGATCAGGCGCATGGAGGCACGAGTGAACTCGTGCTCTTCCCGGCTCCGATGTCGGGGTTATGCTGATGAGAAATGGAATCCGGGTTTCAGTGCGCGGCGTGCGGGGAGTGGAATGTGACATCCGTCGATGAGTCGGCGGGGCGTCGGCAGAGTTACGTTGAGGATTGCCAGGTGTGCTGCAAGCCGAATGTCCTGCAGGTGGTGTACGACGCATCGGCGGGCGAATTCGTGATTCGGGCGGAGTTGGAGTGATGGGTGGCGTATATTTTTGTGTTCAACGAAGGTGTCGATTCGAGAAAGGAACGATATGGCGACAGGGTACAGCGCGGGCAGGATGGTGGCTCACAACATGGTGACCACGCAGTTTGAACTGGACGGGTTTCGGGTGACGCGAACGCTGGGAGTGGTGCGGGGAATTGTGGTGCGTTCGCGATCGATTTTCGGAACGATTGGAGCGGGATTGCAGACGCTGGTGGGAGGGAATATCACGCTATTGACCAATCTGTGCGAGAAGACGCGGCAGGAGGCGTTTGATTTGATGCTGCAGCATGCGGCCGAACTGGGAGGCAATGCCGTGGTGGCGGCGCGCTATGACGCGACCGAGGTGATGCAGGGAGTCACCGAGGTGCTGGCGTATGGGACGGCGGTCGTGGTTGAGGCGGTGAAGTGAGTATCCTGTTGGGCGGGTTTCTCCAGCGAACAAGTTTGCAGTTTCGACGCATTCAAAACGCCCGCTTCACAGCATTCGATTGAAGTTTTTGGAGGTTTAGCCATGGGCATCACGGCCTTGCGCTTCGCTTTCCATTTCCGTCAGTGCGTCTTCTGCTCGCTGGCGGTGGGTGTCATGGTAAGCCTGAACCGGCCGGCGTTGGCGGCAGACGAAGGAAAGACGCTCACTTCGACGGAACAGTTCGTGCTGAGCCGATTGGCCGCCGGCGAGCTCGCGGACCTGAGCGGTCCGGCGAGCCGGAGGGAGATGAGCTCTCAATTTCTGCAAAAGTTGCTGACAGGACAGTTCAAGAGCGTTCACTGGAAGGGTGTGCAGATTGGACATGCCATTTTTCCTGAGTCACTCGACCTGACCTGGGCCGATGTACCCTACAACGTATCTCTTGCATACTGTCAGTTTCAGCAACCCGTGAAATTCCGGTTCACGCGATTTGCCAAAGGGCTGGACCTGTATGGCGACACGTTCCAGTCCTCTGTGGACTTCGTCAACATGTATGTCGCAGGGGATCTGGACGCCCGCACGGTTCAGTTTCAAGATAAGGGCGAGGCGTCGTTCGCCGGGCTGGTGGCGCACAATGCCTACTTTGATGATGCCGTATTCGAAGGCGCCGCCGACTTCACCAGCTCGGAGTTCAAGGGAGAATTTCGCGCGGAGCGGGCGCAGTTCATGAGCAGAGGCGAAGGAATCAGCGCCGGTGTTATGCAGAGGCGAGGAGCCATCTTCAACACGACGAAGGTAGCGAGTATTGCGTCCTTCGACAGCGCCAGATTCCTGGGCCCAGCGGACTTTCGTGCCTTAGATGTGGGCTTCGGGATCGATCTGGAATCAGCGAAATTCGACGAGGAAAAGGACGCAAGCCTTTTCCAATATCTGCACACAGGCATCCTTTTCATGGAGGACACTGAGTTTGCCGGGCCGGTGGACCTGTTGGAATCGCGCATTGGCAGCCTGCAGATCAGTGAGACTCAGATGAAGGCCGCCGTGAGTCTGGAGGGGGTGCGTGTGGAGAGATTGCAGAAATTTGATGTGCAGATGCCAGCGACACCGTCTCTGAATCTATCCGGCATGACCTACCAGCAGGTGGGAAATCCTCGACAACTGTTTCAGTTGATCAAACAGGCTGAGTACAGCCGGCAGAACTACACTACTCTTGAAACCTACCTGACGGCGCGTGGCGACAGCGATTTCGCCAATGAAGTTTTTGTTCAAATGAAACGGCGCGAAGGCGGAAACTGGTTGTGGGCCCTGCTTCTGGATAAGCTTGTGCTCTACGGTCGCGCACCGCAGCGGGCTTTCTATGCCGCTTTGGCTTTTGTGCTTTTGGGCACGGGCGTCTTCTGGAAACGGCGTGACGTGCAGCCGAAAAAATCCGAAGATGCGAACAGACTCTACAATCCTTTTTGGTACAGCCTGGATCTGCTGGTGCCGGCGATCGATCTGCACGAGGCTTCGGCGTGGATTCCCAGGCAGAACTCATGGTTTCATCGCAACTACGCCCGCGTGCACCGCATTTTGGGATGGATCCTGATCCCCATCGGTTTGGCGGCGGTGAGCGGACTGATCAAGTAAATCGCAGCCGCTTCATGGAACGTGGTGCGTCGAAACCGAGAGCACAGACAACCCCAGAAACTGGCTCCTGAAGTCCATTAGCGGCCATTCACTCTTTGCAGAGCCGGCCGGCCACAAGCGTTGCCAGGCTTGAGGCAAACCCTTTTTTTCCACACGCAAATCCGCGTCCGGCGCGGAGGTCAAGAAAAATCATAGCGAAAGAATGGCGAAACACCAAGACAGTCAACATCTACATCTTGTGGTCGCCTGATTGGTTAACCACAAGGCTTCGTAGTTTCCCAGAGCAGTTTCAGAGTGGGATGAAGACCTTCAAGTTTCCGCTTGACAATCAATGACTTACAGGTAAGATGTGGTACAAAGTGGAGCAAAGTGGTGAGAGCAGTATGGTTCGTGGGAGTCAGGAGCTGAAAACGAGGAGCCGGTGAGAAGCCGACCCAAAAGCACGACAAACAGCCCGGATCGCACCAAATTGTCGGCACTTTGCGCTGCTTTGACCTCCCTGGACGCTGTGGCAGTTCATTTGGATGTGGGCCTAGCGCGCGATTTACTCGCCCGCAAAGAGCGCGGGCGATTCGCGCGGCGCACCCAGATCCTTCGGCGACGAAAACCATGTCGCCTCAGGATGACAAACAGAAATCATGTTTCGCGGCAATCATCCAACCCGGGTCGACGAAAAGGGACGTTTGAAGATCCCGGCCGAGTTCAAGCGGGTGATCGACGAGAAATACGGTCAGAAATTCTACATCACAAGTTTAGACGGGGCTATTGCTCAACTTTATCCCTTCGAGGAATGGGAAGAGATCGAGCGGAAGCTGGCGAGCCTATCCACTTTCAACCCCACCAAAAAGAAGTTCTTAAGCGCGACCGGGTATTGGGGTCAGGAAGTGGAGATGGATGGACAGGGGAGATTGCTGCTGCCGCAGTTACTGCGGGAAGCGGCGCAACTGAAGGGCGACGTCGCGGTGGTGGGCTATCAGAAGTATTTAGAGGTCCGCAATCTCGAGGCGTACCGCAAGCAGGTTCTGGACGACAAGATTACGCCTGACGATGCGAAGACGCTCGACGAATTGGGCATCTAGTCAGCCCGCATATGGGCGAGGGATCAACAGACACCCCTCAGGGGGTTGGACGTGGGGAAGCTGGACACGTTCCGGTTCTTTTAAAAGAAGCGATCGACTTTTTAGCCGTGCGGCGTGGCGGGACTTATATCGACGCCACGGTGGGCCTTGGCGGGCACAGTTACGAAATCGCAAAACGCCTCGGCGCACCGGGACATTTGATTGGGCTCGATAAGGATCCGGCGGCGCTGGAGATTGCGCGGAAACGACTTGTCGTTAGTCGTTCGTCGTCAGCCGTTGGCGAAGAAGCAGGTTCCTCGCCCGTGGCCGCGCCACGCGCTCGGAATGACAGTACGTTGGGGGATTGGCCGACGATCACGTTGCTGCATAGATCCTTCGCAGAGATTGCGAAGGGCGAGCAAGCGGCAACGGTCGACGGCATCCTGGCCGATCTGGGGGTGAGCAGTCTTCAGCTGGATGACGCGCGGCGGGGATTCAGTTTTCAGGCGGAAGGGCCGCTCGACATGCGGATGGATCCGCGGTCGGAGCGAACCGCCGAACAAGTGGTAAACCACCTCGACGAGCGACAGCTTGCCGACGTGATTTACGAATTCGGAGAGGAAAGGAGGTCGCGGAGAATCGCCAGAGCCATTTGCCGGTCGCGGCCGATACGAAACACCGCACATCTTGCGGAAGTGATATCAGCCGCGGCCCGGCCAATGAATTCTGCCGAGAGAAGAATTCATCCCGCGACGCGCACGTTTCAGGCTCTTCGAATTCTTGTAAACCGCGAACTGGACGATCTGAAGGCGCTGCTGGGAGCGGCGCCGCAGATCTTGAAGTCCGGGGGACGGATGGTGGTGATCAGTTTTCACTCGCTCGAAGATCGGCTGGTAAAGGATGCCTTCCGCGGCGGCGAGAGTTGGGACAAGTACTTCCGGGTGCTGACCAAGAAACCGGTGGTGGCATCGGAAGAAGAGAGTGATCGCAATCCGCGGGCGAGAAGCGCGAAGTTGAGGGCCGCGGAGAGAGTTTGAAAAGTTTAGCTCCGGAAAACCTGCTGGAGCTCCCGGCATAGCTGTCATGGCGTGCCGGGCCTTGAGATCAGGTTGGGTTTTGCAGGACCGATGCGGACGTGGGACAGGAACTGACGATCCGCTGGGGCGGGAAGGAACGGGTTCCGTGGTAGGAATCCATTTTGAGGTAGCGGGAATGTACACGGCGGAAATGTATACCGGAAGATTGATCCAGGAATTGATGGCTACGGTAGAGCGGGTCGAAAAGAAAGTCGAGCAGCAGAAGATGGACCGAGAACTGCACGAGATTTTCGCGATGCAGATTGCGGGGGATGCGGGCGAGCAGATTTTTCAGGGAGCGGCGTAACCATGGCGGCAGCGGCGGCAACAATTCGCATTGCAGCTCCATCTTCGGGTAAGGCGGTTCGGCCGTTCTGGACGGGCACGCCGGAGATCTACTTCTCGAAGTCGATCGACAACTCGCGGCTGGTGAAAATCGAAGATCCGCGGCGCAATCATGAGATGAGGCAGTTTGTGATGGCGCTGGCGTTGCTGTTTCTGCTCGTGTTCGGATATACGTGGCAACATTTTCGCGCGATTGAATACGGATACAGGATCGAGTCGGCCAAACGCGATCTCAATGCGCTGACCGAGATGAATCACGCGCTGCGTCTGGAAGATGCGTCGTTGCGCGATCCCGAAAGGATTGACGTGCTGGCAAGGCGGATGGGCCTGGTGCCGCCGGTGCCGGGACAAGTCATGCGCATGGACGCGACTTCAACCGACGGACAAGGGCCGGTGATGGCGAGCGCCGCTGCGGTGACGGTGATTGCGGGACAGTAAGTGTTTATGTGGGTCCGGGTCTTTGACCCGGACGGGCCGGGCAAAGCTCGGCGGTATTTTGGCGGCGGCCTGTCGGTACGTGGGCCGCCGAAGTTGTCTGTACAGTTTTCGATTGTCATCCTGAGCGAACCAAGGAGGACTCTGTCGCTCACAGATGGCGAGAAAAAGCAGGTTCCTCCAATGCGCTTCGCACATTCTCGGAATGACAGAGGTCGTAAACGTGCACCGTCGAATGACAAAGCTTAAAGATCGATGACATCGGCCGAGACCAACCTGAGCAAGAACTCCCGCCTTTATCTCCTCGGCGCCATGCTTCTTTTATGGTGCGTGGCTATCTGCATTCGGCTGGTTGATCTGCAGATCTTCAGCTACGGCAAGTTTGTCAAGCAGGCGGGGCACCAGCAGCAGCGGGCCATTCCGCTCGAGGCCAGCCGAGGCATTATCTACGACCGGGCGGGACGCGAGTTGGCAATGTCGGTGCTGGTGGATTCCGCGTTTGCGGTGCCTTCCGAGGTAAAGGATCTGCCAACGGCAGTTTCTCTAGTCACGCACGTTACCGGCGAAGATTCGAACGTTGTGCTGGCCGACTGCCGTGCGCATAAAACGTTCTGCTGGCTGGCGCGGAAGGCGGATGACGAAACGATCGGGCGCATTCGATCGCTGAATCTGCAAGGCATTCATTTCCAGAAAGAGCCCAAGCGGTTTTACCCGGCACGTGATCTGGCGGCGCAGGTGCTCGGATCGGTGGGCATGGAGGACTCCGGGCAGAGCGGGATCGAGCATGAGTTCGATGAGCAGCTACGCGGGCGACCGGGAAAGATGTTCATCTCGGTTGATGCGCGCAAACAGTGGTTTGCCGACGTGGAGACGCAGCCCGAGCCAGGCGAGAACCTAGTTCTGACCATCGACAAGAACATTCAGTACATCGCCGAAAAGGAGCTGGATCAGGCGATTCATGACACCCAGGCGATTGCCGGGACGGTCATAGTGGAGAATCCGCACACCGGAGAAATTCTGGCGCTGGCGAACCGGCCGACGTTCAATCCCAATCTGCGCAAGCAGATCACGCCTGCGGCGCTGACCGATCGCGCGGTCAGTTACATTTACGAGCCGGGATCGACGTTCAAGCTGGTGACGATTTCGGCGGCGCTGGAAGAGAAGCTGACGAATCCGAACGAAGTGTTCGACTGCCAGATGGGGTCGATCGTCTACAACGGCATGCGCATCCGCGACTCCAAGCCGCATGGGTTGTTGCCGGTGTGGGGCGTGCTGGCCGAGTCGAGCGACGTGGGCTCGATCAAGATTGCGTTGCGTTTGGGCGAAGACCGTTACTACAGGTATATTCGCGCTTTCGGATTTGGCCAGCAGACTGGAATTGAGTTGCCGGGCGAGACGCGTGGGATGACCAAGCCGCCGAGCCGCTGGTCGAAAGTTTCGATTGCGGCGATCTCGATCGGCCAGGAAATCGGCATTTCAGCGATCCAGCTCGCCAACCTGATTTCGACTTTCGCGAACGATGGCGTTTCGGTGGCACCTCGAATCGTTGCAGGCATGGTCCCGTCGCAGGAAGGCATTCAGACAGTAGCGTTTCACCCAGTGGAGGGACGACGCGTGATCTCGTCATTCACCGCCGCCGAAATGCGTTCGATGATGCAGAAGGTCGTTCTTGAAGGGACGGGACGCAAAGCCACACTGGAAGGCTATTCATCGGCGGGGAAGACGGGCACGGGGCAAAAGGTTGATCCCGCGACGGGGGCCTATTCGAAGACGAAGTATGTCGGATCGTTCGCCGGATTCGCACCCGTGAACAATCCCCAAGTCGTGGTTTGCGTGATTCTCGATTCAGCCGTTGGCCCGCATCAGGGCGGGCAGGTTGCCGCACCCGTGTTTCATCGCATCACGCAGCAGGTGCTCGAATATTTGCATGTGGCGCATGATCTGCCGCTCGCGCCACAGCGGCAGTTGCTGTTGGCGAAGGCACGGGGCAAAAAAGATCTGGAGGAAAGCGATCTGGACGAGGGCACGCCGGACCATCCAGGCGAACCGCTGGAAATGGTGGAGGCGAGCGCTTCGGAGGGAATGAAACCGGTTGCGACGCAGGCGCCTGCGCCGGTTGCGGTTTCGCCATCGAATGGGCGAGGGAGCGGAGAAGTCGTTCAGGCTGCGATGCGAGAAGCGGCGAGTACGGCGCAAGTAAAGTCGGCGGATGCAGTGGGAACGAATGCTGCGAGTCCGCCGCCGGATAATGCGGCCAAGGTGCCGGTGACGGGAACGGTGGTTCTGGATGTGGAGCAGGGGGGAATCGAAGTGCCGGTGTTCGTGGGAAAGACGGTACGCGCGGCGGTCGAAGCTGCGCAGGATGCCGGAGTGGAACTCGATGCCGTGGGCAGTGGGATCGCGCGACAGCAATCTCCCGCGGCAGGAACGCATGTTACCGCGGGGGCGCGCGTGACCGTGACTTTTGGGAGATAGAATCTTCGCTACAGAAGCCACTGAGAGAACTCCAGACACATTGAGATTCCTCGATGTTTTCCTCCGTTTTCTCGGTGGTGAAATCCTCGCGTTTGACCCGCCGAAAAAGCGCGTGTTACGGTAAACAGTCACGGTTTCCCTAACGTACGCGGCCAACATTCTCCGCAAAAGGTTTAGGCAGGCGTTTTAGGCAGACGTTTTGAGGCAGACCAGCCCTGCCCGTTGATTGAGGTCCGATTTGTCACTGGTTGAGGCACCCGCCAGCACCACAATGACGATCCGTAAAACTGCGCTGAACGCCGTTCATCGCCAGATGGGCGCGAAGATGGTGGAGTTCAACGGCTGGGAGATGCCGGTCGAATATCCTGCAGCGATCGGCTGTGGCATCATCAACGAGCACATGGCGGTGCGCACTGGCGTGGGTATTTTCGATGTCAGCCACATGGGCGACATACGGCTGGCCGGCCCGCAAGCGCTGGCCGCGGTGCAGCATATTTCGATGAATGACGCGTCGAAGCTGGCGGTGGGGCAGGCACAGTATTCGGCGCTGCTGTATCCGGAGGGGACGTTTGTTGATGATGTGATCGTTCATCGGCTGGCGGAGAACGAATATCTTCTGGTGATCAACGCGGGTACGCGGGAAAAAGATTTCAGCTGGGTCCGCGACAATACGCGTCAGTTCGATTGCGCGGTCGAGAACTTGTCCGACGATTTTACCCAGATCGCGATCCAGGGTCCGAAGGCCGTGAATCTGTTGCAGAAGCTGACCGACGCCGATTTGAGCGCCGTGAAGTTTTACTGGGTGACGCGCGGGAAGGTGTGTGGGCTGCAGAACATTTTGATCGGACGCACCGGATATACGGCCGAAGATGGATTTGAGATCTATATTCCTTCGGACGAGGCGACAAGCACTCGGGTTTGGAATGAGATTCTGGCGGCGGGCAGGGAATTCGGGGTTGTGCCGTGCGGGTTGGGCGCGCGTAATACGCTGCGACTGGAAGGGTGTCTCGCGCTTTACGGCCACGAAATCTCCGATACGATTAACGTTTGGGAAGCTAAGCTCGACCGCTTCTGCAAGATGGAGAAATCAGAGTTCGTCGGGCGCGTCGCACTGGAGAAATCGAAAGCGGCGGGCGTGAAGCGCTTGCTGGTTGGTCTGGAGATGACGGAGCGCGGCATTGCACGCGATGGGTACAAAGTGCTCAGCACGGATGGACGGGAGATTGGATATGTAACGAGTGGATCTCCGGCGCCGTTTTTGAAGAAAAATATTGCGCTGGCGTATGTGCCGGTGGAGTTCGCTCCAGTTGGGACACAGGTCAAGGTGGAGATCCGCGGGCTGGGAGCGGGAGCGGTGGTGGTTCCGACGCCATTTTACAAGCGGCCAAAGAAGACTTAACCACAGAGGCCACTGAGGTTGCTAAAAGCAGTAGCTAGGAGCTGGACAGGTTTATGGCTTATCCGACAGATCGCAAATACACGAAAGAGCACGAGTGGATTCAGGTCAACGGCAACTCGGCGAGCGTGGGCATCACCGACTACGCGCAGCAATCGCTTGGGGATATCGTTTTTGTTGAGACGCCGAAAGTCGGCGCCGAGATTACGGCGGGAAAGACGTTCGGCACCGTGGAATCGGTGAAGGCAGTATCTGACCTGTTTGCGCCCGCTTCGGGGACGGTGACCGAGGTCAATGGAGAACTGGCGACGGCTCCGGAGAAAGTAAATTCCGATCCTCATGGCGCATGGATGATACGAATCACCCTGAACAATCCGGGCGAGATTGATGGGCTGCTTTCGGCTGCGGACTATGAAAAGTTCGTCGCCGAGGAGGCAGGACACTGAGACCTTCTCGTGTGCAGTTTTTGGTCTTGCAGCGTGATCGAAGTCACTTCGGCAGCGGGACTTGCCCTCTAGAATCTTCCGTGAAAACTAGGTTTGGAAAATCGTATGTGCAGGGGCCGAGCGAATCGTAATAGATCTTGAAGGCATCGATATAGGTTCTTATGCGTTATTTGCCCAAATCTCCGGCCGATCGTGAAGCGATGCTGAAGGCGATCGGATTGCGGTCGGTCGATGAACTGTTTGCTCCCATTCCGGCGGAATATCGGCTGGCGCGCGATCTCAAGATTCCGCGTCAGATGGCGGAATCGGAGATCGTGGATTTTTTTCGCCAGCGCGCGCGCGAAAACGGCGAGGACTACACAAGTTTCCTCGGCGCGGGAGCTTATTTTCATTATCGGCCGGTGATCATCGACTCTCTGATTTCGCGCGGAGAATTTCTCACCGCCTACACGCCGTATCAGGCGGAGATCTCCCAGGGCACGCTGCAATCCATTTTTGAATTTCAGACCATGATGTGCGAACTGACGGGCATGGAAGTGGCCAACGCTTCCATGTACGACGGCTCGACCGCTGCCGCGGAAGCCGTGATGATGGCGGTTCGCCTGACTGGGCGGCGATCGGTGGTTGTGGCGAGGAGCTTGCATCCTGAATACCGCGAGGTGCTGGCAACGTATGCCACGCATCAGGGCATGCCTTTATCGATCGCGGGATGTGGCGATGATGGCCGTGTGAATTCAAAAGAGCTTGAGCAGTTGATCACGGCGGAGACGGCATGTGTGCTGGTGCAGTCGCCGAATTTCTTTGGCACGATTGAAGACGTGGCGGCGATTGCGGAGATCGCACAGAAAAACGGAGCCCTGCTGGTGGTTTCGATTGCAGAGGCCGTATCGCTGGGAATTGTTGAGCCGCCGCGCCAGGCCGACATTGTAGCCATGGAAGCGCAGTCGTTCGGAGTTCCGCTGGGATTTGGCGGGCCATATTGTGGCGTGATTGCGACGCGAGAAAAATACGTACGGCAGATGCCTGGGCGACTGGTGGGGCAGACTGTGGATAAACAAGGAAAGCGGGGATTCGTGCTGACGCTGGCCACACGCGAACAGCACATCCGGCGGGAAAGGGCGACGTCGAATATCTGCACCAATCAGGCCTTGATCGCACTGATGGTCAACATCTTCATGACGGTGTACGGAAAAGTCGGGCTGAAGGAGTTGGCGAAGCAGAATTTGGCGAAAACGGCGTATGCAGCAGGGCAATTCGCAAAGCACGGCAAAGTTCTATTCAGCGGCTCACCGCGGTTCAACGAGTTCGTAGTGCAGACGAGCGAGGATCCCCGGGTGATCAACGCGCGGTTGCTCGGGCACAAGATTGTCGGAGGGCTGCCGCTCAAGAAGTTTTATCCGGAGTTGGGGAATGCTGCACTGTGGTGCTGCACCGAGATGACGACGCGGTCGATGATCGACACTGCGGTTGGATTCGTGGCGGAAAGTGAAAGATCAGTGCGTCCTGCGGGTGAAGAGCCGGTGGAGGAAGAGGTTGCTCGCTAATGGAATACAGGTGTCCCGCCTGTCACGGTGAGGGGAAGTGCGCGGAGTGCTTCGGAACGGGTACTAACTGCCATCTAAATGATAGCGAGCCGAGATGTCGAAACTGTTCGGGTAGCGGGATCTGCCCCCGAATGCCGGGGAACTGGCAGCAGCTTAGAGTGGGTGCGGCAACCCGGCATTGACTAACTTAGAATCCGAGCGATCATGAGGCACACGACCCCGAAAGCGACGCGACACGTCAATCAGAATGAAGGCTTGATCTTCGAGAAGTCGTCTGCCGGGAAGGCGGCCTGGAAGCTGCCTCCGCTGGACGTGCCGGAAATCGATGTTTCGAAGCAACTCGGTTCGTCGCAAAGAAAAGATCTCGGAAATATGCCGGAGGTGAGCGAGATTGAAATCATCCGCCACTTCACGCGGCTTTCTACGTGGAACTACGCCATCGATCTGGGTATGTATCCGCTCGGCTCATGCACGATGAAATACAACCCGCGGGTGAATGAAGCGGTGGCGCGAGTCGAGGGAATCGCCAATGCGCATCCCTATCAGCCGGAGAAGATTTCGCAAGGGGCATTGCGAATTATTAAAACATTGAGCGAGTGCCTGATCGAGATTACCGGGATGGACGCGATTACCCTGCAGCCCGCAGCTGGAGCGCACGGCGAGATGACCGGACTGCTGATGGTGCGCGCGTACCACCAGTCGAAAGGCAATGCACGGAAGAAAATTCTGATTCCCGACTCCGCGCACGGCACGAATCCGGCGACGGCAGCGATGGTGAATTATGCGGTCGAAAATCTGAAGTCGGATTCGCGCGGAATGGTGGATATCGTGTCACTCGAAGCGCAGATGAACGAGGATGTGGCTGCGCTGATGCTGACGAATCCCAATACGCTCGGAGTGTTCGAGCAGGACATTCATAAGATCGCAGATATTCTTCACGCCAACGGCGGGCTCCTTTATATGGATGGAGCCAACATGAACGCGCTGGTTGGTAAAGTGCGCCCGGGAGATTTTGGTGTGGATGTGATGCACCTCAATTTGCACAAAACATTTTCTACGCCCCATGGCGGAGGCGGGCCGGGGTCGGGGCCGGTTGCAATCAAGAAGAGTCTTGAGCCGTTCCTGCCGGCGCCGGTTTTGGTTACAAAGTCCGACGGCACACTCGGGTTCGAATACAACCGGCCGCAGTCGGTAGGACGCGTGCGTGCTTTTTTTGGAAACTTCGGCATGTTCGTCCGCGCGCTGGCCTACATTCAGGCGAACGGCCCGGATGGGCTGCGGCAGACGACGGAAGATGCGGTGCTGAACGCGAACTACATTCGCAAGGGAGTGGAAGGAACTTTCGACCTGCCTTATGCGACGCCCAGCATGCATGAAGTGGTGTTCAGCGACAAGTTGCAGGCAAAAAAAAGCGTTCGGACTATGGATATTGCCAAACGGCTGATCGATTATGGATTTCATCCGTATACCACGGCATTTCCTTTGATTGTGCCGGGCGCGCTGATGATCGAACCGACCGAGAGCGAGTCGAAAGAAGAGCTGGATTTGTTTGTCGAGGCGATGAAATCGATTGCGGCGGAAGTTGAGGAAGATCCCCAAACAGTACTCGACGCGCCGCATTCCACGCGCATTTCACGACTCGATGAGACCGCGGCTGCGCGCAAGCCGGTGCTGCGGTGGAAACCGGCCGTCTGATTGTAGATTTAAGATTTGTGATTGCAGATTGGTCCGACGCGGCTGAACCGCAAAATCTACAATCTGAAATCTGCAATTGTCGTTTGCGTTTCCTCCCCTGTGCGCTTCGCGTCCTCTGTGATTAAATTTTCCTGTTGCCCACCAAAACTAAACCTGCACGGAAAAGCTCGTCTCTATTCGCTTCTGCCGAAAAGCGCGTCCCAATCGTCTGCCTGCTGCTTGCGGTGATCACGCTGGCGCTCTACAACCCGGTGAACCATCATCCGTTTGTGAATTATGACGATTGGGGGTACGTAACAGAGAATTCGCACGTTCGGCAAGGACTGAGTTTTGACACGATGAGTTGGGCGCTGACCTCGACGGACCAGGCGAACTGGCATCCGCTGACCTGGATATCGCACGCGCTGGATGTTTCTCTTTTTCGCATGAATCCCGCTGGGCATCATTTCACCAGCGTGCTGCTGCACATTGTGAATGTGGTGCTGTTATTCCTGCTTATGATATGGGCGACTGGACGGTTGGGACCGAGTGCGTTGGTGGCCGCGCTCTTCGCGTGGCATCCGATCAATGTGGAAACGGTTGCCTGGATTGCGGAGCGAAAAAATGCGCTTTGCACGTTTTTCTTCCTGCTTGCGTTATGGGCGTATGGATGGTACGTGCGAAAGCCAGGCTGGAAGCGGTATTTGGCAGTCTTCGTGCTGTTCGCAGCGGCGCTGGCGTCGAAGCCCATGGTGATTACGCTGCCGTTTTTGCTGCTGCTAATTGATTATTGGCCGCTGCAGCGATTGATAACCGGCAAGGAACAGAAAAATCCGTCGCTGATTTCGTGGCCTCGGCTTGTTCTCGAGAAAGTGCCGCTGTTCGTTCTTTCTGCCGCGAGCGCCATTATCACGATGCGAGCACAACGAGCCGGCGGCGCGATGCGGTCGACGGAGCTGTTTCCTTTCGGCGTGCGTATGGCGAATGCAATTACTGCTTATGCGATGTATCTGTGGAAGATGGTCTGGCCGACACACCTTGCGCCGTTGTACCCGCATCCGGGAGATTCGATCGCTGCGTGGCAGGTCGCGTTAGCGGCAACGCTGTTGATCTCGATGAGTGTGCTGGTTGTCTTACTCCGCGCGCGCCGTTACTTGCTGGTTGGCTGGCTGTGGTTTCTGGGGACTCTCGTTCCCGTCATCGGCGTGGTGCAGGTGGGAGATGCCGCGATGGCGGATCGGTATGCCTACATTCCGTTGATTGGGATTTTTGCGATGATCGCGTTCGGATGGGCAGATTGGGCGGAGTCGAAGCAGATCGGCGCGTGGGCCGGGCTTCCGGCTGCAATGGCGCTAATGGGTCTCGCTTTCATGGCGCATCGGCAGATTGATTATTGGCAGAGCAATCGTGAATTGTGGGCGCACACGCTTGCGGTCACGCAGAATAATTTCATTGCTGAGGACAATCTGGGTGGAGCGCTGATTCTTGAAGGAAAAGAAGAGGAAGCGCATATTCACTTCGAGGCGGCCGCAGAGATTAATCCGCGCGACCCGATGAGCCACGGCAATCTGGGAACGTATTACCAGACGCACAATCGAATGCGCGAGGCGATTGAGCAGTACCAGGCCGCGATTTCGCTGACGTCCGACGCCGGTCTTGTGGCGCAAACTTACGCCAATCTTGGGATGGCCCAACTGGCGCTAGGAGAGAATGACGACGCGCGAAAGAGTTTCGACCAGTCGATGCGTTTGAATCCTCATCTCTTCAACAGCTGGTTGGGACTTGGACTAATCGCGCGCAAGCAAGGAAAGTTCCAGGAGGCGATCGACGACCTGACCGAATCCGTCAATTCGCAACCGACGGCCCGCGCATACTTTGAACTTGGCCGCACCTATGAGCTCATGGGACAAGTTTCCCTGGCGCGCGCGTACTATGATCAAGCGCTAAAGGTTGATCCTGGATACACGCCGGCGCGACAAGCTGCAGATACACTACCCCCTTCCTCAGCACACTAGCTACTGTTGCGTAATACAAATATGTTGACTTAATGGGAGCGGGGACCTATTCTGTTGCGGTATGGCACGCCGGGCACCGCGCATCGAACTCAGCGCCAAAGAGCGCATGACGTTGGAGTCGATTATACGCTCTCCTAGCTCGGCCCAGCGTGATGTCTTGCGAGCGCGAGTCGTTCTGCTGGCGGCCTCTGACCAGCGGAACGAGCAAATCCAACAGACCCTGAAGGTATCCAAACCCGTGGTGATCAAGTGGCGCCGTCGTTTTGCAGCCCAGCGTCTGGAAGGCTTGCGGGACGAGGCGGGACGAGGGCGCAAACGAAAATATAACGCCGAGATTCGCCATCGCATCGCCGCCACGGCTTGTGGCACGCCCCCAGCCTCGGTGGGTACCCACTGGAGCGTCCGTGCGCTGGCCAAACATCTCAACGTAGGCACGATGGTGGTTCAGTCGGTTTTGGCGGCCGAGTCCATTCAGCCCCATCGCTTTCGCTATTGGAAACACTCGAACGATCCGGAATTCGAGCCCAAGATGTTGACTGTGGTCGGCTTATACCTGGCCCCGCCCCAGAACGCAGTGGTGCTTTCCGTAGACGAGAAGACCTCAATTCAGGCGCTCGATCGGACTCAACCCCGTCTGCTCATGAGGCCTCATCAAATCGAACGGCTCAGCCACGAATATAAGCGCAACGGAACCGCCTCGCTGTTGGCCGCTCTGGAGGTGCACAGCGGACAGATTCACGCCCAGACCATTCGGCGAAACAACAGTGACACCTTCATTCGCTTCCTGCGTCGGTTGCTCGCGGCCTATCCGGACGTGGAACTGTACGTGATTGTGGACAACGGTTCTTCCCATACCAGCAAGAAAACGCGCGCCTGGGCAGCCCGCCAGAAACGATTGCATCTGGCCTTCACGCCCACCCACGCAAGCTGGCTCAATCAGATCGAAATCTGGTTCGGCATCCTGACGCGCAAAGTGGTGCGGCGTGGCATCTTCGCTTCCCGTCACGAACTGGTGGCGAAGATCATGAGTTTCATCGAATCCTACAATCTGGAGGCACGGCCGTTTGCTTGGACTTACACCGGTAACCCACTCGCTGCTTAATAAGTAAACTTATTTGTATAACGCAACACTAGC
>JASHOT010000284.1 GCA_030040965.1 Candidatus Sulfotelmatobacter sp. | reverse complement strand
TCATGAATCCGGATTGCGCGGCCTGATTCATACGATCGAAGTTGAACTTGATGGAGTTGGTGAATCCGACGGCGAGCGGCAGAAGCTGCATAAGGGTGTCGGAGGAATCGAAGAGGGGCTGCTGCGTTTCCTGCAAATCTTTGTTGTAGGCTAGCGGAAGGCCCTTCAGCGTGACGGCAAGCGCGGTTGCATGGCCGAGGACGCGGCCGCATTTTCCGCGGACGAGTTCGAGCAGATCGGGATTTTTCTTTTGCGGCATGGCGCTTGAGCCAGTGGAATAGGATTCGGGCAGCGCGACGAATCCGTATTCCTGCGAAGAGAAAAGGATCAGCTCTTCGGCCCAGCGGCTCAGGTGCATGGCGAGAAGCGAGAGAGCGTCGACGAACTCGATGGCGAAATCGCGATCGCTGGTGGCGTCGAGGCTGTTGGCGGTGGGGCCATCGAAGGCGAGAGTTTCGGCCATCAATGCGCGATCGAGCGCGAGCGTGGCGCCGGCAACCGCACCGGAGCCGAGCGGGCAGAGATTCAAGCGCTTGCGGCAGTCGGTGAGACGGTCGGCATCGCGGA
Organism: Candidatus Sulfotelmatobacter sp.; assembly: GCA_030040965.1. Taxonomy (GTDB): domain Bacteria; phylum Acidobacteriota; class Terriglobia; order Terriglobales; family Acidobacteriaceae; genus Sulfotelmatobacter. The sequence goes on along the minus strand of JASHOT010000284.1, from coordinate 25,932 downwards.
GAAACATTTCGACGTAGGCAAGGAGCCAATGCGCCACCAGGACAGGCTCGGCTTTTTGCAGATGCGTGTAGGCCGGCATGGCAGCGGCGCCGGATTGCTCGGCGCGGTCGGCGATCGCGGTGCAGAGTTCGGCGAGTTCGTGGCGAAGCTGGTCGATGGATGCACGAACGTAGAGGCGAAGATCGGTTGCGATCTGTTCGTTGCGGCTGCGGCCGGTATGAAGCTTGTAGCCGGCTTCTCCAATCAAGGCGACGAGTTGCTTTTCGACAAAGTGGTGGACGTCTTCGGCTTCGGGATCGGTGGGAAGAGACTCCGAATCGCCCGATTTCAATTGCGGCGATTTAGCGGGCGAGGGCGCCCGCTCCACACTTGCCGAGATTTTTTCGAGCCCTTGCAGGATGCTGATCAGTTCGTCAGCCGACAGGACGCCGGCGTTTTTCAATGCACGGGCGTGCGCGCTGCTGGCCGCGATCTCGTAGCGCAGAAGGCGGCGATCGAAGTCGAATGATCGCTCCCAACGCTCGAATTCGGGGTCCAGCGGCTGACGAAAACGCCCTGACCACATCTTCATCGTGTGACCTCTGTCGTGCAAAGCAACTTGAGTTGAAACTTCTTTCCGCTCACGCGTGAGGCTGGTGCTGCCCGGAGATCCCTCGACCCGCTGGCGAAAATGCGGGCCTTCGGGATGACGCCGGAAATGCTGAAATCAAAACTGAGACCCTGCACTCGTCGCACTTCATTCATCGCGTGACCTCTTTCACGGCTTCTATGCGAGAACGGGCGCGCGTGCGCGAGGGCAGGCCGAGGATGCGGATGAAACCGGCGGCATCTTTCTGGTCGTAGCTGTCCCCCATAGTGAATGAGGAAAGGTCGGTGCGGTAGAGCGAGTGCTCGGATGCGCGGCTGACGACAGAGACATTCCCTTTGTAGAGCGAGAGCGTGACCGTTCCGGTCATTTCTTTTTGCGTGCTGTTGACGAAGGCATCGAGGGCTTCGCGCAGCGGCGTGAACCACAAGCCGAAGTAAACGAGTTCGGCGTACTTAAGGCCGACATGCTGCTTGAAGTGAGCGACGTCGCGCTCGAGGCATAGGGCTTCGAGTTCGCGATGCGCGGCAATGAGCAAGGTGCCGCCGGGAGTTTCGTAGCAGCCACGGGATTTGATGCCTACGAAACGGTTCTCGACGAGATCGACGCGTCCGATGGCGTTGCGGGCTCCGATTTCGTTGAGCAGCTCGACCAGAGAAACGGGATCGAGTTCCATGCCGTTGACGGAGACGGGAACGCCTTGCGCGAAACCGATGCTGACTTGTTCTTCTTGGTCAGGAGCGTCTTGCGGCGATTTGGTCCACTGCCACGTGTTGGGCAGTGGAGCGTTGGCGGCGTCCTCGAGCTCTCCACCTTCATGGCTGATGTGCCAGAGATTGCGATCGCGGCTGTGAATTTTTTCGCGGCTGGCGGCGACGGGAATTCCGTGCTGCTCGGCATAGTCAAGGCAGTCTTCGCGCGATTTCAAATTCCACTCGCGCCAAGGCGCGATGATTTTCAGTTCAGGGGCAAGAGCCTGATAAGCCAGTTCAAAGCGCACCTGGTCGTTGCCTTTGCCGGTGCATCCGTGAGCGACGGCAGAAGCGCCTTCGCGCAGCGCGACTTCGACCTGATGCTTGGCGATGACGGGGCGGGCGAGCGAAGTGCCGAGCAGGTATTTGTGCTCGTAGACCGCGCCCGCTTTCAACGCGGGGAAAACGTAGCCGGTGAGGAATTCTTCGCGAAGATCTTCGACGACGACTTTTTTGGCACCGGTGGCATAGGCTTTTTTAACGACGGCTTCGATGTCGTCTCCCTGGCCGACGTCGCCGACCATGGCGATGACTTCGCAGGAATAATTTTCCTTGAGCCACGGAATGATGATGGAAGTATCAAGGCCGCCGGAATAGGCGAGAACAATCTTTTCAGGCATGAGCGCTCCTTACGGGCAGGCGAACGGCGCCGCCCAGCAACAAATAAAGAATGGCTTTTTGAACGTGCAGGCGATTTTCCGCCTGGTCGAAGATGACGGAGTTTTCCGAGTCCATGACGTCGTTGGTGACTTCCTCGCCACGATGGGCCGGCAGGCAATGCATGAAAGCCGCGTGGGGAGCGGCTTCGGCCATGAGTTTGCGATTGACCTGGTATGGCTGGAAAAGTGTGGCGCGCTCGGTGGCTTCGCTCTCCTGCCCCATGCTGGCCCAGGCGTCGGTATAAACGGCGTCGACGCCTGCGACCGCAGCGATGGGGTCCGTGAGAAATTCGAGTTGTGCGCCGGTTTGTTTCGCGATCTTGCGGGCATCGGCGACGATCTGCTGATTCGGTTCGTATCCCTTGGGCGTGGCGACGCGAATGGAGGAGCCGATGCAGGCGCAAGTCAGCAGCAGAGAATGGGCGACATTGTTGCCGTCTCCGACATAGGCCAGCGAGATTTTGCGCAGATCTCCGAAGCGCTCCTGCAGGGTGAAGTAGTCGGCAAGGGCCTGGCAGGGATGTTCGAGATCGCTTAGGGCGTTGATAACGGGGATAGTGGCGTGGCGAGCCATGCCCTCGATGGTTTCCTGCGAGAAAGTGCGCAGGACGATCACGTCGACCCAGCGCTCGAGATTGTGGGCGATGTCGCTGAGGGATTCGCGGGCATCGAGGCGGCTGTGGGTCTGGTCGACGAACATGGTTGAGCCGCCAAGGCTCGACATGCCGGCTTCGAAAGTGAGACGCGTGCGGAGCGAGGGTTTCTCGAAGAACATCACCATCTGCTTGCCGGCGAGAGCGCGCTGGAAAACGGAGGGGCGCGACTTCATCAGTTCGGTGAGATGCAAGACGGCTTCGACGCCCTGCGGACCGAGGTCGCGGGTGGAAATGAGGTCGGGGCACCAGAAGATGCCGGGAAAGGTTTCCGGCGCAGCTGGCGTCCGGGTTTGTAGTGGACTGTTCAACGAGAGTTCCTCTTTCGCAAAGTTTCAAGGTTGCAAAGTTTCGATGGCCGGCGAGACGCCGGCGTTACTTGTATGCGCATGTGACTTCCGTGCCGCAGGGAATTTTCGTCAAATAAAACTGCGGCAGGGACTCGGCTTGGGCCGCGGGCAGGATTCTCACGCGTCCTACGCCTTGCTTCAGCGCCTGCTTGCAGGCTTGCAACTTGGGCAACATGCCTCCGCTGACAATCGATTCGGCGGCCAGATCATCGGCCTGCTTGGTGTTCAGCCAGGGAATGACCGTACCGTCGGCATTTTTGACGCCGGGGACGTCGGTAAGAAAAATGAGGGCGTCGGCGTGACAGGCGGAGGCGCAGGCGGCGGCCATCTCATCGGCGTTGACGTTGTAATATTCGCCGTCGGTGCCCAGCGCGAGCGAAGCGAGCACGGGGATGCCGCCCTGCTGCCAGAGGGCCTGGATCCAGCAAGGCTCGGCGAAGCAGATTTCGCCGACAAAGCCGAGATCGCTGCCGCGAACGTGCTTGCGACGGGCGCGGAACGACATGCCATCGCCACCACAGAATCCGACGGCGGGCATGCCAGCAGCCTGAATGGCGGCGACCATTTTTTTGTTGACCATTCCGCCGAGGACCATGAGGGCGACGTCGCGAGTTTCGGCGTCGGTGACGCGCAAGCCGCCCACGAATTCGCTCTGCTTGCCAAGTTGCTTGAGCATGCGGGTGAGCGCGCTGCCGCCGCCGTGCACGACGGCGACGCGATGACCGTCTTGCGCGAGCTCGGCGATGGCGCGGGCGCACTTGCGCAGAGTGGCGAAGTCTTCGAGCGCAGCGCCTCCGATTTTGACCACGATCGTCACTGGAGCCCCTCTTCCTCTGCCCATCCATACATCAGGTTCATGTTCTGCACGGCCTGTCCGGCCGCGCCCTTGAGCAGGTTGTCGATGCAGGAAACCAAAACCAGGCGGCGGCGATCGTCGGCGAGGCAGAAGCCGAGATCGCAATAATTGGTGTGCAATGAAAACTGGAGTTGCGGCAGCTTGGGCGTGGGGAAAATGCGCACCCATCGTTTTCCAGAGTAAAAATTCTTGAGGCACGATTCGACTTCCGCGGGTGCCATTTCGCGGTTGAGATAAACGTAGATGGTGGAAAGAATTCCGCGGGGGATCGGCAGAAGATGCGGCGTGAAGATAAGTTCCTGCGAACTCAGTCCGAGTTGTTCGACGATTTCTCCGACGTGAGGGTGATTGAAGACGGAATAGGCGGAGAGATTATCGGCAACCGAGACAAAGTGAGTCTTTGACGACGGCTCTTTGCCGGCGCCGGAGACGCCAGACTTGGAATCAGAAATAATTCCGCGGCTGCGATCGACTAAACCGGCCTTGAGCAAGGGCGCAAGAGCAAGAATGACTGAAGTTGCATAGCAGCCGGGATTGGCAACCAGCGTGGCATTGGCGAGGCGATCGGAACTCAGTTCGGGCAGACCGTAGATCGCTTTGGCTGTAAGTTCGGCTGCGGTTGTGGGGTCGGAGTCTTCGAAACCGTAGATGGCGCGATGCTGCTCCTGCTTCAGGCGCCAGGCGCCGCTGAGATCGATGACGCGCAGGCCGTGGGCGATGGCGTCGGGGACCAGGGCTCGCGATGCTTGGTGCGGTGTGGCCAGAAAAAGCAATTCGACTCCCTGCTGTTTCACATTCGACCAGGAAAGCGGGCGCAGAGGGTAGCCGCCGTTGCCAGATAGGGCGGGAAAAACCTCGGCGAGATCCGCAGGACCGCCATTGTCAGCGGGACGGCGCAGCAGAACTGGCTTCTCGACCCGGGGATGGCGCAGAAGAATGCGCGTGAGTTCCAGGCCGGAGTAGCCGGTGGCGCCGAGGATTGCGGTTTTGAGTTTTTCCGCCACTTTGCTGGGCGTCGTCCTCGGTTCGGCGATGGTGGCAATCGACATCAACCCAGCATCTCCTCGATCCGGCCGGCGAGCGCGCGGGCCTGGTCTTTGTCGGGACACACAATAAGGATGGTGTCGTCGCCAGCGATGGTGCCGACAACCTCGCTCCAATCCGCTTCGTCTAAAGCGGCGGCGACAGGTTGAGCGCTGCCGACGATGGTCTTGATCACGAGAAGGTTCTGGGCTGAGCGAATGTCGAGAACGAACTCGCGCACAAGACGAGAAACCGGTGGCAGAGCGACAGCGATGCCGCCCTCGCCGTGCGGAACGGAATATCCGTGCGCGGTCTTGCTCAGGTTCAGGTCGCGAATGTCACGCGAGAGCGTGGCTTGCCCGACCTTGAACCCGCGCTTGCGCAAAACGCGCTGCAAGTCCTCCTGGCTGGCGATCGCGCCGTGCTTCAGGACATCTAAAACCGCCCGTTGCCGCAGTGTCTTATTCATAATGCATAATTATTCACTAAAGTGAATAATTATTTTTCTATCGTACGAACTGTGGTGGAAATGTCAAGGGAAAATCTCACCGCCGGGAAGTTTTCCGGTTACGAGCGAGCGCAGGCTCCCGCCACCGGCGCTGCAGCGGCCAAAGCCCGCGTTTCTTGTTCGTGTGACGCGGCTGCAGCGCCGCTCTTTCCACGCTACGAACCGGTCTTCTGGAGAGCGTCTTGCGCGGTGCGTGCGTCCTGAGGACTCAGGCCAAGATTCAGCGCGGTCTGCAGGTTTGTATGGGCCCGTGCCGGCTGACCTGCGGCGAGATAGACGAGGCCAAGATGAAGCTGGAACGCGGCATTTTGCGGGCTTTTTGCAACAGCAGATTCGAGCACGGGAACGGCCGAGCTGTACAGACCTTGCTTGTAATAGACCCAACCCAGCGTGTCGTTGACATTGGGATCGTCGGGCTGCGACGCCTTTGCCTTCTCCGCCAACTGGAGAGCGTCGGCGAGCGAACCGCCATGGTCGGCGTAGAGCCGGGCCAGATTCATCTGCGCTTGAAAAGAATTGGGATCGACTTTCAAGGCGTCCTGATAAGTCTGCTGCGCGTGGGTGACATCGCCCACATAGTTGTAAACCTGGCCGAGAAGAATGTACGTCGGCAGGTAACCGGGAAATTTGCTGCGCGCCATTTCGTACTGCTGAATCATGGCGTCGGGATGATTGGTCGCCGCATAAATGTGGGCGAGGGCGAGATATCCGTTGACGTAGTACGGGTTCAACGTCAAAACCTGCTTGTAGCTGCGTTCGGCGCAAGGCCAGTCTTTTTGTGCGATGCAGAACTCCGCTTTGGCAACAAGCAACTGATAGGACCTGGGCTCAGCGGCGATCTGGCGATCGATGCGGACGCTGGCTTGCCTGGCTTTTCCCTGCTTGACGAGAATTTCTGAAAGGCCGTTGAGCGCGGGTGCATAATCGGGAGCAAGAGCGAGCGAATTTTCATAGGCCTTTTCCGCGTCCGCATAGTTTCCACGCAGGCTCAGAACTTTTCCCAGACGTTCCTGCGCTTCGGGGCTGCGGGGGTTGAGACCGGCTGCCATCTCAAAGGCACGCTGGGCCTGATCCTGCTCGCCACGCAGCAGATCGGCGCTGCCGGCAAGAATGTGAGCATCGGCGAGCCAGAAACTGGTGGCGATGATCTGGCTGGCGTAACCAGCCGCGGCGGCGGCGTTGCCCTGCTGCAGGCTGATCTGCCCGAGTCCGAGAATTGCCGGAAGATAGCCGGGTTGGGCATGTAACGCGTTGCTGAAGGCCTCTTGCGCCGCAGCGGGTTCTTCCTGGCGAATATAGACCTGGCCGAGATAGTAATAGACGGCGGCCACATCAGGGGAATCCTGCAACAGACTCTTAAGTTCGCTCTCGGCCTCGCTCAAATGGAAGGCGCCCAGATCGCTGCGAGCGCGCAAGAGGCGAAAGTCGACATTCCTGTTGGCGGCATCATCGTCTTTGTAACGGTCGATCCAGTCGTTAGCCTCCCGCCACTTGTTCAACTGCAAATAGCATTCGGCAACCTTTCTTGCGGCCGCGTCGTCGTGGGGATCTTTGTCGGCAAGAGCCCGGAATCGTTCGAGAGCCGCGGCGGAATCACCGTTGGAGAGGTAGAACTCGGCCACGGCGCGGCGGCGATCGGGAAAATTGGCGGTGTCAGATTCGATCTGGTCGAGCAAGCGCTTTGCGTCGGCAGAGCGGCCGCGCTCTACATAGAGGCCGGCCAGAGCGATGGGCAATTCGACGGCTCTTGGATTCGCGGCGATGCCCTGGCGCAGGGTCTGCTCGGCTTGATCGGGTGCTTCTTTGGCTTTGTAGTAATTGGCAAGATTGACATAGGTCTGAGGGTCATCCGGCCGGATGCGAACCCCAGTCTGAAAGCTTTTTTCGGCCGCGCCATATTCGGCATCGAGAAGTTGGGCGAGGCCGAGGTCGCCGTAGGCCTGGGCGTCATTGGGCGCGAGATCGATGGCCTGCTTCAATTCAATTTCGGCGGCCGCGTAGTGCATCTGCTGCAGTTCGATTTGCCCGAGCAGGCGATGAGCGCCAGAGTTCTTGCTGTCGAGCGATAAGACTGCCTCGGCCTGTTCGTGGGCATCTCCGTATTGCGTGGCCGAGACTTGCAAGTTTCCGAGGCGCAGCCGGGCATCGATGTTCTTGGGGTCGAGTTGCACGGCGCGCGAGAGGGACTGGATGGCGCCGGTGGGATGTTCCTGTTGAGCCTCCAAGATGCCAAGGCGATAGTGCGCGTCGGCGATATCGGCGTCGATCTCGATGGCCTGCCTGTATTCGCGTTCGGCCGCAGCCAGCTGCTTCTGCTCGAAATACCTGTTTCCACTTTCGACATGTTCACGAGCGCGAGCCGAGCTGCGGCAAGCCGGGAGGCTTGCCAGCAAACACAGAGAAAGGGCCAGCAAGATCGGCGCACGCAGCGAGAATGGAGATCGGCTCGTCATTTTCTTACGCGGTGTTTCAGCCCGCGGGAGAACTTCTCGTGAGGGAGGAGCGAAGATCGGCGTTCCGATTTCTAGGCGTTTCGATTCTAACCCAGATTGCGATGCAAAGAACGATTTCGGCGCGAAGAATGACGACTGCGGGGCACGGTCATAATTTTTTTCCGCGCTGATCGTTTTTGTGCTGATCGGGATCATTTCTTTGTGACGGTCTCCGGAGGCGGACAAACGTGATTTCGAGGTTTCAGGACCTGTTTCTTTTTGGGCCGTTGCCGTCATTTTACAGAGATTGCAAAAACTTTCATCTTGACAGCGGTTGTGACTTCGCTATCATGCAAACGCCCTCTCTGTGGACCCGTCCGGGTCCGCAACGAATTCTTTTTCGGTGAAGCTTTAGCGGGTTTCTGTTCGATCAAGGTCCGAATCAATGCGCCACGTGGAGTCTCCCATGCGTTTTCTGTCGTCGATGAAATTGAAGTGGATGAGTGTGTTCACCATCCTTATGGCCGTCATCGTTCTTGCCAACTTCGCCCCGGCTCAATCCGGATCTGCGAAACAGAAGCTTTTGCAACACGCGGTGCCTGCGCAGGTGACGCATAAGGCAGCATCGGCGAAGACGAGTCCTCCGCCCGCAACGACTGATACGTGGACGGGAGGTGGAGGGTCGGGCAATACGGACTGGAGTGACGCCTCGAACTGGAACAATGGCGCGATCACCAGTGGCGAGAACATCCTGATCAATACGACGACCGCCAATACGGTTGACGATCAGAGCTTCACCATCGGGACGCTGACGCTGAGCAATGCGGGCGATTCGGTCACGCTGAACAATAACGTGCAGACGACGGTGACCGGGAACATCACCAACGACGGAACGATCACGTTCAACGCCAACGGCAATACGACGGGCTTGTATCTGAATAACTCGTTGAGCCTGAGCGGCAGCGGCGTGATCAACCTGACGAGCAGCGGTAGCAACTACACCGATTACATCTACGGCGCCAGCGGTTCGCTGCTGACGACCTCGTCAACAATTGAGGGTGCGGGCAACGTTGGGAACAACGAAGTGTATTTCGCTAACTCCGGGACGATGAACGCCAATATCAGCGGCCAGACGCTGTTGGTCGAGCCCGACAGTTGCAGCACCTGCACCAGCACGAACACGGGCACGCTGGAAGCCACAGGCGGCGGAAATCTGACGCTGCAGGGCGGGACCTGGACGAATACCGGCGGGACGATAACTGCCGGGAACGGTTCCTCCGTGAACCTGGAAAGTAGCGTCAGCATTACTGGAGGAACGCTCTCTACATCCGGCACCGGTGTCATCAACAACGTGAGCGGTCAAAACGCCTTCCTCACAAACGTCACCAACACCGGCAATTATGTAATCCAGAACAACGCCGCGACCGAAGTTTCGGGAACATTCACCAACAACGGCACAGTCACCATTGACGCGAATGGAAATACGACGGAGATCTACCTGACGGGCAACACAACGCTGGCGGGGACGGGGACGATCAACCTGACCAGCTCAGGGTCCAATTACACCGGCTACATCACCGGTGCCGGCGGAGCTGTGCTCACGAACGAGACCACCATTGAAGGCTGGGGCACCGTGGGCAACAGCGCGCTGCAGATCATCAACGCCTCGAACGGCGTCATCAATTCAAACATCAGCGGCGGAAATATTGTCATTGAACCCGGCTCGGGAACGTCGAGTAACGCTGGACTTCTCGAAGCCACGAACGGTGGGACGCTTACCCTTGAGGCCGGCACCTGGACGAATACGGGCACGATCGAAGCGCAAGCCGGCTCGGCCGTTAACCTGCAAAGCGGTGTCAGCATTACCGGAGGCACGCTGGAGGCGGTGGGCAGCGGTTCTTCGATCAATAACCTAGCAAGCCAGAATGTATTCCTGACGAACCTCACCCTGGCGGGTACGTATAACGTCCAGAACAACGCCGCCACTGAAATCAACGGCACGATCACCAATAACGGCACGATCAATATTTTGGGCAATGGAAATACAACCGAGCTGTACGTGACTTCGACCGGCAGCGGCAGCGCCACGTTGACGGGTACGGGTGCGATCGTTTTGGGCAGCGCCGGCAGCAACTATACCGACTATATTACGGGTGCCGGGGGCGCCACCCTGACCATTGATCAGGCGGTGAGCGGGGCGGGCTACATTGGTGAGAGCGCTCTCACGTTGATCAACAATTCCACCATCAACGCCAACCTCAGCCCAACGGTGACCACGACCCCGCTGACGATTGAGCCCGGTTCCGGCGGCATGACCAATACCGGAACGCTCGAAGCGACCAATGGCGGCACGTTGGAGCTTTACAGCGGCAGCATCACCAATACCGGTGGGACCATCACGGCCGTGGGCGCGGACAGCCATGGCAATGACTCCGCCGTCGAGCTCTCCGGTAACGTGAGCATTACGGGGGGAACGCTAAGCACCAGTGGCGGCGGCCAAATCTACATTCCCAGCGGACAGCAGGCGAATCTGACCACGCTGACCCTCAGTACAGGCAGCGTGCTGAACGTCCAGAACAATGGTGAGGTGAACACCAGCGGAACCATCACTAACAACGGCACGATCAACATCCTGGCCAACGGGAATTCCACCTACCTCTATACGCCGAGCGGCGACAACACAACCTTGACCGGGACCGGTTCGGTGGTGCTGGGAAGCAGCGGCGCGAACTACACCGGCATCATTGAGACGGCCGGAGGGCAGACTCTCACCAATGACGAGACAATCTCCGGCTCGGGCACGATCGAGGACGGAACGTTCATCAATAACAAGACCGTCAATGCGAACCTGAGCGGCGACACCTTAGTGATTGAGTCGCTCACGGCAGGCACCAATACCGGTACGATGGAAGCCACGAACGGCGGCACACTGGCCCTGAATGGCTCTACCTGGACGAACACGGGAGGGACTATCTCAGCCGCGACTGGCTCCGCGGTCGAACTCTATGGCAATACCAGCATCACCGGCGGCACGCTGACCACCACCGGAACGGGCCAGTTCTACATTCCAGGCGGCCAACAGGCAAACCTGACTACGCTGACCCTCAGCACGGGCAGCGTGCTGAACATCCAGAACAATGGTGAGCTAAACACCAGTGGAACGATCACCAACGATGGAACAATCAACATAAGCGCCGATGGGAATTCGACATATTTCTATACACCGAGCGGCAGCACAACCTTGACGGGCACCGGTTCGGTAGTTTTGACCAGCAGCGGCTCGAACTACACCGGCATCCTCGACACCGCTGGCGGCGCGACGCTCACGAATGATGAGACCATCTCCGGAGCGGGAACGATCGAGAATGGCACGATTGTCAACAACGGAACAGTGAATGCGAACGTGAGCGGCGCCGCGATCACGATCCAGGGTCTGACGGGAACTAACACCAAGACGATGGAAGCGACCAATGGCGGCACGCTGGCGTTCGATGGCACAACCTGGACACAGACGGGAGTTGGCACCATTTCCGCCGCTACTGGTTCGGCAGTGGAACTTTACGACAACGTCAGCATCACCGGCGGAACGCTGACCACGGCCGGCACGGGCTACTTCTACACCCCGGGCGGCCAGACTTCCTACCTGTCGAATCTCACGAACACCGGGACGCTTGACATCCAGAACAATGGAGAAATGGAGCTTACCGGCACGATCACCAACAACGGCAGCATCAACGTGCAAGGCAATGGCAACCAAACGTATTTGCTGATTAACGGCGCAGTGACGTTGAAAGGCAGCGGGATCGTCAACCTGACGAGCAGCGGCGACAACTATACAAACGACATCTACGGCGAAGGCACAAGCCCGATACTTACGAGCTACAACACGATCGAGGGCTCTGGCAACCTGGGTTCCGGAAACATGGGCTTTACCAACGACGGAACGGTAGACGCAAACGTCGCCGGCGGCGCCATCACCATCGACGTCGACAGCTCGGGATTCACCAACTACAACGCAACAACGACCACGCTGACGGGCGGGACTTACATCGCGAACGGCGGGAACATCAACTACAACTTCGGCAACACGACCGGCATCACGACGCTTTCGGCCAGCGTAACGCAGGAAGCGGGCGGCGAGTTCATCAACACGGACAACAGCACAAATGCGCTGGCGAACCTGACCAGCATCACCTCGACGGGCGCGTTGACGACGGACGTAAACTTCACCGATCCCGGTGCGTTCAGCAATGCGGGCTCGCTGACTATTCTGGGCGGAACGACTTTCAAGGTCGGCTCGCTAACGCAAATCAGCAGTGGAACGCTGACGGCTGGCACCTATGTGCTGGATTCGAATCTGGATATCACGGGCACAGCGCAGACCATCACGACCAATGCGGCGACGTTGACGCTGGCGGGCGGCACGATTGAGAACACGTCCAACAGCACGAATGCGCTCGCGAGTCTTGCCAGCAATACCGGGAAGCTGACGATCGGTGGCGATGCGGCATTTACGACGAGCGCTGCCAGCTTCAGCAATACGGGAACGCTGACGGTAAACGCGGGCAGCACGTTCATTGCTCCAGCCCTCGCGCAGATCAGCGGCACAACGCTGTCGGGCGGGACGTGGGTGTTGAGCGGCAACGTGGATTTGAACAGCGGAGTCAGCATCGCAACCAACGACGCGACGTTGACGCTGTCGGGAGGAACGATCGAGTCGGGTTCGACCAACGCGCTGGCGAGTCTGGCGACGAATGCGAAGGCTCTGACGCTGGCGGGCGGAGCCAACTTCACGACGGCGGGGAACTTTTCGAATACGGGATCGCTGACGGTGAACTCGGGCAGCACGTTCACGGTGACGGGAACGCTGACGCAGTACAAGAGCACAACGAACGAGCTTGAAGGGGGAACGTTCGTGGTGGGGGGAACTTTGGCGGGAGCATTCGGAGCGAATGGCATCGAGACCGACGCCTCGAACCTCACCATGGAAGGTTCGGGCACGCTGAAGAACACGACCAGCGGAGCGAACGCGAATGGGCTCGAGAACTTCAACACCATCGCCAGCACGGGCAGCTTCACGCTGGCCGATGATGCGGACTTCACAGCGGCGGCGAACTTCACCAACTCGGGCAAGCTCACGGTGGATGCCGGCAGCACGTTCGGAGTGACGGGCACGCTGACGAATCTGAGCAGCGGCACACTGACCGGCGGCACGTACACGATTGCGGGAACGCTGCAACTGGCGAGCGGCAATGGCGGGATCACGACCAACGCGGCGACGGTGACGCTGGAAGGGACGGCGGCGAAGATTCTGGACGGCACGAGCAATGCGTTGTCGAGTCTCGCCAACAACAGCGGGACGCTGACCTTGGCGAGCGCTGCGACGCTGGTGACGGCCAACAGCACGTTCACCAACTCGGGCACGGTGGATGTGGAGAAGGGAACGACGCTCGAGGCGGGAACGTCGGCCAAGGAAGAGTACAGCCAGACGGGAGGAACGACGACGGTCGACGGGACGCTGGCAGCGGGCGGCACGACGGGAGTGAGCGTGACGGGCGGCACGCTGCTGGGCGCGGGATCGGTGAAAGCGAACGTATCGAATGGCGCCACGATCAGTGCCGGAGACAGCGGCAAAGCGGGCTTGCTGACGATCACGGGGACGTACACGCAGTTGTCGAGCGCCACGTTGAACGTGAACATTGGCGGAACGACGGTGGGGACCGAGTACAGTCAGCTGAAGATCTCGGGCACGGCGAGCCTGGGCGGGACGCTGGCGGTGACGCTGATTAACAGCTTCACGCCGACGATCGGGCAGACGTTCACGATTCTGACCGCGAAGAGCATCACGGGCACGTTCACCAACGCGACGATTGCGATCAATGCGAGTGAGCAGTTCGACATTTCTTATACGTCGACGGGCGTGGTGCTGACGGTGGTGTCGACGTCGCCGGCGAACTCGAACAAATCGCAATCGGCGGACCTGCTGGCGGTTGCCGATCCGAAGCAGGCGGTGGGGAAGAGCACGGCGGTTGCAGCGAATAACAATTTGCGGCATGCGATCCTTGGCTCGGGAGTGGGCAAGCGGGTGGAAGTGGCGGGCACGAGCAACGCGCCGCGCATCTGGGAACACATACCGGCGACGCCGTCGTGGGATCACGTGAAGGCAGTGACGGTAGCGCAGCTGCCGGTGATGACGGAGCGGAGTGGAATGCGGTCGGATCTGGCACACCACGTGGACAATTGGACGGGAACGAGCCATGCGGTTCCGGTCGAGGCGCCGCTGGCGGGATGGGCGGGCGTCAACACGCATCGCCTGCCGATGCATTTGTTGCCCACAACCCTGCCGGCAGTGCGGTAGTCGGTAGCAGAGTGAAAGTCGGAAGGTGAGTGACTCGAAGGCCGTCGCACACGCGACGGCCTGCAGATTTCATGGCTGCATAAGGGCATGATTGCGATATCTGTCGGAGCGCAATAGCGAAGTAGATAACGAACGAAAAATTGGGGAAACCATCCTCTGTTTCGGAGCGAGAACAGGACAAAAGCTGCTTGACTGCTTTGTTCGTTTAGGTCGTCGCTGAGCAGGGAATTCAGTCCGAGGAAGATTGGGCAGTTTTCTGTTCGAGCGAGGGATTCTCGCAGGCCGCTTCATCTCCGAAGCTTCTTCCGACTGATTCCTGCTCCTATTCAGCGGCATCCCTAACAGCACGGAAGTGCAATGAATGAAGGCTGGTTATTACGGCCCAGCATCTGCCCCGATTCGCTTGAGCAGATCGGCAAATCTTGGGTCGCCCCGAAGGCTGTCCCAGCGCGGATCCGCTTTGAGTCCGGTCAACGCCCCCGCACCCTCGCGGTAGGCCCTTTCCAGCCATTCAAATGCCTTGTCTTTATTTCCCAATCCTGTATAAACGATCGCGTAATTGCAAGCTTGCGACGATGGTCGTGCCGACATTCCCTTCATGTCGCGCAAGATTTTCTCTGCTTCCTCTCTTCTTCCCGAAAGCGCATAGGCGAAGGCGAGTTCGGAGAGCGTATCGTGATTTTTCTCCTCCTTTGTTACGGTCTCAAGCTCCGCAATCGCGGACGAGAATTCCTGTTTTTGCAGGTAAGCCGATGCCAGATACCTGCGAGCCAGGTTGAAGTGCGAATCCATGTCCAGAGCCTTGCGATAGAATTCGATCGCTTGATCATACTTACGTGCGTGGTAATAGACTTCTCCACTGTCCTTGATGATGACCAGCGATAGAGGATCAAGATCACGCGCAATTTTCATCTCCGCAAGACTCTCGTCAAATCTGCCGAGCAGTGAAAAATACTCGCCATACCACTGGTGAGCCGTCGCGTAGTTCGGACTGAGTTCGAGGGCTCGCCTGTATTCTCTTTCGGCCCCGCCCCAGTCGTGTTCGAAATTTTCCGCAATAAGTCCCAGCGTGGCATGCGCTTCACCAAGGCTGTCGTCGAGCTCCAGAGCCCTCATCGCCATCTGCTTGGCTTTGTCCGCCAACGCCAACGGTGGGAGTGTCGGGGGTTCGCTAAACTGATAGCAGTCGGCTAATCCAACATAGGCCTGAGCATAATTTGAATCCTGATCGATGGCCTGTTGAAAATATTCCGCCGCTTTCTTTATGCCTTCGCCCGTGCGTTTGTTCCAGAAGTAGCGCCCCTGGAGATATAGTTCATGGGCCTTTGCATCCACGGAGTGCACCTTCTTGGCTTTACTCTGCGGTTGCACGCTCAGATTGTGGCCAATCTGTGTGCTCATCTCACGCGACAGCTCATCCTCCATTCCAAGGAAGTCCCCGAAATCCCGTTCGTAGCTATGCGCCCACAGGTGGCGGTCCTCGGTCGCATCGATCAGCTGGAGTGTGACCTTAATTCGATTTCCGTCGCGTGTTACGGCGCCTTCGACAATGGCCTCAACCCCAAGTTCGCGCGCGATCTGTTTGATGGGTTCACTCGTCTGCTTGTACCGCATGACTGATGTGCGCGAAATCACTCGTAGGGGAAGCGACTGTGCCAGGCTGGTGATCAATTCTTCCGTGATCCCGTCTGCGAAGTATTCCTGGCCTTGGACCGGCGACAAGTCACGCAAAGGCAGTACTGCGAGGGAGCGAATCGTGGTGACATGCCGCCTCGCGGCTTCGATCCTCCAAAGCCATACTCCAAGGACCACAAGAATTCCGGCGGCAACTCCAGCCCACATCCAAGGGCGACGCTGAATCCCAGCTCTCTTGGATTCGACGTCGACAATCGTCGCATTCTCATGTGCTGCATACGAATCAGCCGGAGAAAAAGCGTGGGCAGGATCGACCAGCGATTCTGCCTGCGGCAGCCCGGCTGCCACGGGAGCGGCTAGCTCGCCGCCTACAATTTGAACAATTCCAATGAATCGGTAGCCCACACGAGGCAGGGTCTCGATAAAAGTCGGACTTTCGGGATCATCCCCCAGAACGAAACGCAGCTTATTAATCGACTTATTGAGGCCATGGTTGTAGTCGAGATGCACCCCGTCCGGCCATAGCAAGCTATGCAATTCTTCACGGGTCACAACTTTGCCGGCCCGTCGAAGCAGCAAGGTAAGCACCTGGACAGGCTTATCCTCGACTCGCAGACGAGTACCATCCTTGCGCAAACGGCCGGTGGAAAACTCGAACTGGAATCGCCCGAAAACTGCTACTTCATCGGTGCAGTCAAGCTGGGCCACACAGGAACCCCAAGGGCAGACAGGATACCTTGAAGTGCTTGATCTTTCAATAGTTTGACGCGGGAGGTAGACGGGAGTTGACCCATAGCCGAGCGCCGGTGGAGAATCTCGCCGTTTCGAATCAAGAAACGAGGAAACTAGCCATGAAAGTGCGCCTCTCGTTTGTTGTCATTATGTTTCTGGCCAGCGTCGTCTTTGGGGGTACTCCCAGCTCCGCCCAGCAGTTAACGACGCTTTACGACTTCTGTTCCTTGACTAACTGCACTGACGGAGCGATGCCCCAAGGCTACCCGATACAAGACAGCGACGGAAATTTCTACGCAGTAACGTCCGGCGGAGGCGAGCATGGACAGGGCACGATCTTCCAGATGACGTCTACCGGCGGGCTTACGACACTTTATAGCTTCTGCTCTGTCGGGGACTATTGCACGGATGGCGCTCAGCCTTACTCTGGCGTGATCGAAGGAAGCGACGGCAACTTCTACGGCACAACTGTTGGCGGAGGCATAGCGCAAACATACGATCTCTGTGGCGGAGCCACGGCCATTGGGCCGCCGCCGATGTATACCTGCGGCACGGTGTTCAAATTGAACCCGACGACCGGCCAACTCACCACTTTGTACACCTTTTGTTCCCAACTCGTAACCATCAATTCGAACCTCTTCTGTGGGGATGGTTCGAACCCACTGGGAGGCCTGGTTGAGGACAGCGCAGGAAATTTCTACGGTACCACTCCGCGCGGTGGAACAAGCGGCCAGGGAACCGGCATTGTGTACGAACTGAGCCCAGAACCCGCCGGTGGTTGTGCAGCGGGCAGCAATCCGGGCAACGGCTATTGCGAAAACTTACTTTCCAATTTCTGCCTGTCAAGCGGCTGCGGCGCGGGACCGGGTGGCCTGATTCAGGGCAGCGACGGCAACTTCTATGGGGTAACAGGTTCCGGTTGGGGCGAGCCCGGCGCGAACGGTACCGTGTTCGAGATCACTCCCGGCGGTGCCATGACGACTCTGTACGATTTTTGCAGTGCACACGCCTGCGCGGATGGGGGTGGCCCCAACCCGAACTTGGTCGAGGACAGCGCCGGTAATTTTTACGGCACAACCAGTCTCTATGGGAATACGGGCGGCCCTGGCGGAACGATCTTCAAACTTTTCATCGAGCCAGCGTCTGGCTGCCCCAGTGGAAGCAATACAGGTAATGGATGGTGTGAAACCACGTTGCATCCCTTTTGCTCGCTCGCCGACTGCGCGGATGGATACGCGCCATACTTCGGACTGATTCAAGGCAGCGACGGAAATCTGTATGGGATGACGTATTACGGTGACGGGCCAGAAAGCGAGTGCGTCCCAGGCGTGTACGGCTGCGGCACCATCTTCAATATTTCGCCGACAACGGGGACGTTCAACACCCTGTACGACTTCTGCACGGCAGGAACCGCTCCGGATTGCCCGGACGGCGCGTTGCCGTTTGCCGCGCTGGTGCAGGGCAAGGACTATAACTTCTACGGGCTCGCAGCCGGAGGTCCGCCAGCCGCAGGCAACATCGGCGAGGGCATCTTCTTTCGGTTGGTGGTGCTGCCGATTGGCAGCTTCTCGCCTGCCAGCCTCAGTTTTGGCACCCACGACCTGGGCACGAGCTCCGCCAAAAACGTGACGTTAACCAATACGGGTCAACAGCCGCTTATCGTTTCCGGCATCGCCCCGTCGGGAGACTTTTCTGAGAAGAATAACTGCGGCACGATCGCTGTCGGGGCTGCGTGCACGATCAGGGTCACTTTCACGCCGAGTCAAATAGGCACTCGCACTGGCACCCTGACGATCACTGACAACGATGGCGGTGTGACTGGCAATCTACAAGCGGTTCCATTGACTGGAACTGGAGCCAATCCGGCCGTCACCCTCTCAGCGGATTCGTTATCGTTTGGGAATCAGGCGATCGATACAACCAGCAATGCCCAGAAAATTACGCTGACCAGCAGCGGAACAACATCGCTCGAGAGCATCAGCATCACCATAGTTGGCCCAAACGCCAGTGACTTCCGTCAGACGAGCGATTGCCCGGCGACCCTCAAGCCGAACGCGAAATGCGTCATCAGCGTTACATTTACTCCAAGCCTCCTGGCGGCAGAGAGCGCAACTCTTCAGGTGAGCGACAATGCCGTGAATAGCCCCCAGACCGTAGCGCTGACGGGCACCGGCGAAGTGCAAGCCACGTTGACGCCGGCCAGCTTCACCTTTCCAAAGACGAAGGTTGGTGACACCAGCACGGGGCACAAATTCACGCTGAAAAATAATTTGAGCACCACGCTGACTGGCATTTCTTACTCAACGGCAGCTCCGTTTGCGATTTTGAGCTCGACTTGCGGAACCACGCTGAACAGCAACGCTACTTGCGCCATCGTGGTGACGTTCTCGCCCACCGAGACCGGTACTGCAACCGGCACGCTAACCGTGAGCGACAGCGCCAACAACACTCCACAAACAGCAAGTTTGGCGGGAACAGGAGACTGAGACTCTTTTTCACTCCGGATTACGCATGATTCCAGCCCCGCAGAAATGCGGGGCTTTTTGTTAAGTGGCAAGAAACGGGTTCTGGCAAAACCTATCCACGAAACTGGACCTTCCTGACAGCGTGGACTTAAATCGAGGAAGGTTTCGGCGCGGCCCCCATGCTGCCGGCTGACTTGCTAAGAGGGTTCTGTTCGCAACAAGCGATTTCCGGACTTCGCAGTATTCTGCGCGAGCGCAATTTCCCGTTGCAGCTTGCGAATATCCTCGTCCATAACCTGAGTACGGTGATATTCCTGCCCAGCCTTGCCGAGCGAGACACGGCGGTTACGGTAACGCATTGGACTCGCGACCGTGCTGCTCAATCCCACGTGAATCTCGCGCACGCCCGTACGTTCGATCAGACTGGCAACTTTGTTGTGGGTAATGCCACCACACGCCATGATGGTAATGTGGCCGCGTGCTGACTGCACCAGTCGCGCGATCACGTCTGCGCCCTGCAAGCAATCCTGCTCACCTCCCGAAGTGAGAATCCGCGCGGCTCCCGTTGCGCGCACGTCCTCTAATGCACGAAAAAGGTCTGCCGACATATCAAATGCGCGATGGAAGGTGACGCTCAGCGGCCGTGCCAGTTCGACAAGTTGGCGAGTGCGATCGACATCGACATGGCCTTCCGTATCGAGAATGCCGAAAACGACTCCATCGGCGCCCAGATTCTTGCAGGTCGCGATGTCGCGCTGCATGATTCCAATTTCATTTTCGTCGTAACAGAAATCCCCTCCCCGCGGTCGAATGATCACGTGCAGCCCGATCGAAACTGCGGCACGCACCGCCGCGATCATCCCGGCGCTGGGAGTAACGCCGCCTTCCAGCAGATTGCTGCACAACTCAATGCGCGCAGCCCCACCCTGCTCCGCCGCGACAGCCGAAGCCACCGAGTCTACGCAAACTTCAATCAGCACCTGATCGGTCATGGCAAGTTTGGCTGTTTCGTATGCTCAAACGTTATTCATTCTTCGACTCGGAAAATCCATACCTTCCCGGGATGCGCAAGATCACAATGTCGCCCTGCAGGCAGGCGACGAACACCTCGCCAAGGCGTGAGCGCGGGCGGCCATGAACTCAGAAGGAATACACAAGACTCAACTGGAGCGTTCGCGGCGTCCACAAATTGAGTTTCGTCCATTCGCTCTGAGTGATCAGGCCGGAATAGGACGACGGCACCGTATTGGAGAGGATGCCGAATTGGCCATCCGTTACATTGTCGTCGGGGATTTGACCGACGGAATGCCAACTGGAGCCAACATTGAATATTTCGGCCCGGAGTTGGAGGCGCTGCCGTTCGGTGATCGGGAACCATTTCGAGAAGCTCATGTTCAAATCTTCAAAATACGGTCCGCGCAGCAGTCCCTTCTGAGAATCACCGTAGGTGCCTTGCGGAGCGAGCGAAAAGTCGCTGGTATTGAACCACTCTGTTGGCGATTGGGAAAACCCGCTTCTGGGATTGCCGGTTACGTTGGCGCGGTAGCGCAGAAGACCACAGCAAGTCCATGGCCCGCCCATTTCGTCGTAGCCAGGGCCAGTGTAGCCGTAAACACTGAAGGTGCGGCCGGAAGTGAGCGTGTAGATCCCACTCACCTGCCATCCGCCCAGCGCCCAGTTCGCCCAGCCGAGTGACCAGTGTTGGCCTTTTCCGAAGGGCAAGTCCCAAACACCACTTGCCGTCAACCGATGCGTCTGGTCAAAGCTGGCCGGACCATAATCGGCGGAGATGTCATAAGGATTTTGCACGATTGCTTGCAAGCCCCCGATGTTGATAACCCCTGAGCTATCATCGAACGCTTTGGAGTAGGTGTAGAAAACCTGGTAGGTCAAACCGTGCGTGGCGCGTTGCCGGAACTGCACCTGCAGTGCGTTATAGTTGGAACTGCTGACGTTGGCGTTGGCATAAACGTTGGAGGGCAGGTTGGGATAGCGTACGCGCGTGTCGATCGGCTGGAAGTTCGGGTCGGTTGCGCAGCCCGCTTGGCTTCCAGTTGCCTGGGAAGCGTCAAAGAGAAAATTGCATGAATCGCTCGGCACACTTGGCGGAACCGCCACATTGATGGGATCGTAGATCGGCTCACGCAACGCGTGCGACCCGACATATCCAATATCCAACAGAAGGTTCGCCTTCAGGGCGTATTGCGTGTCGAGGGTCCATTGCTGGTTGTAGGGGTTGTGGTTCCACGGGTATTCCACTTGGTTGAGAATCAAGCTGGGGAAGTTGGGTGAATTCCACGGCTGCGAAGGAGCAAAGATCGCCGCTCCGTTGACAGGGGCCGACCAGAGCTGGTTCACGGGTGGAATCGGTGACGCCGGTTCCGTGCCCAGCGCGGCGGGATAGCCTGCGGGACCGATCGTTTGCAGCTTGTCCGTGTCGTAATTCTGAATCTGATCGTAATAGCGCATGTAGGTGTCATAAAAAATTCCGTAACCCGCGCGCACGACAAATCGATCGGTGGGAAGCGGGCGCCACGAAAGCCCAATCCGCGGCGCGAAATCTTTTTTGTCGATCGGAATCAAAGTATTCGGTGCACAACAGCGCAGCCACGGCTGATAAATCGTCAAACCCTCCGACGAAGCCAATTGCGTTATGTACTGCACAAATGACTGGCTGGCCCAGATGAATCCGCCGCCGTTGGTGGGATCGAGGGTCCAGCCGCTGTTGTCGGCCGTGTGATAGTTCGGTGGTATCTCGTAGCGGAGGCCAAGGTTCAGCGTGAGACGGGGTGTTACGCGGAAATCGTCCTGGAAAAAGAAATTCCAGTTTGTCCCGTAGGTATGCAGGTAATCCACGCCAAGTGGCGCCGGCCCGGAAATCCCAGACTCGTCACTGAGCAACAAATCGGCGACCGGATTGCCGGTGCCGGGCATGCTGCTTCCTGCGCCGGATGGATTCGTCGCTGTGTACTCTCCGTTGAAATTTAGGTTGCCTGTGCCGAGATAGTTGTCCTGTTCAAATTCCCGCAAGCGTCGAATATCAGCACCGACTGTGAGCGTGTGCTTGCCACGAATCAGCTTCAGGTTGTCGATCCACTGAAACGATGTGTGCTTGGTTGAGGTTCCGAAGCCGCTGCTGCCGGCTCCAATTCCGTTGTAGTTATCGTTGAGGCCAATTTGCGGAATTCCATACAAACCCGGAAGGGGCGGTACGTTGCTGAATCCGAGGTTGACCGAAATGTTCGGTCCGTAGGCCGTATCCGCGTTGGAACTGAACTGCTGATGGTTGAACGCAAACCGGGCTTCATTGACGATCCTCGCCCCGAATGTGTGTTCCCAGTTAAGGCCGAAAAGCCGGGCATTCGTAAAGTTCGTACTGCCGGTATAAGGGAGGATGCTGGGATTGGGCTCGTAGTCCCCGCGAACATTTCCGGTGAAATAGAGCCGGTCTTTTTCTCCGAAGTTCTGGTCGACGCGAAACGTCTCATTGTTGGTGACTTTCGGTTTGTAAACCGTTGCTTCGTAATTCAGGCATGGATTGACCGCGCCAGTCGAGGAATTGATCGTGAACGTGCAAGAGAGATTCGGCGTCGGATACAGATTCGCCAGCTTCTGCGCCATCGTATTGATTTCGCTCGACGTAATCTGGTTGTTCGTGTAGGGCTGGCGGGTGGTCGGATCGCAGCCAGGGTTACAGACTTCGGTTGTCGGATCGTAAAGTTGATAAGGCCAGTCGGAGAAATTACCCGTGCGCTCATCGGCGGTGGGAACCTGGTCGAACTGTACTCCATTGTTGATATTCTGCCGGCCACCGTCATAGGCGAAGAACCAGAATGTCCTGTCGTGTCCGTTATAAAGAAATGGAATTCTCACCGGCCCGCCCAGGGTTCCACCAAACTGATTCTGCTTTAAGATTTGCTTTGCTGGCGCGGTGCCCGGGCTCACGCTGTTTTCGAACGCGGCCAATGGGCTGTTCGGCTGAAAGAAGTCATTCTGAATGTAATCGTAAGCCTGCCCGTGCCACACGTTCGTCCCCGACTTAATCGCCACGTTGACTTGGCCCGAGCCCTGTCCGTACTCGGCGGAATAAAGTCCCGTCTGGATCTTCACTTCCTGAATCGAAAATTCTGACGGAATGTTGGAAGCTGCGGCGAAGAAAGCGTCAGTATCGGCAACTCCGTCGACCAGGAAACTGATGGAGTCGGGCCGCGCTCCATTGAGGCTCACCTCGGTGAAGGTATTGTTCAGTCCGTGCAACGCCCAATCGGACTGAGAACCGCCGGATAGATTAGACGCCCCGGCGCTCAGGTTCAGCAGATTGGTGAAATCGCGTCCGCTGGAGGGCAACTCCGCGATTGTCCTTTGATCGAGCACATTGCCCGTCGTCGTGTTGTCGGTCTGCACCATCTGCGTATCCGCCGAGACGGTCACCTCTTCGTGAATATTTCCGACAGACAAAGTAAAGTCCTGGCGGAGCGTTTGGTCCACTTCCAGAACAAGTCCGGTTGCGTGCTCTGTTTTAAAGCCCTTGCCTTCGACGGTAATGTCGTACGTTCCCGGAACCAGATCGACGATGACGAAATCGCCGGCGCTGCCGGTCGTAAAGTGATTCGGCACGCCGGTGTTCACGTTTCTGACCGTCACCGCGGCGCCCTGAATCACCGCGCCGCTGGAGTCCTTCACATGTCCCAGAATCGTGCCCCGGGAGTTCTGGGCCAGGATCAAGGGCGTTGTTGCAAACATAAGAAAAAACATGGCTGCGCAGACTGCGCATTTAGTCCAGCGAGCGGCTATTTTCATGCGGATCCTCCCGACAATCGCGTCAAAGTGGAAGATTTCCAACAGCCGACCGTAATCAGCCAGCAAGACGACTGTCAAGCGGAAAATGATCGTTTTGCCACTATTCGATCAAAATGTGGCCCAAATCATAATAATTCGGGCAAAATTGACGCTTGATGAGCGCTCAGGTTCACCGCTGCGCGCTGCCAAGACATTCGCTTGACTTGGTGTATATTCTGCCTTTCGAGTGCGGCGCTGCTTGGTACATCGCGGCCGTTTGGCGGAATCGGAGAATCGAGTGAGATGAAGGCCAGCGGCCGAGCCGATCAAATCCTGAAAGAACTGCGACATCAGGGCAGCGTCTCGATCGACCAATTAATCGCGGCTCTGGGCGCCTCGGCGGCGAGTGTGCGTCGCGACCTTGCCAAGCTGGAGGCGAAAGGCCTGATCCGCCGAACACACGGCGGGGCGACGCTGCTCGAGCCATTGCTGTATGAGCCGTTTCGCTACGATTCGCTCTTCCAGAATCGCGAGCAGCACCGCACCGCGGAGAAACGCAGAATCGGTCTGGCTGCTTCTGAACTGGTTCAGGAGAATGAAACGGTGGGTTTTACCGCCGGCACCACGACGACCCATGTTGCTCGCAACCTGCGCAACCGGCACAACATCCGCGTGATCACGAATGCGATCAACATTGGCATGGAGCTCAGCAATTGCCCCGGTCTTCGAACTTTCGTTACCGGAGGCTTTGTGCAGTGGGCGGGCTCATTTTCGCTCGTGGGCCAGGTCGCCATTGCCTCGCTGAGTGACATTTATATGGATCGTGTTTTTGTAAGCGTTTGTGGAATCGACGTGGGGCGGGGCATTACCGTAATCGAACCGGAAGAGAGTCTCACCTTTCGCGCGATGATCCATCAGGCGAAGCAGACTGTAGTGGTTGCCGATTCCAGCAAGATCGGCGTAGTCACACCGGCGTTGATTTGTCCCGCCTGCGATATTCATGTGCTGATCACCGACACACGCGCTTCAGACAAGGCCGTTGCTCCATTCCTGGAGCGGGGGATTCAAGTGCGCCGCGTCTGATTGCAGAATACAATCTTTTTCGCGCGGCAATCGAATGGCTGGAGTCCAAAGGCTCTGCGGGCTGCGTCCAATCGAGGTTTCGTTCGATTTGCTCCCAAGATCGCTATTGACTATAGAAGAGCGAGCAGATAGGCTTCCTCGGTCCTTCCCCCTATGCGGGTAGTCTGCCCGTGCAATCCCAGGTTTTGCTGATTTCCAAGCTGATAAGCGAAGCCGTGTGTAACGGCTGGGCGGTCGTTTGTGGAGAACTCTTGCCGGGACTTCGAATCCGCCCTGTCACCAGTTGGGGCCGAGTAACGGGACGAAATGACGCTGTCTTCAAAGGAAAACCTTATGATGCTAGCCAAGAAGAGGGTGCTTTTCGCAGTCGCGATCATTGCGGTGTTAGTCGGCGGCAGCTCGGCTGCGTTCGCACAATCACCATGCACTTCTACTACGCCGAATTATTCTCCGGACTTCACGTCGAACCAGGCTTGCCTGACGCTGAACGGCATAAACTACGCGAGCTCGAGCACTGAGTATCCTTCATTTCAATCGCCGATTCCACCGGCTCCGCCGAACGTGTCGACGGTGCTTCGACTCACGCCAACGGCTGATTATTGGGCCGGTTCGGCTTGGTTTCAAACGCCTCAACCGGTCTCAAGTTCTTTCAGCACGACGTTCACATTTCAGCTGAATCCCGCCAGCGGCGCCGACGGCATCGCTTTTGTGGTTCAGAATTCCGGGCTGACGGCTTTGGGTCCAGAAGGCTGCGGCGAGGGCTTTGCGGGCGATCTTTCCTATCCTCCCGGATGCACTCCGGTTCAGGGGCCGCAGACCGGTATCACCAATAGCGTCGCGATACGATTTAACAGCTATTCTCAGGGCGTCGGCGGAGGCACGCAGACGAACGATCCGGGGGTGAATAACGTCAGCATCCAGAGTTGCCCCGACATGGCCGCGAACTCGATCACCGCCGCCTGCCAGCTTGCTGTTTACCCCTTTTCTCAGGTCGCGTTCGCGGACGGAAACGTCCACACCGCGACGGTCGTATATAACGTCGTTCCCACATCTGCGGAAAC
>JASHOT010000283.1 GCA_030040965.1 Candidatus Sulfotelmatobacter sp. | reverse complement strand
ACATCGGAGGAAAGATGACGCCGGCGAGCGAGACTCCGATTACGCCGATCATCATTGGCGACGGCAAGCTGACCATGGATTTCTCGCGAGAGCTGTTCAAGGAAGGCGTGCTCGGGACGGGCATCGCGTTTCCGACCGTGCCGGAGGGCAAGGCACGCATCCGGACGATCATGACGGCGACGCACACGCAGGAGGAGCTGGATCAGGCGCTGGGGGTGCTGAAGAGCGTGGGAAAGAGGATGGGGATATTGGCTGGTTGATTTCAGCTGCCAAGCTTTGCTCGGCCGGACAACCCCTTCGACGCGCTTCGTTTGCTCAGGGCAGGCTCAAAGGCGGCGGTTGTCCCTACATGAGCAGACGAGCTCTAATCTGCGCGATAGACCACCCTCCCGCCCACAATCGTCGCCACAACTTTACCCATCAACTGCCAGGCGTCGAAGGGAGAGTTGCGGGAGAGCGAGCGCGACCTAGCGGCCTCGAACGTCCAGCGCTTTTTCGGATCGAAAATCGTGACGTCGGCGTGATTGCCTTTGGCCAGCGATCCGCGGCCGCGGAGATCAAAGACGTGCGCCGGTCCTGACGTAAACAGCTCGACAATTCGAGCCAACGGGATGCGGTGTTCACGGTGCAGCTTGGTGATCGCGAGCGCCAGCGCGGTTTCGAGTCCGGTGATGCCGAAGGAAGCGCGCTCGAACTCGACTTGCTTTTCGTGGGCGGCGTGCGGAGCGTGATCGGTGGCGATGGCGTCCACGGTGCCGTCGGCGAGCGCGACGAGAATGGCTTCGCGGTCAGCGGCCGAGCGTAGCGGCGGATTCATCTTGAAGTTGGTGTCGTAGTCGCCGACGTTTTCGTCGATCAGAGTGAAGTGATGGGGAGTGACTTCACAGGAGACACGGGCGCGGGCGCGTTTGCCGCGACGAACGGCGCGAAGGGCATCGGAAGTGGAGAGATGGGCGACGTGCAGGCGCGACTCGTGAATCTGCTGGGCGAGGGAAACGTCGCGATCCACGATGGCGGCCTCGGCAGAAGCGGGCTGGCCACGCAGCCCCAGGCGAAAACTGGTTGGGCCTGCGTGCATGGGGCAATTTTCCGTGAGACGCGTGTCTTCGGCGTGCTGCACGACGGGAAAATTCAACTCGGCTCCGAGTTGCAGCGCTGAACGCATGATCTCATCCTGGAGAATGGGCTTGCCGTCGTCGGTAACGGCGACTGCGCCCGCGCGCCGCAGAGCGGCGAAATCGGTGAGTGTGGTGCCACGGCTGGCGCGGGTTGCAGCAGCAATGGGAAAAACGTTGACGAGGGCTTTGCGCTCGGGACTGCGCAACCATTCCACCCAATCGGCGGAGTCGACAACGGGCGCCGTGTTGGGCATGGTGCAAACGGAGGTAAAGCCTCCTGCGGCGGCAGCAGCGGTGCCGGTAGCGATGGTTTCTTTGTATCCCTGGCCGGGCTCGCGCAGGTGAACGTGGAGATCGATGAAGCCGGGTGCGACGATGAGTCCGCGGGCGTCGAATTTTTCGTCCCCACCCGCGCGGATTTTGTTTGGCGCCGCGATTTCGGCGACGCGGCCGTCGCGCAGGAGGATGTCCATGGGCGCATCGATCTTCGATGCGGGGTCGATGAGATGGCCGCCTTTGATCAGGAGACTTTTTTGTTCGGGCGGTGTCATCGTTCGCTCCCCGGCAACTTCTTTTCCGCAGATTCACGCGGATCATCTCGTCTGTCATCCTGAGCGCGTTCTTTGAGCGAAAAATCCGCGTAACGAGTCGGCGGCGCCTTGCCCACCGGCAAGTGCATAGGTCCTTTGCTGCGCTCAGGATGACAAAGCATATCGGTCACTTTGCCCTTCCTAATGCCCGCGCGAGGATGGCCATGCGCATGGGCACGCCGTTGTGAACTTCGTCGACGATGACGGACTGCGGGCCGTCGGCGACATCCGCCGTGAGTTCGAGGCCGCGGATGATGGGGCCGGGATGCATGACGAGGGCGTCGCGGCGAGCGAGTTTGAGATGTGCGGCGGTCATCTGATAGCGCGAGACGTAATCCTGCAGGCTGATTTTTTGTCCGGCGAGGCGCTCGGTTTGCACGCGCAAAAGCATGATCACGTCGGTTCCGCGGATGGCATCTTCGAGATGGCGAGTAACGCGCAGGCCGGGAACGAGCGTGGCCGCGACTTCGGGCACGAATTCGGGCGGACCGCAGAGCGTGATTTTGACTCCGAACTTGGTGAGCAAGTGGCAGGCGCTACGGGCGACGCGACTGTGAAACACGTCGCCGATGATGGTGGCCTGCAATCCCTTGAGCGATTTCTTATGCTTGAGAATCGTGAAGGCATCGAGCAAGGCTTGGGAGGGATGCTCGTGCATGCCGTCGCCGGCGTTGATGATGGGGATATCGAGATGGCGGGCCATGAGGTGTGGGGCTCCCGCCGAAGGATGGCGCATGACGATGCAGTCGGCGCCTACGGCACGCAAGGTATAGCCGGTATCGATGATGGATTCGCCTTTTTCGATGCTCGATCCGGAAGCGTGGACGAGGGTGGTGATGGCGCCGAGCGATTTGGCGGCGAACTCGAAAGAGGTGCGGGTGCGCGTGGAGGCTTCGTAAAAAAGAAAAACGATGCGCTTGTTCCGCAGCAAGGGCCGGGCCTTCACGGGATTCATGCGGCGGGCAAGCTGGAGCAGAGCCAGAATTTCGTACGCCTCGAGATGTTCGATCCCGAGCAGCGAACCGCGCACCGGATGATTCTTCGCCGGGTTATTCTTCGAGGGCTTGTTCTTCGGGTACACGGGGAACGCAGCATGATACGCGGGGGTGGAGGGTGGCTGCAAGAGCGGTTGCCGAGGGCTATTTTGCGGGGTGTTTGGCCGCCGAACAGTCGCGGTTCAGCTTTGTTTGAGGGCGGAAAAGCTTCAGCCGCGGTTGCGACGTCCAAAGATGCTGGCACCCAATGCGCCACCGAGGCCGCCGCATACAATGTTGAGCAAAAGCAGAAATATGACGAGCAGGACCAGCGTCATAATCATCCCCTCGGGAGTTCTGATCTGGTCGAGTGCAGCCTGATCCCCGGGATGTGATGCCACCCACTTTTCCAGTGGCGTAACGATGAACTCGCGCAGTTTTGTTCGGCCCGAGGGAATCACGGCAACCGCAGCCGCCACGACCGCCACGATGGCAAAGGTAAACAGGCCAGTTAGCGCTCCGAGCCGCACCCCGAGGCCTGGCTTGATCAGAATTTCGGGATAGCGCTGGCGATAAAACAGGACGGCACACAACCCGCCGCCCACGAGGGCCACAAACGGGTACAAACCCAGGCTCACAAGCAAGACCGTGATGATCGCCGCCAAAGCGCAGGGCTTCGCTGCGTCGGACCAGCGTAGCGGAACGGCCAGGGCGGGAACGGTCTCATCGGCGGGGCGGCTGATTGAAGGGGACAGGGCAACAGAGGAGTCGGCCGCAATCGCCATGGTCGGAACCGCTTCCGCGATCACGACGCGAATCTGGGGCGCGCCGCAATGTGGGCAGAAGACCACGCCTTCTTCCACGACCTGTCCGCATTTGTAGCAGGGTTGTTCCATGATCGACCGGGTGCGGATCTATCGCTCGTGAATTCCGCGCTCGTGAATTTCGCTCAGCCAGACGAAAGAAGGGCGTGCCATGAAAATATCGCAGGCCGGGGGATGGAGGCAAGGCGCGCGTTGGAAGTAAGTGGCGCAGTTTGAAATTCCTCTGGCTTGAGATGCGTCATCCCGATGGCCGGCGCTTTCACCAGCGGGCCGAGGGATCTCCCGTGCAACAAATTTGTGCTTAGGGAGATCCATCACTCCGCCTGAAGAACGGCCTCGCTCGCGATGACGCCTTCGAAAGCAAAATAATGCCGACGCAATTCAAACTGCGCCATTACCTTCCAGAACGGCGAGTGGACGAATTCCCTCGTACCCTTCGTGTCCCTATGCGGTGAAAAGAGGACGCTACCTAGATATCGCCCTGCTTGCCGCGAGTGTAGACGTAGACGAGAGTGAAGGTTGTTCCGGCACCGCTATCGCGCGGTTCGACGGCGAGGATGTGCGCGTTGCCTTCTGTGCCGACCTTCAGCTCGCGCACCGGGCCGCTGTTGTCGCCTTCACACTTCAGCGGTTTGTTGCGATCCTGATCGTTGTCGTCGCTGTGAAACCCGCTGTTGTCGTTAGTGTTGTGACACTCGAGAACCTTGCCGAACTTTTTCATCTTGTCGCGATAGAAGGCAAGGATCTTCTCCGCTGGATCGTCGGACTCGTACTTGGCGACCATGATTTTGAAGCCGAAACTTTCGGTGAAGATGTCGAAGTTGAGCGGATCGTTGTCTTTCTCCTGCTTGGGGCGAGCGCCGGGATAGAGCGGCAAGCCCTGCTTTTGCGCGTCGGCGTCTTTTCCGACGTGCATATCGCCGATCGAACTCCGCACGTCGAAGGATTTGTCCTTTGAGCCGGAATCCTGGGAGCCGGAATTCTGCGCGAATACGAAAACGCCGGAAAATACGGCGAAAACGATTGTGACGATGATGATCAGATGACGGCGCATGGGGTCCTCCTGTGCATAATTCGATTACTAAATGTCCGCCTCTTTCCCGTGTGTGCGTACATAGACGAGCGAAAAACTTGAGCCTTTGCCCTCGGGCTCGACCGCGACGATGTGCTGATTCTCGCGGGTTCCGACCTTGAGTTCCACATTATTGCCGCCATTGCCAGTACAGGTCAGGGCATGGGAGTTCTTGTCGGAATCGTCATTGAAATTGGTGCTGACGTCGAGATGATTGGAAGTGTGGCACTCGAGAACCTTCCCGAACTTGTTAAGCTGATCGCGGTAAAACGCGATGACCTTGGAGGGTGCATCGTTGGATTCGTATTCGAGAGCGACGACTTTGACTCCAAAACCGAAGCCGGAGATGTTGACGTTGGCGCTCTTATCGTCGCCGTCGTGGTTGCCCTGCTTGAGTCGGGCGCCGGGATAAACGGTGAGGCCGGTATCGGCGACGTCGGCGTCTTTGTGGACATGAATGCCGCCGACGGGCGTATCGATGTCGACCTGCTTATCTTCGCCATTCTTCTCTTTCTGCACGTTCACGCTACAGGCGGAAACGATCATGACTGCCAGCAGGGCAAGGCCGAGGATGGTCGACGGAAAATGAAATCTAGTTATGCGCATGGGGAGAAGCTCCTCGCTCCGCGACCTGTGCCGGACGCTCGATTCCGGCGCCACGCTGGGCAATTTCAGGGATGGTGACGGGCAAGTGGCCATGAATGGGAATTTCGCCGAACAACGCTTTCACGGCGGCTATTTCGGAGACGGTGGCGTTGGAAAACGTGCACAGGTAGTTTTCGATCTTGGGGAAATCGCTGGCCAGATAGGGATTGCCCATGGCGACAACGGCCGTTTTTTCGGCGGCGTGATCAAGGATCTGCTGCAGCAGCGTTCCAGTCGCGTCGGACATGGTGACAGAGTTGCCGACTTTTCCCGCGGTCGGAATCACATAAACGGCGGCCACGACAGTTTGAGCGGCGTCGACTGCCTTCAGGATATCGGAGCTTATGCCAAAGGCGAAGCGGGGATCGACATAAATGACGCGCGAGTCGGGAATGCGGGCATGGAACTCGCGGCCGAAGGCGCGGCCCGACTCGGTGCGAACGTCATCTGAAAAAATTACCGCCACGACGTTGTTATGTATCTCCTCTTTCGACATATACGGAAGCGCGGCGGGAGCGGTTCCGTTGGATTTGAGGGGCAAAACCTTGCCGTTGTCGCGAACCAGAGTGATAGCCGAGTCGGCCACTTGCTGGCCGAAAGCAAGGTTCTCGGGCTTACCGATGAGTTTGGCGAGTGCTGCAATGTCAACGGTGCGGGACTGGTCGAGTCCCAGAGCAGCCTTTGCTTTCAAGATCTTAAGGACGGACTGATCCAGGCGCTGGCGAGGGATTTCTCCGGAGCGGACCGCCTTCAACATGGCGTCGTAGGAGGCGCCGAGATCGGCGGGGATGAGCAACAGGTCGTTGCCGGCTTTGAAGGCTTCGACGGCGGCGCGGCCGGTATCGTTGAGGAAGAGATGCGTGAGGCCGGCCATGTCGAGTGCGTCGGTGACGATGATTCCCTTGAAGCCGAGCTGTTTTTCGAGCAGGTCGGATACGACGTTGGGAGAGATTGTGGCGACATGGTTGGGGTCGGAATCGAGGGCGGGAACGGTAACGTGCGCGACCATGACGGAATCGACGCCAGCGGCGATGGCCTGGCGAAAGGGCGGAAGTTCAATGGAATCGAGGTGAGCGCGATCGCCGTTGACCGCGGCGACGCCGAGGTGGGAGTCGGTGGCGGTGTCGCCGTGTCCGGGAAAGTGTTTGACGGTGGTGAGCATCCCACCTTCGTGAGCGCCCTTGATGTAGGCCGAGACCAGATCGCCGACCTGTTTGGGATCTTCGCCGAAAGACCGCGTGTTGATGATGGGATTGACGGGATTGGAATTGACGTCGGCGTCGGGGAAGAAGTTCCAGTGAACGCCGATGGCGCGGGCTTCGAGCGCGGTGATGCGGCCGAACATTTCCGCGTCTTCAATTTTGCCGTCGGCGCCAAAGGCCATGGCATGCGGGAAGTTGGTGGTGCCCATCAGACGCATGGATACGCCGCGCTCAAAGTCGGCGGCAATGAGCAAGGGTAGTTTGGAGTCGCGCTGCAGGCGGTTGAGGAGTTCCGCGGCTTCGTAGGGCTCACTGCGCAGTAGAAACGGCCCATCGACGTGCACCGTCATGGCGAAGGAGCCGACGTGATATTTCTGCATCGAATCGCGCCATTGCAGGTACTCGGGATTCTCGACGTTGAGAAAGCTGGCACGGCACCAGATCATGAAGACCTGGCCGATTTTTTCTTCAAGCGTGAGCTTGCGCAGGGTCTTCTCGGCCCACTTTTCAGCGTGAGTGCTGTTGAGGGAGTGCAAGGGCTTTGCTTCATTCGAATTTTTGTCCGCGTCTTTATTCGCGGCTAACACGGGAACGGCGAGAATCAGGAGCAAGGCAACAGAGGAGATTCGCAACATAGCAAGAAACGATAGCAGAAGAGCGGGAGTGGACGAGGGGTAAGTTGATTTCAAGTTACGCGCGTTGAATGGCGCTCGCGGTCAGTTTCATAGCTTGCTGTTCGATTTCCGGGTCATGGCCGAAACCGTTGAGCCAGATCACGTCCGGTTCGCGACGGAACCAGGTCATCTGGCGCTTGGCGTAGTTGCGATGTGCCTGCGCGGCGGCTTGCACAGCCTGATCGCGATTGAGTTCTGCGTTGAGAAATTGCACGGCCTGCTTGTACCCGAGAGAAGCGAGCGGGCGGGCTGCTTGGCCGTATTGCTTGAGCAAGCGGGCAGTTTCTTCGACGAGGCCGGAGCCGAACATTTTTTGGGCGCGCTCGTTAATTCGGCCGTACAAGGCGGCGCGGTCGGGATCGAGCCCGAGGCGCAGAATGCGAAATCCCTGGAGCGGTTCGCGCCCCTGCTGCCATAACTCGGTCATTTTGCGGCGGGAGGACAGGCAGACTTCAATCGCGCGGATGAGCTTAGGCAGGTCATTGGCGTGTATTTTTCTGGCGGCGCTGGGATCAAGACGAAAGAGCAGGCGATGAAGATAGGCAGGGCCGCGAAGAGTCGCACGTTCGCGCAGACGCTGGCGCAAATCTTCCGAGCGCTGCGGTCCTGGAAAGAGTCCATCGAGCAGGGCGCGCAGATAGAGGCCGGTGCCGCCGACAACGATGGGCAATCGATGGCGCGATCTTACGTCAGCGAGAATAGCGCGAGCGTGGCGGGCGTATTCTCCCGCGGTGATGTACCCGGTGGGATCGACGAAATCGAAAAGATGGTGCGGGCAGCGGGAGCGTTCGGCCGGGCTGGGCTTCGCGGTGCCGATTTCAAAATCGCGGTACATGGCGACGGAATCGCAGTTAACGATTTCGCCGGAAAATTTTTCCGCGAGCGAGAGCGAGAGCGCCGTTTTGCCGCTGCCCGTGGGACCGAGAATGACGATGAGCGGAGAATCAGAGCCGGGACTGCAATCAGGCTGAGGCGCCACGTTCAGCGCAGGCTCCAGTGGAGATTGTGCCAGTAACGAATCAAGGTGAGGACGAGCAACAGCGCGGCGATGAGAAGCAAACCCGTGGCTTCCGAGGCGTAGACTGCGTGGCGATGATGCTTGTGCGAGGCATCAGTCGGCGATGGCTGCGGAGGCATGGGGATATTGTAGCGCCTGGAATGGGCAATGCTACACTCGTCGTCGTGGCGCACAGCGAGATCAAAATCGTGCGGTTTGGAGTGTTCGAACTCGACCGCCGGGCGGGCGAATTGCGCAAGAGCGGCGTAAAGCTGCGGCTGCAGGAGCAGCCGTTTCAGCTTCTCGCGCTGCTGCTGGATCGCGCGGGAGAAGTGGTGACGCGAGACGAACTGCGGCGGCTATTGTGGCCCTCCGACACATTCGTTGACTTCGATCACAGCCTGAATACGGCTATCAACAAGGTGCGCGAGGCGCTGGGCGATTCGGCGTCGCGGCCGAGGTATGTGGAAACGCTGGCGCGGCGTGGTTACCGGTTTATTGCGCCGGTGCAGAATGACGGCGCGCAGGAAAGCGCAGATTCCTCACTCAAGATTCAGGCGCCCGTGGATTCGATTGCGATGCATCCCGAACTCGAGGTGCCGATTCCGCGTCGCGGAGTCACGCGCGGGCTGTTCGCATTGATCCAGTTGATGTATCTGTGCTTTTATCTCGCGGCGTTGTTTCGCTTGCATGCGATCGAAGGCATTGCAGATTCGTTTCTTCCGGTTTGGGGTGCGATCGCCCTTGTGGCCGTGGTCCTGGTCACGGCGGGTGTCGGCATTCCGCTGCGCTGCTACCTGATCTCAGGCATCGGGTTCGACTACCAGCGGCTGGGTGAGAAATTTCGCGTGATGTTTCCCTTCGTTCTTGCATTGGATCAGTTATGGGCGGTCGCACCCTTTCTTCTCACGCAGAAGATCGGCCTAGGTGCGGCCTTCGCGGCCAGCGCGGCGCTGTTGTACGTGCCATTTTCCGAGCGCACACTGATTCGCATGGCGTACCTGCGCGCCGCGACGAGCTAGCGCGTGGAACCATTCTCACGATTTCCGCGTACCTACGTCTAACAGGCGGGGCGAAGGTGTGCTCGCCCGCGGAAATCCGCTTCAAGAGGAATCTCATGAACTACCTTACCGGAAAGCGCTTTCTGTTATTGATCGCGGCTGCGCTGGCGACACTGCCCGCATCGGCCGACGAATGGACGAAGACGTACAACATCAGCGGCAAGCCCGATCTGCGAATCGAGACTTCCGACGCCAACATCCGGGTCACGACCTGGGATCAGAATACGATCGAGGCGAAAGTCATCACCGAGCGTTACAAGATTGGGGAAGGTGGAATTCGTGTCGACGAGCACCAGAACGGCGACTCTGTTGAAATTGATGTGCGCTATCCGCATCACGAGTTCGTCGTGAACTGGGGCAATCATCGCGTGGACATCATCATTCAGATGCCGCGCGAAGGTAAGGTGGATCTGCGCACCGAGGATGGCAAGATCGAACTTGCTGGCCTGAAGGGGGAGATGTATCTGCACAGCGGCGACGGTGCGGAGAACCTGGATAGCGTCGATGGAAGGTTACAAGCCTCGACGGGCGATGGACATATTCGCGCGAGCGGACGCTTCGACGAACTCGAATTGAAAACCGGTGACGGCGGAGTTGATGTTAGAGCGACGGCTGGTTCTTCGCTGGGCGCGGGCTGGCGATTAGAGACGGGGGATGGAAGCGTATCGCTCGAAGTGCCGGAAGACTTGGCCGCCGATGTCGATCTGCACACCGGCGACGGCCACATCGATCTGGATGTGCCGATTTCCACCCAGGGTACGATTCGCCACGATGACGTGCATGGCAAACTCAACGGAGGCGGAAGTCCGCTGGTGATTCGTACGGGCGACGGATCGATTCACCTGCGGAAGAGTTGAATAGCTTTATTGTTCAGGGCCATACTGTTACGTCCCTTGGCAAACCAGGAAAGTAACTCAGGTCGAAGTACACGAACCGGCGTCATCTCGAAGTCCCGCGCCTCTTACCGGCGGTACGAGAGATCTCCCGCACACCGACTCTGTGCACAGGGAGATCCCTCTCTCCGCCTGAAGAACGGCGTCACTCGGGATGACGCCTTCGAGGACTTCTGGCAATTCGAATCGAAGCACCACCAAACGAGGTTTTTCATGCTCATCCGGCGTGCAAGTATTCTTGTGCTCACGATCGCGGGTTTTCTTGGACCATCTCACGCTCAGCAATCGGCTCCGGCGAAGAACGAACCGGTGCTCGATGTGACGTCGATGGATCAGAGCGTCGATCCGTGCGTGGACTTCTTTCAGTATTCGTGTGGCGGCTGGATCAGGAACAATCCCATTCCTCCTGATCAGTCGGCGTGGGAGGTCTATTCGAAGATGGAGGACGAGAATCGAGAGCGGCTGCGCGGAATTCTGGAAGCGGCGGCGGTACCCGATGCGGGCCGCAATGCGGTGACGCAGAAGATCGGCGACTATTACGCATCCTGTGTGGATGAAAAAGCGATCGAGGCGAAGGGTGCCACGCCGCTCGATCCTGAGCTGAAGGCGATTGCGGGGATTCGGTCGAAGGCGGAGATCGCGGAAGTTGCCGCAGGCATGATTGACGACAACGTGCTTTTCAATTTCACCTCGGACCAGGATTTCCGCGATGCGAGCCAGGTGATAGCGGCGGCAGATCAGGGCGGGATCGGCCTGCCCGATCGCGATTACTACACGAAAGATGATGCGAAGTCAGTGGATCTGCGCAAGGCATACGTGGCGCATGTGCAGAAGATGTTTGAGCTGCTGGGCGACAGTGCAGAAACGGCATCGGCGGAAGCACAAACCGTGATGGGGATCGAGACCGCGTTGGCCAAGGGATCGATGACGCGGGTGGAGCGGCGCGATCCGAAATCGCT
Organism: Candidatus Sulfotelmatobacter sp.; assembly: GCA_030040965.1. Classification (GTDB taxonomy): domain Bacteria; phylum Acidobacteriota; class Terriglobia; order Terriglobales; family Acidobacteriaceae; genus Sulfotelmatobacter. The sequence continues at coordinate 1,063 of JASHOT010000283.1, read as the reverse complement.
CGACCACAAGATGACGACCGCGGAGTTGGAGAAGATTACTCCGCAATTCCGCTGGACGCTTTATTTCACCAAGGTGGGGATGCCGTCTCTCGCCTCGCTCAACGTGGTGGCTCCGGGATTTTTCAAGGCACTGAACCAGGAATTGAAAAAAGAAAGCCTTGCCGACTGGAAAATTTATCTGCGCTGGCACCTGGTGCACGCGGATGCCGCACATCTTTCCTCTATCTTCGTGAATGAGAATTTTGCGTTTTTCGGCAAGACGCTGCAGGGTCAGGAGCAGCTAAAGCCGCGCTGGAAGCGCTGCACCGAGGCAGTCGATGACTACCTGGGCGAGGCTCTCGGGCAGGCGTATGTGGAGAAATATTTCCCGCCAGCGGCGAAAGAGGAGGCGCTGAAGATGGTGAAGGAGATTCAGGCGGCGATGGAGCAGGACATCAATAATCTGACGTGGATGTCGCCGGCGACGAAGCAGCAGGCTTTGACCAAGCTGCATGCCATGGCGAACAAGATCGGCTATCCCGACAAATGGCGCGATTACACCAAGCTCGAGATCGTGCGCGGCGATGAACTGGGTAACGTGGAACGGGCGCGGGCTTTCGAGTTCAATCGGCAACTGGCGAAGATTGGCAAGCCGGTTGATCGCGGCGAATGGGGCATGACGCCGCCGACGGTGAACGCGTACTACGATGCGCAGATGAACGACATCAATTTCCCGGCGGGGATTTTGCAGCCGCCGGCGTTCGATCCGAAGTCAGATGCGGCGCCAAATTACGGCGACACCGGCGGTACCATCGGCCACGAGCTCACCCACGGCTTCGACGACGAAGGCCGGCAGTTTGATGCGCATGGAAATCTGCGGGACTGGTGGACTCCCGAGGACGCGAAGGAATTTGAGAGCCGGGCAAAGTGCATCTCGGATCAGTATTCGAATTACACGGTCATTGACGACATCAAGATCAACGGCAAGCTGACGCTGGGTGAGGACGTGGCCGATCTGGGCGGGCTGATTCTGGCCTATATGGCTTGGAAGGCGGATACGGCGGGGCAGAAGCTTGATCCGATT
>JASHOT010000282.1 GCA_030040965.1 Candidatus Sulfotelmatobacter sp. | reverse complement strand
TTCGGAACGGATCATGGCCGTCGGCGATATGTACTACCTGTGGCAGCATGAAAAGATCGGCGTGTTTCGTGTAGTACAGAAATTGCAGGAATTGTTCAAGGCGGGCGCCGTACGACTCTCGGCAGGGCCAGGCGCCTTTGCCCTCTATCAGTTCGATCGCCGCGATGTGTTGCGTTATACCAAGAGCGATCGGCTATCGGCGTACAAGCGAATCTTCGGGTACGGTTCCGCTCCGGTTCCCACCGGTTCGCGCGCCAACACCGATTTCCACAAACTGTTCGCCCATTTCGTGCACCAGGTCACTCTGTTCTGGCGCGACAAGCGCATTTCCGACGTGATCCGCGAGCGCGCGTATGACCCGAGCTTTGGCTCGATTGCAATTGTGCGCCGCGCCGGGCTCGATCTCCGCAACAATCTCAAGTGGCTGTCGTTCGGCCACCTCAACGTGCTCCGCGTAGAAGTCATGCAACTGTTGGAAGAGGCCTTCAAGATCCTCGATTCCGACGACGTGAAGCGGCTGTTCGGCGCCGATAATGCGTGGGACGTGGTCGAAGAAGTGCTGATCCGCTACTACAACGAGCGGCTCGTCACTTCACCGCGTCAGCGTATGGGTGTGACCGGACGCGAAATCATGCGCTGGCTGGCGCAGCCACACATTTTGCAGACGACTCGCTCGCAGTTCGAGAGCTTGCTGCTCGAGATCGCTGAGCAATCCGAAGAGTGGCTGACCAGCGCGCAAGCCATGGGATTGAGCAAGCGCACCGGTTCGCACCGCGTCCTACCGTGGGATCAGACTCAGCCCACGCCGGTCAAATCCACTGGCCGTCCGAAGTCGGGAGTCGCTCCAGTCCGGCAGCCAACTCGAGAATACGAATATGAAGTTTGATCCGGATGCGCCCCTTTCAGCGGAAAAATGATTTTCGCGATTCGATGCTGAGAGGGGCGTTTGGAAATGAGAAAGATGGGAGAGAGGAATACATGTCGAATTTCACGCCCGTGAGAACAATCGCCAGCGCAGGAATAAGGCCGAGCGTTTCCGCCGCACTCACGAACACGTACTCCGGGCTTTACACCGGTCGCCCGGGGCGGCAACAGGCTCGCCAGTGGAGGCGGGGTGGAAATTGGGATATCCTCGGGTTCCCGACGGCGCTGCTCTGGCTCGACGAGTGTGCCGCCTCTGCCGCTGACGCTGACGAGGCCGCCGAATGCGCGTCAACAGTTACGGACCTGTGGCCATGAGTCGCGCCGAAGAAACATCAACCGCCGGTTTGCGGTACCTGTCACGCTGAGGCGATCGGGGTGGCATGTGCATCCAGGCCGCGCTCTCCAGTACGCTCGCTCGCACCGATCTCAGCATCTTTCCGAACTCAAGGAGTTTCTTCGTTTTCCGAGCGTCAGCTCACAGCCAGAACGGAGCCAGGAAATCTGCAAATGCGCCGCCTGGCTCGCGCGGCATCTGCAAGCGATTGGACTCGATTCCGTGCGCGTGATTCCAACGCGGGGAAATCCGCTGGTTTACGCATCATGGCGTCGCGCCAAGAATCGTCCGACGCTCCTGATCTACGGCCACTACGACGTGCTGCCAGGTGAACCTCTGGCGCAGTGGAAGACGCCTCCGTTCACGCCGACCGTGCAGGGGCCAAATATTTATGGCCGCGGTGCTGCAGATGATAAAGGACAACTCTTCTGCCACGTAAAGGCTCTTGAATCCTATCTGCGCACCAGCCAACCTCCCGTGAACGTGAAATGTCTCTTCGAAGGCGAGGAGGAAATCGGCAGTACAAATCTGCTGCCCTTCGTGGCGAAAAATCGCAAGGGTCTCAGTGCGGACGCCGCGGTCATCTCCGACACTCGCATGCTCGGTCCGCGTCAGCCGGCCATCAGTTATTCCCAGCGTGGTGGATTGCGGGCTGAGATCGAGGTTTGCGGCCCGCGTCAGGAGCTGCACTCCGGCACGTTCGGCGGTGCGGTTCTCGATCCCATTCAGGCGTTGTGCGAAATCGTCGCAGCCCTGCACGACGACCAGGGGCGAATCGCGATTCCTGGTTTCCATGACGATGTTCGCGACTGGAGTGATCGCGAACGCGAATATATGGCGCGCAGCGGTCCGAGCGACCAGAAGATCCTGAGCGATGCCAAAGTCGACCATGCCTGGGGCGAGAGCGGATATACCCTCTATGAGCGAACCACGATTCGCCCTTCGCTCAGTGTCAACGGTATTGTTGGGGGACATCACGGCCCGGGAGTGAAAGGTGTGATTCCGACGCGTGCCGTCGCCAAGCTCAGCTTTCGTCTTGTTCCGGACCAGAATCCCCAGCGAGTTGCGCGTATATTTCGCGAACATATCGCTCGCATCACGCCCGCTGCAGTTGAATCCTCTGTGAAGACTCTGTCACCGGTTCAGTCTGCTTTGGTCGATCGCAATCATCCCGCCGTGCGTGCCTCTGGATTCGCTTACAAAAAAGGATTTGGCGCGTCTCCGGTTTTTCTCCGATCCGGCGGTTCTATTCCCGTGGTGAATGCTTTTCAAGAGCATCTCGGAATTCCCGTTGTCCTTATGGGTTTTGGCCTGCCGGATGATCACATCCACGCCCCCAACGAAAAATTTAACCTGCCCAACTTCTATCGTGGAATCGAAACGTCGATCTGGTACATGGCAGCTTTGCCGAAGGCGCTGCGTTCGCGATATCGAACCTCACAGTCATCCCCGGAACAGGAGTGGACTGCATGATCATTGATTGCCACTGCCATGCCGGGAAGGGCGATAAGATGACGGCTCCGTGGAACACAGATGCTCCCATCGAGCCCTACCTCCGTCGTGCGCGAGCCGCGGGTATCGATAAAACGGTCGTCCTCGCGGCGCTACACGGAAATTATGCGCAGGCCAACTCGCAAGTGGCCCGCATCGTTGCCCGCTATCCGCATCGATTGATCGGATTTGTCTTTGTCCACGCGCGGCGCGACGCCGGCCGCATTTTTTCCATGGTCAAATACGCAACTACACGCTGGAAATTTCGCGGTATCAAGGTGCACGGATTTGAGGCCATGCCTTCGCGCGAGATCTGCGAAACCGCGCGGGCCTTTCGCCTGCCGATCCTGGTGGACGTCATCAGCCGTCCCGAAGTAGTGGACATGTTCGCTCCCCAATATCCCGAAGTGAATTTCATCATCGCCCACCTGGGCAGCTTCACCGATAATTGGAAGGCGCACGAACACGTCACGTATCAATTAGCGCGCTATCCCAACGTCTACGCAGATACCTCCGGCGTGCGTCAGTTCGAATATCTGGTGAAAGCCATCAACCGGGGAGGTCCGCGCAAGCTTCTTTTTGGCTCCGACGGACCATGGCTTCATCCGGGAGTCGAGCTGCACAAGATACGAATGTTGCGTCTTTCGCCAGACGACGAAGCTCGAGTCTCGGGAGGAAATGCTCTGCGACTGCTTCGTGGTGCGCGAGTGGGCAAAGACGCGGAGTCGGTGAATGCGCCCGCAACCCAAGAGAATAAGCATTTGTCGCTGAGGTTGGAAGCTTCGAGCACCGAGCTTGGCGAACCAGTGATGGCGGAATTGGAGTACAAGCTCTAGCGTCGCCCTCAAAAAGGACGCAGGCGGAAAAACATTGTCACGCTTACTGGATGGGCGCCATACGTCGATTTGAGCACATCCGGCACACCATACCAGGTTGCCTGCGCGCCAACCGCGCCCGACAAACGGGCCACGCTCCCAACTTCGCGATCATAACCGGCGGTATATGCTTGCACTCGGGCGAAATATCGCTCTTCAAAACCCGGCGGTAGAGGATTTTCGCCGATCAGGAGCTCATTCGTCCGGTCCGCGTTTTCGATGCGAGTCCAGGCGGAATTCTTCCGAAGGAATCGCAATGTGGATTCGAGCAAATAGCTGTTGCCTACGTTCCCATCCAGCAGGCTCTGATTGCGTCCCCAAAGTATCAGAGACGCCCAATTGCCGTGTCGAAGCGGACGGTTGTACATAAGCGACGCGGTGATGCGGCGAAGATCTTCGGTGGGAAACAAAACCTCGGGACTGTGCAGTTCTCCGATCGAGGATTGGAAGCTCCAGTTCTGGCCTGGATTCACCGTTAAACGCGTAGCCCACGAATCGATTTTCCCCTGATCAACGTCCCACCGGTCCTCGCCCGGCTCGCGCCCGTGAAACCCTGAAGCTTCGAGCCTGATGTCTCGGTAGGTTATGCCGGCTGTGATGACATCATCGGAAACGTGGGTCGAGTCCTGCAGGTGATGACCGAGAGGGGCAACAGGATTTTCTGAAGCGGAAGCCCGATGCGGATATGCAGGCGGTCCGAGCGCTGGATCGCCCACCGGGGCGGCATACAACGAAACCAAAGTTCGTTCACTCACTCTGTAGTCATACAGCGCCGCGAGTTCCATGAAGAGATTGTGCGGATGCTGGCCATCGACGATGGGAAGCCCGAAGGCGGTCTCGCCCTCTTCGAATAATTCAGGATAGCGCCGGTCGGAAATGGTGGCAGGCTCAAGGCTCAACATCGTCCGCACTGTGAGGGTGCTTGGTCCAAACCGTCGTTGTGCCATAGGCATGATCCAGTTTGTGGAGAACAGTTTGTCAGCTCCTCGCGGGCCTGACTGCTGAATGTCGGCGAAAAATCCCAGACCATGGAGCATCAGCATCCAGCCGTGCTTTGTCGTCATTAGCATTTCAAGGGCCGTTGAGTCCGCTTCTGCATCGGTGCCCGAAATTCTGTGCTGTTCCAGAAGTTCGATCATGGAGTGCGCGTTCCTACTCGTCTGCTGTTTATGCATATCCATTCCGGCCATCTGATCTTGCCGTTGCGAAGCCGTGCTCGGCGTGTTTGCTTTGTCGGGCACTTGTTGCCCAGACGTTTGCGAGTTCGCGGTTAATTCTTGTGCCTCACAAAAGTTTTGCATTAGAAATGCGAAAAGAATGACGACTAGAAAGAAACGCACTTCTGCCTCCGCAGTCATAAGTGAAAGAAGGAGATGGCACACCGTACATTCACGGGTGCTAAAAAATGAGCGGACTGGTGAGTGGTCGTGTCTAGATTCGGATCGGAGCCGGTGGGGGAGGTGTTTCGGAGCGGTTCACCCTCGCAACCAGATTCTTGATGAGCTCGGGACGAAGCGACCGCGCAACCGCGATGGGACAGGAGTTAACGTTGAGTGAACAGGTTCGCGAAGATCGCTGCGTCGGCAGGGCGGGGTTGTGACCGGCGGAACAACATTCGTGCTGTTGGGAAACAGGTTGCGGAGTCTGCGCGGGCGCTCGGTGTTCGTGGCAACCGGTCGAAGAAGGAATCGGCTTGGGCGCGGAGGAAATCGTCTCTCCGTTGCCGAGCACCGTAAGCGAGCCGAGAAACAACAACGCCAACAGTTTTAGAAGCGACACGATGTAAGCCTTACGGCATTTGATTCTACACCGAACGCGGGCAACTCAGCGCATTGAGTCAAGCTATTATACAAATACCCCTATAGGTATCTTGCAATGTATTGCGTGATATCATTCGTTCGCGAATGAGTCACACCACTAAAAACAAGCAAAAGCTGGTTCTCCGCAGCAAACGTATCCGCGGCCAGTTTGAAGCCTTCGAACGGGCTCTCGACGAAGAACGCGAGTGTTCGGATGTTCTTCACATCATCAGTGCGGCCAGAGGAGCGGTCAACAGCCTGATGACCGAGCTTCTAGAGGATCACATCCGGCACCATGTGCTTGGGTCCAAACGACGACCCAACTCCGATCAGATTCTGGCTGCCGACGAGGTGATCGACATGGTGAAGACCTACCTGCGCTAGCGACTCAGCTCCTTCAGTGAGCTCGATGAGCAGGCAGAGTGATCCGGGCAACGCATGCCTGGTCGCACACGATTATCCGCAACCAGCAACCCACCGCCCACTCATTGAAGCATTGGCTCAAATCATGTTGCCCGGGATGAACGTCTGAGTTGAGGCTTAGTTAGTCGAAGTCAATACGAAAGAAGCCGATCAGAAACAGTATCAGCATTCCAATCATCGCAGCCGTGATCATCAGAGCTATCCGTAGCCCTTCGCGGGTCGTGAATTTCCTCGCAGCCTTCTTTCGTCCCTCTCCAACCGAGTACGTTCTCATCGCACTCACCTCGCAAATCGAGAAGTCCGTCCGCAATTGGTACGCCTGCGCGCATTCCGCAGACCTTGATTTCAAACAAAGACGAGGTATCCAAGTGAAGAGGGCCTGCTCTCGCAGGCCCTGCCTCGAGCGATGGAGTTAGAAGTGGAAACCCAGTTGGGCGGTCAACGCTCGCGGGCTCACGTAGTGCGTGCCGCTGAAGGTAGAAAGGAAGTTGTAGAGCGCGAACTTGTTCGCCAGGTTGATGGCGGTCAGTTGCACGCTCCACTTATATTTATCGCCATGAAACAGGTTGTCATCGCCCACCGACATGTCAAAAAGATTTCGGTGCACGATGCGCGGCGGGTTGTGATCGTCCTGCTCCTCGCCCGGTCTAGGAACGTCTACCAGTGGCGAGTAGAACGCCGATGCGGGACAGTTGTAAGGTAACGGCACCGTCGGGGTTGCGCGGACGCCATTGCAAGTGAACCCGGCTTCGGCCTCCTGATCGGCGGAAAGGGGCACAAACAGGACGTTGGCGGCCATCATACTCACGTTTGGCACACCGTTGATAACGATGGATTGCGGGCAATCGTTGCTTGCGCTTAATCCGAAGCAAGGCGTTGCGCCTGCCACCAGTCCACTGTCATACCGCCAGTTGAAGCCCATCCACGGACCGCGCTTCCACGGTTGATATTGGAAATGGGCTGTCTGGTTGAACTTTTCGTCGTGGTCGATGCGGAATGCGGTTCCGGGAGGGCCGCCGACGGTTGCTCCGGCTCCGGCAACCTGAGGAAGGAAGAAGCGGGCCGCCACACTGGAGAAAACCATGAGCGCCGAAAACCCGTGGATCTCAGGCACGCTTAGGCGGCCAGCATATCCGGGGATCTTCGAGTTGTGCCACTCAATTGGGTAAGTGATGGGCGTGTTGCCGAGCACGCTGAAGTCGAAGCCGTTGTGCGTGTACTTCGAGATCCACTCGCCAGAAAAGACCATGTACTTCCCAAACGCCTGTTCCAGGCCAGCGTGGAATTCGTTGCGAAAGCCCGGACTTAGCGGATTGGGTACCGGCGCGGTGCAGATCAGCAGTGGAGCGAGGACTGGGTTGGCGCACCCGAGGCTGGAAAGCACCAGGTTCTCATTGAAAGGAGACTCCAACGTCCGGGCATAAGAAACTCGGAGAATGGTATTGGTTTGCTTGACGTTGTAAGCGACGCCCAGGCGAGGTTCGGCTTGCCGGCCTGTGGTGATCCCGTTGTAGAGATCGCCGCGTAGTCCGAGATTCAAAGACCAGTTTCCTTTGGTGATGTTGTCGCGCACGTAGAGCGCGAATTCTTTTACGTCGGTGTGGCCGTTGAACACATAAGGGGTTCCGCCACGGCTTAAGTCGTAGGGCGCCAGCGCTGGATTGTAAATTGGATAAAGAGCGCTTGGATAGCCTGCAGCACCGGCACCAGCGGGCGGGGCAGCATTGCCGGGCGCGTTCGGATTGGCAGCAGTATTCGCTTGTAATGTTCCTGTGAGGCCGGGGCAGTCTGCGGGAGTGAGTCCCGGCACCGCGACCCAGGGGTACGGATTTACCGAAGACGTGCCGTAAATGTCGGTTATGCAGGGGGCATTGTAGGTTGGGTCGACGATCCCGACCGTGTCGTCCTCATTGAGAAAAGTCTGTTCGTAAGTCGCTCCCGCCTTGATTTGGTGAATTCCTTGAACGTAGGAGAGATCGGTGCGAAGTCCTGAGTTGGTGAGCGTGCGGTCCTGGCCCACAGACTGTCGTTGCAGACTTGGAGGGCCGAGGTCTGAGAACGGATCGCTGCTCGGATAGTAGTTGTAATCGTCGCGGCGGACGAATGCGCCCAAGGTGTAGACGGCATGCGTATTCAGCACATGCGTCCACGAGGGCGCGATATTGAAGCTACCGATCTTCGAGCGTTGATCGTCCGGTCCAACGACATTCCCGTCTGGGCCAACGCCACCGAGGGCCATTTGTGGTTCGATTCCGAACAGTCCGGTCCATGGCGTCGCGTTTTCGGAGTCCAGATTGTTCGGCGTCTGGAACCAGCTTCGGCTGTAACCCAAGTCCAGATGAATCGAGTCGACCTGCGAAAACTGATAGTCCACCCGGTCGAAAACATTCTCTTCATTGCCCTTATCGTGGAACACCGCAAATTCGGGTGGGTCCAAAAAACGGCCGGTATTCATGCCGCCTAGAGAAATGAAGTTTCCCCAGTTCTTTCCTCCATAAGCAAGATCGGCATCCACTGTCGATGTTCCAAACGACCCATACGACGTGCTCAGGCTTCCATGCGGCGGGGTCACGCCCTGGCCCGAGCGTGTGGTTGCAACGATGACGACGCTGGTTTTGCCGCCGTATTCCGCGGGGGGCGCACCCGGAATCACTTCCATGGACTGGATGGAATCTACGGGAAGCTGGTTCGAGAAGACCTTACTTTGCTGGTCGGTGATCGGCTGGCCGTCGATCGAGAACGAGTTCGAGGCGTGATCGCCGATCCCGTGGAAAAGCCCGTTGGAATCAGCCGCGATTCCCGGAGTGGACAGCGTAACCAGCGAACTCAATCCTGACGTTGTGCTCTCTAAGGGAAGCTTATCGAACAAATTCTTATCGATATCAGAGTGGAAGGTGGGATCGTTTTCGATCAGGTCTCCGGCAGTCGCTTCCACGGTGACGATCTCGCGTGATCCCGTCACCTGCAGGGTGATTTTCACGCTTGCAGGAACCACCGAGCGAATCTCCACATCTTGCACGGCTGGGGAGAATCCCGTGGCGGTTACGGTCATGTGATACGGATTGAACGGAACATTGGTGAGACTGAACGCACCGTTCGTGTCGGTTTTCGTGCTTTGATCGTACCCACTGACAGGGTTGTGAATCTGGACAGTCGCATTTCTGACCACGGCTCCCGTCGAATCCACAACTGTTCCAGTGATTGAACCCGAGGTGCCTCCTGATTGGGCAGCCGCGCTCAAGGCCAAGGCAAAGCAGAAAATCACTACAAAAGCCGCGCGAAGCGACTTCTCGTAAGAAGCCAGCATAAATTCCCCCCAAAGAAAATGTAGAAATTGAATCCAGTCCAAAAGGGCAGGTACGCGGTCGCTGAAATAAAGACCGGTCCCTCGAAGTCGACTGAAAGTGATCTCTAGATCGCGGGAGGAGGACGAACGGTAAGTGCGAAGGGAACGAGGCGCTGCTTGGCCGAGAGCGGCTCCGCCAGGATTACAAGCAGAACCCGAACAAGAACAGCACTGGGCAGGCTGGTGATAGCGACCGGCGAAGCAGAGTGCGCGACCACGCAGACTGTGCACTTAGCTTCGTCGAGGAAACTGGAATGCTGGTGCGCGACGAAGCCATATGCCGACACAAGCATCAGCAGCAGACAAATCCACGCTATCGGCTTCGCGGATCGCATGGGTAGTACCATACGGGGTATCGTGTCTCAATCTACAACGAACGTGTTGCTGCTTGCAAGCATAGTCTATCGCTGGACAACCCAGATGACATTGTCCATTCGTAGTCAATGTTTTGTTTTGATTGTGAGGCAAACGGCCGGGGTGAAAAACGTCTCCAGCCCTTGGCGTTCGCGAGGAGAGATCCATATAATACCCCCCTAGGGTACATGTCAATCGAGAATGCAGTCTTAAGCCGAAAAACGAGTAAGGCCGAAAAACGAGGCCGAAAAACGAATGAAAGACAAATTGCCGGAAATCTCAAAAGAAAAGCAGAAACTGCTGTCCCGCATCAAGCGCCTCGGCGGCCAGATCGATGCCGTCCAGCGATCCGTTGCAGGAGGCGATGAATGTGCTGACATACTGATGCTGCTGGCGGCGATTCGCGGCGGCGTCAACAGCCTCATGGCCGAGATTCTCGAAGACCACGTCCGCTTGCACATTACGCATCCCGGCCGCGGCACCGAGTCACCAGAAGAGCTGACTGAGGACCTCATCAGTCTCGTGCGTGCCTATCTGAAATAGAATTCCTCGACAATGCCGACCAGTTATACGGAGTGGTTCCTGGGTCTGATATTCCTGCTGCTCGTCGGTTCCGGTACCCTGTCCTACCATGAACGTCTCTCGCCCCGACCAGAGCTCCACCTCCGAAGGTCGAGTGTCGCTGGCTGAATTGGCGCTCGTCTTCTTGAAGCTAGGCACAACGGCATTTGGCGGACCCGCGGCCCACATCGCGATGATGGAGGATGAGTTTGTTCGAAAGCGGCAATGGATTACCGAAGCGGAATTCCTTGACCGCCTCGCGGCAGCAAGCCTGATCCCCGGCCCAAGCTCAACCGAAGTTGCCATCTTCATCGGCCAATCAAAACGAGGCTGGGCGGGTCTTCTTGTTGGCGGATGTTGTTTCATCCTTCCGGCTGCAATTATGGTCACGGTGATCGCCGCTGTTTATGCACGTTATGGATCATTGCCGCAAGTGGCCGGCATTTTGTACGGCATCAAACCGGCCGTGATCGCCATCATCCTGCAAGCCTTATGGAGCCTGTCTCGCACTGCCATTAAAACCAGGATCCTTGCCGTGATTGGGCTGATTGCAGTCGTCCTCAACGCTTTCGGCGTTGCGCCGCTCGGTGTACTCGCCATTGCCGGGATCGCTGCATGGGGGGCGACCTGGTTCAAGACACGACCGGCAGCCTCCGCATGGATTATTCCCTCATTCGGCCGATCTGGTTTCCTCCTCGGAACGGCAATTGCAGCGGCCACGGCTCCGATCAGCCTTCTCCGGATGTTTCTTTCCTTCTTGAAAATCGGAGCGGTCGTTTTCGGAAGCGGGTACGTGCTGCTCGCCTTTCTCCGCACAGAGTTCATCGACCATCTCCATTGGCTCACGGAGAAACAACTGCTGGATGCGGTTGCGGTGGGGCAATTCACACCGGGGCCCGTGTTCACGACCGCTACCTTCATCGGTTATTTGGTCGGAGGAATACCCGGCGCCGCCGTTTCCACAGTTGGCATCTTCCTGCCCGGCTTTGTGCTCGTAGCCTCATGTGGTCCTCTCCTACCGCGAATTCGCCGGTCCGCACTCGCATCATCGGTCCTGGACGGAGCAGTAGCTGGTTCGTTGGCGCTGATGGCAGTGGTCGCCTGGCAGTTAGGACGAGCTTCAGTCATCGACTGGCTCACGCTGGGAATCCTATTCGTGAGCACGGTCCTGCTCATCCGCTTCCGCATCAATTCGGCGTGGCTGATAGCTGGGGCTGGCATGATTGGTTGGTTCTTCCGCTGATCACGGTTTCTCACACAGCATTGGAAGGAATGGCTTTCGAGTGGGTCATCAAATTGGCAGTCAATCCGCCGACCCGCATGACAATCCCACGATCGGTCAAATCTTGCTATCGCAAGGTTGACAATATGCCATATTTCTGCAATTATCGAAACATGATTAGCCACAAATCTGAAGAGCAGGTTGCCAAGTTTGCTGACATGTTCTCCGCAATCGGAACCGAGGCGCGTCTGCGGATCATGCAGTTGCTTCTCTCGGCGCATCCCGATGGACTTGTGGTGAGCGAAATCCAAGAAGAATTGGACATCCCCAACTCGACTCTCTCCCACCACCTTGACAAGCTCAGGAATGAAGGGCTGGTTCAAGTGCGACGCGAGAGCACGTTCTTGCGCTACACCGCTGACACCGATGCGCTGCAGCAGCTACTTCAATTCCTTTATGCCGAGTGTTGCACTCGCAACAAGGCACTCAAACCAGAACAGGTCACATGTTGTCGTTAGCAGGGCGAGGAGATTTCCAATGAGCAGCACAGACATCAAGTCCGTCGTGAAACAGAAATACGGAGAAGCCGCATTACGAGTAAAAGCCGGCGGCAGCTCCTGCTGCGGAGCGACCGCAAGCACAGGCTGCGCCGACCCGATTACTTCGAACCTCTACGACACTACGCAGGCTGGACAGATTCCCGAGGAAGCTCTGCTCGCTTCCTTGGGCTGCGGAAATCCAACTGCGCTTGCGAACCTCAATACGGGTGAAGTCGTACTCGATCTCGGTTCCGGCGGCGGAATCGATGTTCTGCTTTCTGCCAAGCGAGTCGGCCCAACCGGAAAGGCATATGGGCTGGACATGACCGACGAGATGCTTGCCCTTGCCAATGACAACAAACACAAAGCGGGCGTAGAGAACGTCGAATTCCTGAAGGGTGAAATCGAGAACATCCCGCTGCCCGACAACTCCGTCGACGTCATTATTTCCAACTGCGTCATCAATCTTTCGGCTGACAAGGACCGGGTGCTGCGTGAGGCGTTCAGAGTTCTTAAGCCCGGTGGACGCTTTGCCGTATCCGATGTTGTGACTCGTGGCGAGATCCTGCCGGAAATCCGCCAGAGTGTGCTCCTGTGGGTCGGATGCGTGGCTGGCGCTCTGGATGAGGGCGAATACCAAAGCAAGCTCGCGGCAGCCGGATTCGACGAGGTCCAGATCGAGCCGACCAGAGTCTATCGCATCGAAGACGCTCGCGAGTTTCTGTGCGGTCAGAACGTCGAGGTGGATGCGCTTGCACCTCAGGTAGACGGCAAGTTCATGAGTGCCTTCGTGCGAGCCGTCAAACCTGCTGCTAAAGCATCTTGTTGTGCTCCGACCTGTTGCCACTAAAGAGCAAGCGATGCAGCCCCATTACAACGTGCTCTTTCTCTGCACCGGAAACTCGGCTCGCTCGATCATGGCTGAGGGCATCATGAATTTCAAAGGCGGACCTCAATTCACGGCCTACAGTGCCGGGAGCCATCCCGCAGGGAAGGTACGTCCTGAAGCACTACGCCAGCTTGCAATGGCACACATCCCAACGAGAGGTTTCCGCAGCAAGAGTTGGGACGAATTCTCGAAACCAGATTCGCCGAAAATGGATTTTGTCTTCACCGTTTGTGACAACGCAGCCAACGAGATTTGCCCCGTATGGCCAGGACAGCCGATGACCGCTCACTGGGGTATTCCCGATCCGGCCGCTGTTAAAGGTACGGAGAACGAAGTGCAGAAGGCATTTCGCGACGCCTTCTTTCTGCTGGATCGGCGGATCAGTCTGTTCCTCTCTCTCTCGCAAAGAGCCACATGCCAGGGCAAGCCGCTGGTCTCAATTTGAAAACCTGACTTATGGCTATTGGTGAAAGCGGATCAGCACAATTGGGCAGGCACTTCCATGTTGGATGGCTACTCAGTCGGTGTTCCAGACTCCGGTGCTGTGGTTCCAGACCTGATCAGCGTGGCGTGCACAATGAAACGTTGTGGTGCGCTGCCGATGTAGTAGAACGGGTAGCAGGTTACGAGGGTCAGCGTCGACCCGCCGGATGGACGCAGGACACCAACGTTTGCAGGGCTCACGATCTCCAACCGCCCGACAATATACGTTTCAACCCGGCCGGGTTCTTCAATGTCAATATGATCTCCGATCTTTACGTCTTTCAGGCCGCGGAAGAAGCCATCACGGTGACCGGCAATACCGATGTTTCCCTCCTCGCCGAAGAGAGCTGTGCCGGCGATGTGACCAGCTCCACGATTCAGTGTCATATCATCTGTGCCCTCAAATACCGGGGCCTCGACATGAACTCGGTCAATGCGAATGATGGCCAGTGCTGGTGCGAGGCTTGCGCTTAGGCTCTCTTCGTAGTCGCGGATACGCTTTTCCGACCACAGGAGAAAGCTGGGACGCAAGGCCAAGAACTGAGGCTCGGCTTTCTTCTTCACATCGTTGTTGAGCGTCGTTTGCCGGAGATTCTCAAACCGCCGGATGGCCGCGCGCGACAGAATGGACTCATGGAGTTTCGCCGTCCCATAGAATGTCAGCAGCGCGACACCCACGAGCAGGAACAGACGCTGAAGATGTGTCTTGAGCCTCACAACTTACTCCTTCGTTCATTACTTCGTTTGCCGCAGTAGCCCTGCGATCGTACTGTTCCGCCTGCTCAGTCGTTGGAGTCTGATTGTCCGCGCCTCGTCGCCTTTCTTTCCTGTGCAATCCAGTCCCGGATGTAAGCCGGGCACTTATGCAGGTCCAGGCGATTGACCTCGAAGTGCGCCAGAAATCTCACCGCTTCCTGAGCGATCACGGTTACTTCGCTGAGATCGAGGACGACGTTCTCATTCATCCCTTCGTCCGCCAGGGCATTTTGAATCTCTGCCAAGTGCTCGGCCTCGAGGTGACCACTCATGCGCAGAGTCACCCAGCCGCGATCTACAACCTTCTTCATCCTCCACATAGAACCACAATTCCTCGAACTAACGTTTCGCTGTTTGCAGCTCTTCATTTGCATGTCGACTGCCAAGTCTTGCGAGCGACAAAGCGTTCTGTTCTAAAGGCGATCGCGGAGTTTAGTGCTCCATCGCTTGTCGCGCGAACTACCATCCGTCTCGAAATCTCGTGAGCTCCCGACGGATTCGTGAGCTGCAAACCTTCCTAAGGCGCGTGTTTTGAACGAGGTTGTGTTTGGCGAGCGCTTTGCATTGTGAAAGGCGGACGTCGGCTCGAGAAGCGCAGCAATTGAAGTTTCGAAAGGCAGCGTCTGATTTCGTCGCGTTGTTGCGGCGAGGCAGGACACAGGATCACGTCCTTGTCCATAGGTTCGAAGATTAAAACTAAATGGAGAAGAAAAAAATGAAATCGCACAAATTGCATCTGATTGTGTTGTGCCTGGTCGCGATCGCTGCCCTGTTCGCATCGAGCAACGCCAATGCCGACGCGTGGAACAAAGCAACTAAAATTACCTTTCCCGAGCCGGTCGAAGTCTCGGGTATGGTGCTGCCAGCGGGTACGTATTGGTTTCAGTTGATGGACAGCCAGACTAATCGGAACATCGTCCAGATCTGGAATTCGGATCGCACCCGGCTGATCAAAACGATTCTGGCGCTGCCGAACTACAGGCTGCGCCCAACGGGTGAGACGGTGGTCAAGTTCGCCGAAAGACCGTCAGGAACTCCGGAAGCTGTGAAGGCGTGGTTCTATCCCGGAGACAACTTTGGACAGGAGTTTGTCTATCCCAAGGCCCGGGCGACGCAGATCGCGCAGACCGTGAACGAACCTGTTCTCGCTGTGCGTGACGAAGCGCCAGCTCCGGTCGTCGAACAGACGCCGGTGAAGGCGGTCGAACCGAGCGGTGAGGAAGTTGAGATTGCCGAAGTAGTCGACACCGTTGCCCCGGCTCTGCCGTCGACTGGCAGCCCGCTTCCGTTGTTGGGACTGCTCGGCCTGCTCGCGTTAAGCGCTGGGTTTGGGCTTCGCTTCGTGCCAACCCGCGATGCGGCTTAACCGCTAGCCAGCGCATCGAGGCGCCCGCAACCCGGGAGGTGGGGTTGCGGGGCGCTTCGGCGCTCTTACGATTTACCCGCGGCCGGTATGGCGCGAATTGGAGATTGAAAATGCGTTATGCCTATGTGCTCCTTGCTTCTGTTTTCGCGTGTGTCAGCCTGAGCGCGCAATCAAAAGCTGCTCCCGGCAAGATTGACGCCTCGTCTCTCTGGCAACTCCCGGCGCAATTTATGACCAAGGCCCACGCTGCTTGCGAGATGCAATCTGGTTCCAACTACGCCAACTGCGTGATCGGACAGATGGCCGGAGCCGGCGCGCCACCAAACGCTGTACGGTTCACGCGCGAGCTTCTTAAGCAGAGTCACGGCGAGTTTGGCGTTATGACGGGATTTCAAGATGAAGGTCTCGTAGCTTTTGCGTGGGTTACCTATCCTTTGCGAGCGAATACCAACTACGGTTTTCTGCTGCTCAATGGGCAGCCGCGCATTGTCAACCTTGAGGATCTCAAGCTGCTTGACGTCAAAACCATGAAGCAAAGCTCACAGTTTCAGGACGCCAAACGGCTGTTTCCCAAGGTCGACGTTTGGCCCGGGGATCGCGATGGAAAGATATGGCCGAACTCGCAGGTCGGCCCTGATGGCGGGCTTGAATTCACGGTCGCCTATCCTCTGCGCAATGGCTGCCATGCGTGCGCCAATGCCGGGCAAGCCATTTTCAACTGGAACTTCGATGCGAGTGGGAAGTTTCTTGGGACTTCGTTCCAGGGCATGATCGACCCGCCGCTGCAGTAACAGCCCGAGGTTGAACCTATGCTATTCTTCCCCGTCATTTCCTGGGTTCTGGAAAACCCGGATCGTGGGGGAACGCCATGCTATGGATCATTGCGCATACGGAGATATTCTTCCCGCTCCTGTTGGCCGGTTTGGTCCTGGTTGTCGAACTTGGCTTTCGACTCAGACAAGCCTCGGGGAATGTTGATGGTGAGCGCCAGTCGTTGATTGAATCAGCCAGGGATGAACTCATTGTTCTGCTCGGCCTCCTGCTGGGATTCAGTCTGCCGATGGCCCTGCCGCACTATGAGCACCGCAACGAACTCATGGTGGATGAAGCCAATGCAATCGCGACGGTCGAGGAACGTGGTCAACTGTTGCCGGAACCGTTTCGCGGGAAGATACTTCTCTCACTGCGGGAGTACGTCGAGGCCCGCCTCCAATTTGACAGAGCTGGGACCGATGGGACCGCAAGTTCGGCCAGTATCGAACGGGCCCATCAAATTGACAAACAAATACTCCAGGAAACAGCCGCGCTCACGCAGCAAACAGGGAATGGATTGACTCCCTTGTTTGTGCAATCGCTGGGCGCAATGCGCGACTTAATCGAACAGCGCCTCGCCGCAGAAGAAAAGCGTGTACCCAGCGTCATTTGGATGGTACACATTTCGATATCGGTGCTGACTTCTTTTGTCGTGGGATACAGCATGCGACGCCGATTATTCCTGACCATGCTCGTTCTGCCTCTGACAGTTGCGATCGTGCTTTCACTGGTTGGCGAACTCGATAACCCGCGAACCGGATTTGTCCGCGAAGGCCAACAGAGCATGCAGAGACTTTATCTCAAAATGGCGACACCTCCGGCTCACTGACTGGCTTCGGATCGAAGGAACGGACTGATCGAGGCACTGGACCTGATTTGCCGGAAATACATTGGCAAGTAAGAGCTAGCAGGATCACCGCATCACAACCTCCGGAGGTTCAGCTGAGGTACTCGATGTCACGAACTCTCAGGATTTCCCGACAGGCTCAGGACTTTCAACTTCGATAAATCGTTGCGTTTCAGTCATTCACGATTGGCAAAGCGGTTGCAATGATAAGGCCAGATAGTCTGCATCGAGTTTAGCTATCGGAAAGGAGAGGTCATGATGCCTGAATCTGCCGCCAAGTTCACCGTCGAACACTTGGATGGAAATCGAAGTTTCCATGTGCACAAGGACGATTCGGCACTCGGAGATTTTGATTACATAAGACCTCAGGGCAAAAGCGTCGAATACCGTCTGGAAACCTCTGCGGCGACACTGTGCTTCATTCACGGAACGGGCAAAATCGTGATCGATGGCAGCCTGATGGAATATGACCGCAAATGGTTTGAGATTCCCCAGTTCGTCGAGTACCAGATTCTTCCCGAGACCGACACGGTGATGCTCACCATACTTAAACCCATCGAAGAGACCGATGGAGATACTTTCTGGAGGAAACATTCATGATACGCACTCTGTACCTTTTTCTCGTGTTATCGCTCGCAGGTTCAGGATTCGCGCAATCGTCTCCTGCCGTTCCTGCGCAACATGCACCGCACGTTGCCAGTCACAGCGCGCCGTCGGCCGCCGAAGTCTGGGATAGCCTGATGGCCGGTAATCGTCGATTTGTTGCCGGCAAACCTCAGGCGCGCGATGTCATTTCTCTTCGCCGTAAGCTCGCCTCTGGACAATCTCCCAAGGCGATCATCCTTTCCTGCTCCGACAGCCGGGTGGGCCCGGAGTTGGTTTTCGACCAGAGCCTGGGAGATATTTTTGTGGTACGCACGGCAGGAAATATCGCGGACAAGGTGGCACTCGGAAGCATCGAGTACGCGGTGGAGCACTTGCACAGCCCGCTGCTGGTCGTGCTTGGCCATCAGAAATGCGGAGCCGTGAACGCAGCTTGTTCCGGAGAAAAAATGCCAAGCGTGAATCTGGACGCCATCGTAGAAAAGATCAATCCCGCAGTAACTCGAGCTAAGAGTTACGCCAAGGCGGATGATCTCGTTGAGTCGGCGATCAAGGAAAACGTTCATCAGAGCGCACTGGATTTGTCCGCCAACAGCGAGATCATCGCGAGCGCTGTGAAGTCCGGGAAGCTTACTGTGATCGAGGCGGAATACGAACTCGAGTCAGGCCAGGTCGTTCGCCTGAATGTGCCCACAAAACGTCAGAACTAGCGTTTCATCCTCATAACCAGAGCTGTAGAGCGGAAGCGTCGCCGACTCAAGAGAACTCGAGATGAGGCGACGCTTCCGTTGTTTTCGTGTCTCCTGCGTTGATCTGCAATTGCTTACCGACCGCTAAAACGAACCCGCTCTTAGTTTCTTTTTTCCCTTTCATCTGCATGGTTCGCGAACTCTCGGGAATTCCCGATGGGTTCGCGACGCTCAACTCGAGCGATCGCCCATGTTCTCAATGACTTGTCATTTGGCACCGACGTTGCATCAGCAACCGCGAGATTCGAGCAAGACTCGAAAACGAATGAAAAGGAGAAATCAATATGAAATCAAGAATCACCAGCATTGTTTGTACAGCAGTAACGATGGTCGCGGCGATGATGAATGCCGCTCCTTCGAACGCACAGGAAAAGGGCGCCACCACCGCGGTGCCCGTAACCATGACGGTCACGGCAAGCGTGCCGAGCGACAAACGCATGCCTGAACTCAGTCTGCAAGACATCGCCGTTACCCAAGGGAAACAGCGCCTGCAGGTAACGGAGTGGACTCCGGCTCAGGGAGATCGTGCCGGCCTCGAACTGTTCATCCTGATCGATGACTCTTCTAACCCGGCACTGGGGATACACCTCGATGACCTGAAGACGTTCATCAACGCACAGCCGTCGACGACTTCCATCGGCGTCGGATATATGCGGAACGCGACGGTCCAGATTGCCCAGAACTTTACGACAGACCACGCAGCAGCCGCGAACTCACTGAGACTGCCCCTTGGCTCGACGGGAGCTTACGGGAGTCCGTATCTTTCGGTAATCGATCTGATGAAGCGCTGGCCTGCGACCCCGAACCGGCGTGAAGTTCTGATGATCACCGACGGAATCGACCGTGCCCGCCGCGGCATGGGCCGGCACGGCTTGTACACCAATCCCGACGTCGACTCAGCCAACCAGGTCGCGATGCGCACCGGCACCATGATTCACACGATCTACGCGCCGGGTGTGGGCCGTTTGGGACGCAACTACTGGGAAGCCACCAACGGACAGATGAGCATTGCGAAGCTGTCGGATGTTACCGGTGGGGAATCCTTCTTCCTGGGACTGCAGCAACCGGTGAGCTTCGCACCGTACCTCGATCAACTCCAGAAGGTTCTCAACAACCAGTACCTGTTGAGCTTTTCGGCGCAGCCGGGGAAGAAAACGCAGCTTCAGAACATTTCGATCAATACCGAAATCGCAGGAGTGGACCTTTCTTCTGCTGATGCTGTGTTGGTGCCGTCGGGCAATTGAGAGGTGACTGCCAGGTAAGGGCCTTCAATTTCAAGAGGGCCCTTGCCGAGCAGAGTTGTTCGATCCGAAGGAGTGATCGCAATGAAGCTGTTTAAGTCGAGTGATCCATGGACCAGCGCCGTGATTCTACTGACCCTTGGATTGTTCAGTCTGTCATTAGCCGTCAAGGGGTTCACGCATGAACTGTTCCTCGAAGGTGGCGTGTTTCTGGTGTCGGTGAAATTAATTTTGATGGCCAGAAAGAACGCCGCATTGGAAGAACGCATCGAGCGTCACCTGAATCAGATCCGGGAGCTACTGACAGCCAACGCTACACGTGCAATGAAGGAAGAGAACATTGGCGGGTAGTGCGAGCCATCGCCGCCGCCAATTTTGCTGAAAGGAAAATCAAATTAGGGAGGATAAACTTATGAAAAAAATCAGTGTCGTACTCATGCTCTTGATTCTTATTGCTTCGCCCGGGTTCGCGCAACAGAAGGAACGGGATCGGGTTGCAAACGCGGGACAGGTGATGCAGGAAATTCTAAACATCCCAGACGATATTCCGCAGAGTGTCATTGACAAAGCGGATTGCGTAGTCGTTCTGCCATCCGTCCTTAAGCTCGCGTTCGGATTCGGGGGAAGCTATGGAAGAGGCGTTATGACCTGTCGCAGTGGCGAAGACTTCAAGGGCCCCTGGGGCGCTCCGACCATGATGGCGCTCGAAGGTGGAAGCTTCGGATTCCAAATCGGCGGACAGGCAACCGACTTTGTACTGTTGCTGATGAGTCCTCGATCAGCTCGTAGCATTCTCTCGAGTAAGGTAAAGCTCGGTGGCGATATTTCCGTTGCCGCGGGTCCGGTTGGGCGCAATGTGTCGGCCGAAACCGACGCGACCTTGCGCGCCGAAATCTTTTCGTATTCGCGGGCTCGTGGGCTTTTTGCCGGTATCTCTCTTTCCGGCTCGACGCTGCGCGCGGATAACGGAGCCAACAAGAAGCTGTACGGAAAAAGCATCAGCGCACACGACATCGTGTTCAACGGCGAAGTCGCTGCGCCCCCGTCGGCGAACCTGTTGCTCTCCGAGCTGAACAAAAAATCCCCGGCGAACCAGTCGAATAACCAAGGGGGTATGTGAACCATGCGGGATAAGCCAAGTTCCATACTGACCTCACTGCTGATCCTGTTAATGGTCTTACAGGGAATCAGCCCGTTGCTCTCGGCGCAGGCGGCCGCACTGCCGGCGCCAGAGGAACTCGATCAACTGCTTGCTCCGGTTGCACTCTATCCGGATGCGCTTCTATCTCAGATCACCACGGCGTCGACGAATCCCCAGGAAATCCTGGATGTCCATGCCTGGTTGGAAGCCAATTCCGGACTGACGGGGACCGCGCTCACCGACGCTGCGGAAAGACAGGGATTCGATCCCGCCTTTATCGCCTTGGTGAATTTTCCTTCCGTCGTGTCCATGATGGCCGATCACGTGGACGATTACGCCGAGATCGGCCAAGCATTCTCGGCAGATCAGGACGCCGTCACTGCGTCGATTCAACGGCTGCGCGCTCGGGCCTACGACTCTGGGGCGTTGCGCAGCAATGAGCAACAACGGGTGGAGGTGCAACAGTCGTCGAGTCAGACGATCTATGTTATCCAGCCCGCCAGCCCAACCGTGGTCTACGTGCCGCAATATGACCCTGCAGTGGTCTACCTGCGCCCTGCTCCCGGCGCGATTGTCGCCGCTCCAGTGATCACCTTCGGTGTAGGAATCGGAATCGGCGCGCTGATTGTAGACAATCGTCCCTGGGGATGGGGCGGCTGGGGATGGAATTGGGGAGCAAGGCGCGCTTACTACAATCATGGATATTGGAGCGGCTGGGGCAATCCTTATCGCCCGCCCCATTATTCGTATCGTCCGCGACCGATCGTGTGGGCCAATCGTCCCGGCTACCGCGGCAACTGGGGCTATCGTCCGCCCCATTACCGGCCACCAAGCCATCCGGCACCGAGACCGGGACGCCCTGGAAATTCTCCCGACCGTCCTTCGTCGGGACGTCCAGTTCCTCCGGGCCGGCCTGTCGCGCCGATTAAACCTGTGACGCCAGGCAAACCGGCCGCCCCGGGTACACCCGGCACGCCTGCGAAACCCGTGAACCCGAGTCCGGGAAAGCCTGTGCCGGATCGTCCGTCCGGGCAGCCCAGCAAGCCTGAGACGCCGAACAGGCCGGATCAAAATCGGCCGGGAGCAGATCAGCCGACGCCGGACAGAAACAAAGCGACGCGTCCGAATCGACCTTCCGGGGAGCCTGCAAAAGCTCGCAGACCACAACAACCGGGTTCAGATCAGGATGGTTCAAACCAACCTGGTTCAAACCGGCCCGGTTCGAATCGGCCTCAACCGAATCGTCCGAATCAGCCATCGGCGCAGCCGGTAAAACCGGACACACATCCGCAGCCGAACTCGGACCAGCCGAAAGCAGTTCCCTCAACAACGCCCGGCCAGGGCAGTGTGGTGCACCGAGGCCGGCCTAACCGTCAGCAAAGCTGACTTTAAGAAAACTCCCCTCAATTGATTGGGTGCAGCGCTCGACGCCGCACCCAATTTGTTTTGACGGATCTCGCGATCCTGCGAAGCTCTGACCTCGCCTCACAAAGACATCAGCGATTTCCTTTCGCGCCGCCCGCCGACTTCTTTTCTTCATTCGTGAGATTCCGTGAATTCCCAAGCGTCCGGGAGGGCACCAACGCCATAACTCCATGTAAATCAGCCATCAGGTTTGGTTCGCCGATTGCATTTTCTCCTTTTCGAGCGGCATGAAATCAGGAAGTCGCAGGAATTTGTCAGGAGAAAATGTCATGAAAAAAATCGACATCGCGCTAAAGCTGGCCTTAATAGTTCTGGCGCTCGCCTTCACCACTACGGCCTT
>JASHOT010000281.1 GCA_030040965.1 Candidatus Sulfotelmatobacter sp. | reverse complement strand
TGCCGTTCAAGCGCTTTCGAGCAGAACGGGCGAAACAAGACAGTTGCGTATTCCACTATCAGTTCTGCGAGCCGTAACACGCGTTGTCGAACATCCCGATGCCGACGCCGCCTGACCGGCGGCGCTTGAGAAGTAGGTGATGGTGCCGTCTCCCATGCCTGCCGCGCGGCAGAGCGGGATCAAGTTTGAACTTTCATCGTGGGCTAAGAAAGGGGAAGTATTTATGACGCCAGTGCTCGAAGGTCTTGAGCCGAAGGAGATTTGGAAGCATTTTGGAGCCATTGCGAGAATTCCCCGCGCCTCCACCAAAGAAGCCGCCGTCATTGACTACGTGCTTTCGCAAGCTGGACACAACGGCTACGAGGTCATGCAGGACAAAGTGGGGAACCTGGTTGTGCGCAAGCCGGCACATAGGGGACGCGAGGCCGCGCCCATGGTGATGTTACAGGCACACCTCGATATGGTTTGCGAGAAGAATGAAGGGACGGTCCATAATTTCGACACTGATCCGATCCGGATCATACGCGACGGCGATTGGCTCAAGGCCGATGGGACAACTCTGGGTGCAGATAACGGAGTGGGCATCGCGGCGGCGCTGGCGGTGATGGCCAGCAAAGACTTGGCTCACGGTCCGCTCGAGTTCGTTTTCACCGTGGATGAAGAAACCGCCCTCACCGGCGCCACCGAATTTTCTGCTGGGATGCTCAAATCGAAATACTATCTGAACCTCGACACGGAAGAAGCCGGCACGATCTGCATTGGTTGCGCTGGCGGGGTGAAAACGATCGGCCGCCGTCAGATCGATTTGCGAAAAGCAAAAGCGGTGCAGGCCTGGCGAGTGAAAGTGTCTGGATTGAAGGGTGGGCACTCGGGCGTGGACATCCACCAAGGCAGAGGAAATGCACTACGTATCCTCGGCGGTGCGCTCCAGTCCGTGCTCCGTAAATGCCGGGCAGACATCAGCGAGGTGAACGGCGGCAGTGCACAAAATGCAATCCCGCGCGAGGCTTCTGCCATTGTGCTACTCGATGCTCGAAAAGAGAGCGAGTTGCGATCGCTCATCGCGAAGGCGGAACAGGAATACAAAGCGGATCTCGGTGCATTCGATGCAGGGTTACAGATTACAGTTGAGCCCGTTTCGCGTCCCGCGAACGTCATGAAAGCAACTGACGCGAAGGTTGTGGTTGATCTTTTGGCGAGCCTTCCTCACGGTGTTTTGGCTATGAGTCCGGATGTTCCCGGCTTAACGCAAAACTCCACGAATCTTGCGACCGTGAGTACCAAAGGCGAAACGGTGGAGATTGTGACCAGCCAGCGCAGCGCTCTCGAAAGCAGCAAGTGGACTGCAGCGAATATGGTAGCCACGATTTTTCAGTTGGCGGGTTTCGACGTCGAGCATTCGGGCAGTTATCCAGGATGGAAGCCCGAGCCGAACAGCGACGTCGTAGTAAAGCTGCAGGCAACGTACGAACGGTTGTTCGGTCACCCCGCCAGGCTGATCGCCATGCACGCAGGTCTGGAGTGCGGCGTCATCGGCGAAAAATATCCCGGAATGCAGATGGCTTCATTCGGTCCGACGATTGTCGATCCGCACAGTCCGCACGAGCGGGTGCAAATCTCGACGGTAGAGGCGTTTTGGAACTATCTGAAGGCGGTCCTAGAGTATCTGTGAGCCTCCGGCACGGTTTTTGAGTCGTGCTTTCACATTAGAGAAATATACCCGCACTATAATCCGAAGCCACGTTGTTATCGGTGAAGGAGTGCCACCGTTAACCGCCTGGCGCGAGGCTTTCGGCAGGCTGATGACTCCTATTAGGACCTCAATGGTCCGGGAGTGATTAATGCCGCCGAAATGTCCATCTCTGGTCGCATTCCGGCAAACACTTGGCAGTACCGACATAGACCTGCTCAGCAGGCTCGATATTCCGAGGTGGCGTCGGTTTTCAGCCAACGCGCAGGTACCGTCGAGAACGCTGTTCTGCACCGTTGCTGCGGTCTTTACGGTGCTTCTGGTTTCATCGATGGCACAATCAACTTCTTCTTCTCCTCCTCCCGACAAGAGCTCCGAACGTCTCGTCTATGTGATTCCGAACAATCGGACGGTCGAACACCAAAAAGGGTTTGCGCCCATAAACATGCGCACGAAATTCAGACTTTCTTCGGAAGACGCTTTCGACCCATATGGATTCGTTTCAGCCGGAGTGAATGCTGCAGTGGAGCAGGCCGCCGACGATCACCCACAGTATGGACAGGGCGCGGCGGGCTTCGGCAAACGGTACGGGGCGGATTTTGCCGATGAAGCAACTTCCGAGTTCTTGGGAGGTGGTGTGTATCCGGCCCTATTTCATCAGGACCCGCGTTATTTCCGGATGGAGCACGGGAGCGTCTGGAAGCGCAGCCTTTATGCGCTCTCTCGTTCGGTCTGGACCAGTGACGATATTGGGGAATTGGAGTTCAATGGTTCGGCGGTCCTCGGCGACTATACAGCGGCGGCTCTCTCGAATCTCTACTACCCAGCAGCAGACCGCTCTTATGGACAAACTCTGCAACGCGGAAGCATTCTGCTCTTAGAAGATTCTGCGTTTAACCTCCTGAAAGAGTTTTGGCCCGACATACACAACCATCTCCGTCACAACAAATCAAAGCAGGTAGCAAGCTCCTCGGCCGACTGACTGTAGCAATCAGCGTTTCGAGAAGCGTGGTCCGTTGAATCGCTGCTTCGTCACAGTAGCGGCCTCTTCCTCCGAAAGGGTGGCGTGTAAGTGCAGCGATTACGAATGGTGGGGAATTTTGACGTTGAGCGAGTTTTCTAGGCCGAGGTCTCGAAACTCTCCGCGGGCTGCCGCTCCGACGCCTCCAGTTTCTTGAGCACCTTCACAAAACACTGCCGCGCCGATTCTTCCCCGTGCTCCGCTGCGCGATGGTACCAATACGCGGCATGTGTCAGACTCGCGGTCACTCCCTGGCCCAACTCGTACATCACCGCTAAATTGAATTCCGCGACAGGATGGTCTTGATCAGAAGCCTTGCGATACCAAAAAGCCGCGCGGACGTAATCCTGCGGAACCCCGCGCCCCAGCCGGAACAGACCACCAAGGTTCGACTGAGCAACAGCGAAACCTTGCTCTGCGGCTCTCTCATACCAGGCGGCAGCCGTTGTCAGATCTGCGATCACGCCACGCCCCAGTTCGTACATCACTGCCAGGTTGAACTGCGCGGTTGGATCGCCGTGCTCGGCCGCTCTCGAAAACCAGTAGGCAGCCTTCTCGTCATCCTTTGGTAAACCATGTCCTTGCTCATAGGCACGCGCAAGATTGTTTTGTGCTTCTGGATTGCCCTGCAGAGCGGCTTTCCGCCAGCTGACTGCCGCCTGTTCGTAATCCTTGCCAGGCATGCCGGCTCCCTGATAATAGGCAAGACCGATATAGAACTGTGACGCAGCGTGATTCGGATTGTGGCGCAAGCAGCGTGCGAAACATCGAACGCCGTCTCGATATTCCCGCTGTTCCCAATGCCCCAGACCTGCTTCGAACAGGCGATCAGCTTCCGCTTTGGCGGCGAGATCCTCAACTCCACGACGCACTACGGTCATTCCGTCAGACGGACGAGTGAGTAGTTCGCGCGACTCGATCTTTTCGTCGCTCATTCCGTGTCCCTCGCGGTCTGCTCGCGCCGGGCTGTCTCAATTCTGGTGCGAAGGTCTGCCGCCATCTGGGCGAGCAGGTCCTCGCCGGCCGCAAAGGCAGCGTCCGATCGGGATTTTAGTTTTCCGATATCCGAACTTGTCAGCTTTTCGATTTCAAGATCGATCTGAGACAGCCGTATATTGACTTGCGTGATCTGCCGGGTCACACGGAGCAGCTTGGCAGCAAGGTCTCCACCTTGCACGGATTCCGGACTGGTCTCGTAATCTTCGAGAATTTTTCGCAGCGCGTCGTGGTCGCCGCGTTGGTACGCATCGTTTGCCCGTTTCATGAGGAGTTCACGCTTCCGCCGGTCGGATTCGTCTGCGGCTAGATCGGGATGGACTCGCTTGGCGACTTCCCGATACAGACTCTTAAGGGATGCGGGCGCATGAAACTCTTGTGCCGAACCGTCCTCGACGAATGGGTTGACTCGGGCCGGGCCCTTGCGTGCTCGTCCCCAAGGGGAGGGCGTTCCTTCTTTTCGAGGATCTTCTCCTGCCAGCTCGCAAATCTTGGCATCCCAACTTTCATAGTCCCAGCCCGACAAGTCTTCTGCAGCATTTTTCGAGAGCCAAGCGGCGAGTTTCTCGCTCCAATCGTCGAGCTCGGCGTAGAGCTGGCCGACTTCGCGAAGATAGCGAACGCGGAAGGCGCCAAGTTCGGCCTGCAGATTGGCCAGAAACAGTTCTTGCTCGGCGAGTAGGATTCGAAGCCTGATCAGTTCCCAGGTCTTTTGCGCAAGTTCCTCCTCAAGCGGCCCTAGCCGACGAATCAGGTTCGTCGTCATCTCTGGTTTCTTCCGCCGATCATCGGCCAGATTCGGGAATTGGGAGTCGAGTGACATTGGCGACCTAGGATTGCTCGTTTCAGCCGAGCAGGAGCCCAAATGGTAGGAGCCGTCAGCCTTTCGGCATTCGGGCGGGCCCCATCGCCAACTTTGCTTCTCGTGTAAAGATACGATTGCCAAATGCAGAGTGTCAATTGGGAAGGTCCGCTCTAGGTGATTTCTGGAACATAAAGGCAAGGTCAGTCCAAGCCGGACTACAATAGAGAAAGGTGAAGGGGTTCGCCTCGAACCGCTATTCCTGCCTCTGAGCTGGACTGGCTGATGACTCCTACTGAATCGGCCGAAGAACTGCCCGAGCGGTTCTCTCAGCTCATCGTTAATCATTTCGCATGCTATTAACCGCACGGTTGCCTGCGCGTGTTTTGAGTTGAGCTCGAACAGCCGCGAGGAGTTGCCTATGACCATTCGATGGGTTCTCCACAATTTCGTGCGCGAGGGATCCGAAGATCGCCGGATCCGCGACCATGCCTTCGAACTGACGGTTTCCCGCAAACCCGGGATGCACCAGGTCATTGAGGATCCAGGCGAACTCGTCCTAACGCGCGAGGACGAGGATTTTTTGTCCGGGCTTGGAATCTCGATTAGATCGACGCCGGCAAAACAGATCAACGATTCTGCAATTGCTCGAGAAGAGCGGCAGCCGTCGTCTTTGCGAGCCTAGTTCCAAGGGGTTCCCACGTACGCTCACGTTCGCTAAGGGGAAGTCTTTGATGGGCGTCGATGGCGTCGACCGTTTCCTGGAGTTCTGGCATTCGGTTCGCAGGCCGTAAATATTGAATCAGCAGGTGGTGAGCCTGTTTGCGTTCGATGACCTCTAGGGCATCGAGTAATTGGCGATGTGCGGTCCCCTCCCAAATTGCCAATATCATCGCCTCACGGAGCCAGCGTTCGACGCGGAATTCCTCGAGAACACCCAGACCACCGTGGACTTCAATCGACCATTTCGCGGTCTGCACCGCGAACTCCGCGGTCCAGTATTTGGCGAGGTGAGCAATGAGCCGAAACAGGTGATACCGATCCGAGTACGGTCGATGCTCGCGCCAGACTTCGTTCAAGAGACGTCCTGCTTCCCAAGCCAGCGCAAATACCGCGCGCAGGCTTTCGCGGCGTTCAGCGAACTGCTGCTGGAGGAGGGGATGGTCGATGATGGGCCGATTAAATGCAAGCCGGTTCTCGGCAAACTTCGTAGCGTCCGCGATGGCTCGCTGGGCCAAGGCCACGCTGCCCATGCTGTTGGCAACGCGAGACAGATTCAAAACCTCTAGGATGAGGTAGATACCGTCCTCGGCCCTTCCCAGGAGGTAGCTTCACTTTCGCGCAGTTCTATTTCACCAGTAGGAACGGACCGGGTTGCAATCTTGTCCTTCAAGCGACGAATTGTGTAATTGAG